>JAZULY010000119.1:0-3924 GCA_045603355.1 Acutalibacteraceae bacterium | reverse complement strand
TTGTGGAATAAGGTGCAACTTGTGTAAAATCATACAGAACGTTTTCACCGGTAGATACTGCATACTGTGCTGCCCATTCGTCAGGAATTGCGATCTGACCGTATGCGGTAGCTGCCCAGTTCTCAGACGCGAAATCGCGATCATAGAGATACCAAGTACTCTCATTCAAGGCTTTAACAACGATGTATACGTCCATAGAATTTGTACCGTCAGATACGGTAACGGGGTATACACCCTTTGCGTATGCCAAAATATAGCCTTCGCCGATTTCGATATTTTCGGCGTCAGCTTCATCCACCAATGCAATAGTTGCATTAGCGCCTTTGATAGTAGCCCCTGACGCATTCACAAATTCAAGGCTACTTGTTAAAATGAATGTGCCCTCGTTCATCGGGATTGCGGGAGCTGCGCTTTTAACCGTATAGGTTGCATCAGCTGCAAAAGCCGAGAAACAAGCAGAGGCTGTGGAAAGAATCATAACAAATGCCAATAAGGCTGCTAAAACCTTTCCAAGTTTTTTACTCTGCAATTTCATACGATAATACCTCCTTATATATCCTCGTATAATAGTTTTGCACAATAATATTACCACCTTTTAAAATAAAAATCAAGTCCTTTATAGATGATTTTTAATAATTATTTTTTAAAAATGTGCAATTTTTTATTAATATACACAACATATAGCATACTGCCAAATTATCGATAAAATAAAAAAGCATTGCAACGAATGTTACAATGCTTGCTTTTCTTATTTCTGCGAATTATTATTGAGCGCCTAAACGACTGTTCCAGTTTTCGTTCCAGTCGCCTTCGCCTTCGCCCTCTTCCCAATTATAATCCGATGTAATAACATCCTGCAGATTTAAAACTGTGATCTCCATATCAGGCGCTGCATACTTCTTATTCATAGCTTAATCTCCCTTTCTGCACATTCTCAAAATCAATAGTTAACGGTTTACTCTTCTACAACCTCTGCGTCTGTGTTCCACCAATCTCTGATATCTTCAAGTTCAGACTCGGTATACTGGGAACTCGCATCGGACGAAACCGTATCATCATCTTTGCCAAGGCAGGTTGTGAGTGTAACAGCTAACACTGCTGCCAGAACAGCAACACCCGCGACGGCGATTATAATCCATCGTTTGATAACTGCCACCTACCTTCATACATCGTATATTATACATCATATTTTTGCAATGTCAATAGTTTTTTCAAAAATATTTTAATTTTAATAACGACTCCTTTTTGTGTTGACTAACCTTTTTTAAAATGGTATATTTTGGTTATAGCAGTTTGGGAGGGACTTTTTTATGTCAAAAATCGGTTATTTTTGCGATAAGAAAAAGGAATACGTCATTACGGATATGCGTCCGCGCAGACCGCTTGACAATTACCTTTGGAACGAGCTTTTTTTAGTAAACATAAATAATTTCGGCTTTGGTGAGAGTTTTCTTCGCATAAGCGCCGAAGAACGCCGCCAGCTTTTCACAGAGCCTGAGGCTACGCGCCTTATATATATAAAGGATCGCGATAGCGGTGAATTTTACGATACGAACCGCAATTATCAGAATAAGGGATTTACAAAATTCGAGTGCCATGTGGGTATCGGTTATCAGCAGATAGTCAGCGTTTATAAATCGCTCGAAACACAGTTCACCATAACCGTGCCGAAAACGGGCAACGCGGAGCTTTGGAAGGTTACGGTCAAAAATAACTCGGAAAGCACGAAGAATATTGACCTTATCCCCTACTGCCGCCCTGCCGCTAACGTTACGACACACTTAGCCTACGGTCACGCCGATTATGAGCCGACGCTTGACGGTCTTTATTTCTGTCATGACGCGTTCGCGGTAGATCACGATTACAGCGGTATTTATATGAAAGCTTCCGAAACGCCCGACTCGTATGACCTGAGTGACGTCAACTTCAAGGGCATATACAACGGTTGGGATAATCCCGAGGCACTGCACTGCGATAAGCTCACCGGTAAAGGCTCTTCTTTTGATGATAAGTACTGCGGTGCTATGCAGTTTTGCCTTACCCTTCAGCCGAACGAGGAAAAGGTATTATATCTGGCGGTCGGACTCGCCACGAGTCTTGATAACGCGATAGAACTGAGCCGCGAATATCTGAAAAAGGGTGTTTTCGAGGAGGTTATTACAGAACTGAAGCGCGATGCCGACGAGATGGATAGTCTTTACGTCCTAAATTCGCCCGACGAATATATAAATTCAATGGTAAACATCTGGCTTAAGCGTCAGATTTCTCTCGGCAAGACCTGGGGCCGCGTTTACGGCAAGGGCTTCCGCGATATTATGCAGGATACTGCAGGACTCGCTGCTTTTGATACCAAGATGGCTAAGAGCAAAATTATCCTGTGCCTTAAGCATCAGCGTTACAACGGCAACCCGATTCGTATGTTTGACCCGATAATGGAAGAGCCTTATTACGACGGCGCCGCCTGGATTCCCGCAACGATACTTGCCTACCTTAATGAATCGGGCGATACCTCTATACTTGATATTAAATGTAAGTATTTTGATAACGACACCGAGGAAACAATATACGAGCATATGTACAAGGGTATCCGCTTCCTGCTCGATAACAGAGGTGCCAGAAATATGGTGCTCTGGGGCGGCGGCGACTGGAACGACTCTATTAATAATGTAGGTTATCAGTTAAAGGGTGAGAGCGCATGGCTTAGTATCGCGACGGTTAAGGCTATTACCGAATTCTGCACCATACTTGAAATTATGGGCGGCAAGGAAGAGCTGATAGAGCAGTTAAAGGGCGAGCAAGCGGTGCTTAAAAACGCCGTTATCGAAAACGCCTTCGAGGGCGACCAGTTCATCTACGGTATTAATGACTGGGATGAGAAGATCGGCTCTAAGGAAAACGTGCAGGGCAGAACATATCTTAATACACAGACCTGGGCGGTCCTTGCAGATATGCTTGATAATGACGGTCTCAACAAAATAATGCAGACGGTTGAGGATAAACTCAGATGTGATTTCGGTTATGTGCAGTGCGCTCCCGCATACAGCAAAAAGGATCTGCATATCGGCCGTATGGCTTACTTTATCCCCGGCGGATTTGAGAACGGCTCGGTTTATAACCACGGCGTTGCATTTAAGATTGCCGCTGACTGTAAGCTCGGCAAGGCGGACGCTGCTTTTGAAACACTCAAAATGATAAGCTACGATAACCCCGCAAATGCCGACTCGGGTGTTGAGCCGTATGTTGTAAGTAATATGTATTTAGGACCGCAGGAGGCAAACCGCGCAGGTTACGCTCCCTACTCGTGGATAACGGGTACCGCAGGTTGGATTTACCGCGATATTACCGAATATATGATCGGTATCGGCGGCGAGTTTACGGGTCTAAGGATTAAACCCTGCCTACCGAGTGAATGGAATGATGTGTTTGTTTCCCGTGTTTACCGCGGCGCTACATATAATATTACCTTTAAGCGCACGGGCAGTTACAAACTGACGGTTGACGGCAAGGAAATCGACGGCGACATCGCCCCGATATTCGAGCGTGGAACAGAACACACCGTGCTCTGTGAATTTTAAAATATTAAACCCGAGGTTTAACCTCGGGTTTTCTAATCCCTAAACCCTGCCCCTGAATCCTGAACCTTGCCCCTAAATCCTAAAAAATCCCGAGGTTAAACCTCGGGATTTTTGTTATTACTTGAGTGCTGCTTTAAGGTTATTTAACTGTTCGCGGAGTTCTTCGGGTAACTTATCGCCGAACTTCTTGTAGTGTTCTTCGATTTCAGCTGCCTCTTTAGTCCAAACATCCTTATCAACCTTTAAGATGCTCTTTAAGGTTTCGATGTCGAAATCAAGGTCGGTAAGGTCGATATCCTCAGCCTTCGGAACGTAACCGATAGCGGTCTCTTCTGCGTCTGCCTTGCCT
>JAZULY010000118.1:0-1897 GCA_045603355.1 Acutalibacteraceae bacterium | reverse complement strand
GCACCCCCATACCTACGATGTTGTTAGGCGTGCTGTCATCATCAGCACAAGGGGACAAACAAGAATGAATATGTAGGTCGTAATAATACTTGTTCATATTAAATTACGTTTTGCAGTGCTACTGCAATTTCGTAAGCACTTTTATCGGATGATAAAATGTTTACACCCTTTTTCTCTGCGGTGTTTATTACCTGGGTGTCAAGCCTTACGCCTTCGGCTAAGATTACACAGGCGGTATCGGAAAGCGACGCTACGGCTACCACATTTATGTTGGACATAATGGTTATCCAGGTATCCGCCTCTTTTGCTCTGCCCATAACCCAGCTGAGCAGGTCACCGATGTACACACCCTTCACCTCGCGTTCAGGGTCGGGCAGGGATAAAACATCTGCCGACAGATAAACGCTAAGCTCCTTAACCGTCATTTTCATCTTCCTTTTTTCTTAGGTATTCCTTTACCTCTTCGCGCATCATAATAATACAGTCACTCTTGCTCGCGTTATTTTTAATAACATCCTCAGCAAAAGCGCGGCAGTTAGGTGCGCCGCAGGAGCCGCAGTCAATACCCGGTAGGGTCTTTCTCAGCTTCTGGATATCTGCCATCATTCGCATTGACTCAGCCATACTGTCACTCAGTCTTGAGATCGGCTTATATTTCGGGAAGCTGCTGAAGAAATAATCCTCGGGAATATAGGGGCCGTCCTGCTTTGATATCACGTTCTGTGATACGGGGAGGTATCTTTTAAGACTGTGCAGTCTTGCCTTAGCAATAAAAGGATTTTGTACCGTCATAACACCGCCGACACAGCCGCCGGTGCAGGCGTTCAGCTCAATAAACTCGAGCTTGGGTATATTTCCGTTTTCGATTTGATCAAGCACGCGGTTTACGTTATCGATACCGTCAGCCGCCAGATAGTCCTCATTTAAAAGGGCTGTTGACTCGCCGCCCGAAACCGACCAACCGATGCCTATTTTACCGAAATCGGGAGATGAATTCAGTTCATTTTTCGGGTCCATCTCGTTTATAAGTTTAAAATAGATATCGCTTATAGATACTACCGTGTCAACCCGGCTTTTGTATTCACCGAAGCCGTTTTTAACGTAACTCACCTTACCCGGGCACGGGGAGATGAAGCATACGCCGATATCCGACTCATCGAGTTCGGGGTGCTCTGTCTTCGCCTTTTCCTTAGCGAGCATTGCCGCTATCTCCATTGGGGAGAGCATCTGCAACACATGATCCTTTAAGGACGGGAAGCGCAGCGTGATAAGGCGCATAACAACGGGACAAGCCGAACTGATTACAGGTTTTTTAACGCCCTCGGTTTTAAGATACTTTCTTGTGTATGCCGATACGAGTTCTGCAGCACGCGCTACCTCGAAAACCTCATCAAAGCCTATCTTTAAAAGTCCGCCGCGCACATAGTCTGCCTCATCGAGGTTTTCAAACTGCCCGTAAAGGGTGGGCGCGGGAAGGGCAATTTTCCACTTGAACCTATCCATCTGCTCAAGCTTACTGTATTTTGCCTTTTTTGCCTTATTGGGACAAATGCGGATACACTCGCCGCAGTCGATACAGCGTTCGTCATTTATAACGGCGTGACCGTCACGAATGCGTATAGCCTCTGTCGGACAGTGCCTGAGGCAGGTTGTACAGCCATTGCACTTTTCAATATCCAAAACTACCGAATGTTCGTATGTATTCATAGGACCACCTTATTCTAAGCCGACCTTCATCGTAATAGTAGTACCTTCGCCTATTTTGGACTTTATATCCATATAATCTGTATATCGTTTCATATTAGGAAGCCCCATACCCGCGCCGAAGCCTAAGGAACGCACACTGTCAGGCGCAGTTGAGAAACCCTCCTGCATAGCCAAGTCGGAGGCCAAGCGG
>JAZULY010000117.1:0-2154 GCA_045603355.1 Acutalibacteraceae bacterium | reverse complement strand
GCTTCAAGCTCTAAATCTTTAGGTGTCTTAGCACGAATTTCGGCTATCTCATTTAAGGAAAGTTCGCGCGCCAACACAACACGCTTAGCACCCATATTGTAAAATTCATTAGCGGTCAGGTAATTGACTATGCCCGACTGCACAGACACGTGTAGTTCTGTATTCGGCGCATACTTTTTAACAAGCCCTATAGTGCCGATATCTGCTGCAATTACGGCATCGGCGCCGATATCGTTTATATATTCCAGAAACTGCGGCAGGCGGGGTATTTCCTCGTTGTGCGGCAAAACATTACAGGCTATATGCACCTTAACGCCGTGAGAGTGGGCATACCTAATACCCTCGGCAAGGTCTTGCTCGCCGAAATTTTTGGCGGCGGTACGCATACCGAACTCCTCACCTGCGAGATACACCGCATCAGCCCCGAAATCAACGGCGGCTTTAAGGCGCACTAAGTCCCCTGCGGGGCATAGCAGCTCGGGTATTTTGATTTGTTTATTCGAAGTATTCATAAATCCAGTTATTCTCTCTTTGCAGTTTGGCTATTGTTGCGTTATGGGCACTCAAGGTTTCATTATAGTAGAAATTCATCGATTTATCGGTAACAAAGTAGGTAGCGGTCTGCTTCTCGTTTGGATAGAGAGCCGCCTTTATGGAATTAAGGCTCGGCGCACACAAAGGTCCTACAGGAAGTCCCACACACTCGTATGTGTTATACTTGCCGTTACCGTAGGGGTACTTAATAGTCGGAGAAGAGCCGAGTGTGGTAAAGGACGAATTGTTAAGGCGGTTATAGAAAACCTGCGCTACATTTGCCATTTCATCAGGACTGCCGCCCGCCTCAAGCTCAACGATAGACGACATTGTGAGTATCTCGTGAACAGAATAACCCATCTCTTCTGCGCGCTTTATCATATCTTCATCGAATTCCTTTTCCATTTTATCGAGCATCTTCTGAACAGCCAGAACGGCACATTCCTCAGAGTCATAGCAATAGAAATCGTAGGTGTCGGGGAAAAGATAACCCTCGAGTCTGTAATAAACGTTATCGACGGGGATATCCTTTATAAAGTCATTCTTAAATTCACCGTAATTTACGGCATACTTAAAATCCTTCGCGGTGCAAACGCCGTTTTCTTCGAGAAGCGCCGCCATATCGTCGATCGATGCCATTTCGGGGATAGTAACGGTTACCGAATCGGCTTTTTTGCCCTGTGTCATCAGCATATCGCAAAGTTCATTATAGCCGAGCTCGTTTGTAAAGGTATAAACACCGTAGGAATATTTACCGTCGTTACCCGTAATTCGCGAATAAATTCTAAAGGCGGTAGAGCTGTTTATCGCGCCCGACGCTTTGAGCGCCTCGGCAATTTCGCGGGTAGACATACCCGGTTCTATTTCGACCGTAACATCTCTGCCTCTGCCCGGTCCTATACCGAAATATTCACCCGCGGCGACAATAACCGCCGTGGCAATAGAAACCGACAATAAAACAATAACTATCATCCAGATAATATTCTTTATGATTTTCTTGCGAAGTTTCTTCTTGCGGTGTTCTTCCCTTTTCTCTTTTTTGATGTTTTTTACTATATCAACCTCACGGGACTGTTCGGTCTCACTCGCTACATCCTCGCTCTTTTCAAACACCGAGTCATCTATTTTAAAATCCTTTATTTCTATTTCGGGTGTCTTGTTTTCATTATTGCCCATAAAGCCCCTCCTATCTGCATTTCATAGCCTTTTTAAGAGTCTGCGCGGTTTTTTCATCCTTTAAATATGCGACTATTTGTGCGCCGAAATCAAGAGCGGCACCAGCACCGCAGGCGGTGATAATATTGCCGTCTGTGCAGACGGGCTCATCAGACAGACGCGCGCCTATAAGCTCCTTTTCAAAGCCGTCATAGCAGGTGGCGGTTTTACCGACGAGCATATTCAGGTGACCTAAAACAGACGGTGCGGCACAGATAGCCGCTATGAGTAAATTATTATCATAGGCGTATTTTACGGCATTGATAACCCCGCTGCTGCCTTCAAGATTCAGTGTGCCCGGCATTCCGCCCGGCAGCACCACAGCACACGCGTTTTTTATATCAATATCGGAAATAAGGGTATCGGCAAGAACGGGGATATTGTGGGCGCCCGTAACGGTTTTAC
>JAZULY010000116.1:0-2566 GCA_045603355.1 Acutalibacteraceae bacterium | reverse complement strand
CTTGCAAACGAGTGGTTACTGCGACTCGGGCACCTTCAAAAAAATCTTATCGGCGGTCGATTATGTGCTTTTTGATATAAAGATAGTCGATAGCGCATTACATAAAAAATATACGGGTGTGGAGAATAGGAAGATACTCGCAAACTACGAGATACTTAAAAACTCGGGTGTAGAGCACGTTATCCGCGTTCCGCTTATCCCGGGTATTACCGATACGCCTGAAAACCTTTCGGCGGTCGCCGAAATAGCAGGCGAGCATAGGGTAGAACTAATGAGGTATAACACCTTCGCGCCATCGAAGTATAAAATGGTGGGTATGGAGTTCACGCTTGATAGCCTTCCGTCAAACGATGTTAATCTATCGGTGTTCAAAAACGCCGTTATATTATAATAACAAAGGAGAATTATTATGAAAAAGTTTTTAAGCACAGTCTTGGCACTCTGCCTTGTGTTTGTGATGAGTTTTTCCTTCACAGCAGCGGCAGCCGACGACAAAATAGTATGGGATAACTGGGACATCGAAGACGGTATTGTTCACGGCTATTCGGGTACCGATACCGTGGTTACTATTCCCAATATGGACCAGTACGGCGTAAAGATCAAAGAGGTTAATTCAAACGCGCTCGCAGGAAAGTCTGGCATTACAAAAATCGTTGTAGCAAACGGTATTACTACGTTGCACGGCGCATGCTTTAAGGAAATGCCCGACCTTACAGAGGTTGTTTTCCCCTCCTCGCTTATAAATCTTGGATACGGTTCCAATCTCGTAAACAGTCCTAAACTCGAAAAGATTACCCTTCCGGGAAGCCTCGTGAGAGTGTCGGACGGATTTGCTGCTCTGTCCCCGAAATTAAAAGAGGTTGTTTTTTCTTACGGTATCAAGACTGTCGGCTATCAGTCCTTCTTGCAGACAGGTCTTACCGAGGTAATTCTTCCCGAGAGCGTTGAGCAGATAGAGTCCAGAGCATTTGCAGAGCTTCTCAGCGATGAATTTACAATTACTATCTGTAATCCCGATGTGAAACTCGGCGGCGGCGAGGAAAAAGAGCCGATGAAAGCACAGGGTATTTTCGCTCAGAATCCCAACGTTAAGATTACCATTATATGCCCCGAGGGCTCTGCTGCGGCAAAGTATTTCGCCGATAATCTGCCTAATGCACAGTCTAAGGTTGAAACCAAGCCGCAGTCTTATTTTGATGAATTACCCGAAAATCAGAGTGATTACGGTCAGCAGGAGGTTGCCCCTGTTTACGCTCCCGAGGGTATGGAGGACGTAGTTCACGACGGCACCCAAAAGTTAGAGGAAGATCCTGCAGTCAGTTTTTCGGGTACGGCTTCGGGAAATGAAACAGGAAACAATAACACCGATAACAATAACAACAACAATAATAATAACAGCACCGTAACTGTAGGCAGTTCGATAGACTGGAAGCCTATTATCACAGTTGTCATTATTGTATTTGCTGCGGTTATACTTATTTTAATCATCGTGGTGGTTATAGTTGTCGTAGTTCGCGCACAGAAGAAAAAGAAAAGAAGGGCAGCCAGAGAGGCTCGGAAAGCAGCCGAGGCAGCCGCTTTAGCAGCACCTGAGGAAGAGGTTGCAGAGCCCGTCGAAGCACCTGTAGACGAGCCCGAAACACAAGAATAATTTTTAATAAAAGCGCAGACGGATAATTTCTGTCTGCGCTTTTGCGATAATGCCATAAAATCGGCGGAATTTAAAGAGTTTTTTAGATAAAATGTATTGACCGAACATAAGAAATATGTTATGATAAAAGAGCAAAAAAATAATGCAAAAGGAGAATGGTTATGAAAAAACTGTTAACAAGTATTGTAGCGCTTTGTATGCTCTTTACTATGTGCTTTGTCGGCGCAATAGATGCATCTGCGGCTAAATACGAAATCAATTGGGACGATTGGGATATCGAGGACGGCGTTCTTTACGCCTATTGGGGCGAAGAGTCGCCGAACCTTTTAATTCCTTCTATGGACCAGTTTGGCGAAAGAATCACAATGATTTACTCTCATGCTTTTCTGGATGCTACATATCTTGAAAATGTTATTATCAGCGAAGGTATTGAGCAGATTGGCGGCGAAGCCTTCAAGGGTTGTACCAACCTTAAGACTGTCGATCTCCCCGCTTCTCTTACCGGCTTCACATGGGGCAACGTTTTTGTTGACTGTACAAGTCTGAAGGAAATTGTAATCCCCGGTGGTGTTTCGGAAATACCCGGAAGTAACTTTTCGGGTTGTACAAATCTGGAGAACGTAGTATTTACTCCCGGCGGTGAGGAGATTACCATCCGCTTTTCTGCGTTCAACGCTACAAATCTCCGCAGAGTTGTGCTTCCCAGCAACATTGTTGCTATTCACTCAACCGCATTTTATAATCTTGAGATTACTGGAGACAGTGAATTTATTTTCTGTAATCCTAACGTAGCTCTCGGTGGCGGCGAGCTTAATGACGGTGCGGGTACTATAGACCCCACAAAGCCGATAATCGGTATCCGTCAGGGTTATGATGTGAACGGCAAAATCACCGTTACATATTTACAGGGTTCTA
>JAZULY010000115.1:0-4455 GCA_045603355.1 Acutalibacteraceae bacterium | reverse complement strand
AGTTCTATAACGGTAAAATTAAGAATATTCAGGCGCTTGAAACAAAAATATTGCTTGAAATCGACCGAATCTGCCGTAAGCATAATATCAAGTATTTCCTTGCAGGCGGCAGTCTGCTCGGTGCCGTTCGTGAGCACGGCGCTATCGAGTGGGACGATGACCTCGATATAGGTATGCTTCGCGAGGACCTCGAAAAATTCCGTAAGGTCTGCGAAACAGAACTGTCTGACGGCTTCTATCTTTCGGGTCCGCTTAATAAGAGCGGCAGCCACTATACGCTTGATAAAATCCGTATGCACGGCACATATTTCTCAACCAATTATTCCAGCCATAACGTATTCCGTGACGGTGTCTTCTGTGATGTTCTCGTTTATGATAAGACGAGTAATAACCGCATTATCCGCCGAATTCACCGTTTTATTTTGGCTTTCCTTACGGTTTGTAATGATATTAAGTGGTACGGCTCGGTACGCCGACACTATCATTACAGATTTTCCCTTATCGCGCTGCCGTTCTTAAAGCTTATCCCGTGGGGACTATGGCACCGTATTTTCGAGTTCTTTGCCACCCTGTTTAAAAATCAGAAAAACACAAAATGGCTAATTGACTCTGCTGGCAAAAAGGTAAATGATGACCCGTTGCCGAACGAGGGCTTCGGTACTACCGTTTATATCGATTACGAGGATATCGCCGCCCCCGTACCCGAGGACAGTTATCCATATCTTAATTGGGTGTACGGAGAAAACTATATGCAAAAGCCACCGCTGAGTCAACGCCGCTGTCCGCATAATTTCGGCAGAATAGACCTCGGTAAATACGTTTTCGATATTGATGAAGAAAGAAAATACCGCGATGTTGATATCCGCGGCGAGCTGTTCGAGAGCGACGAGGAAATATAAAACAAAACACCCGTATTCGTAATGAATACGGGAGTTTTTATGATTCACGCTCGGCTCTCACTAAACATTTCGGTTAGTTTGTTTTTTACTGCCTTTACCTGTTTGCGGAAGTATAGATTGTTAAGAAAAATTACAAGCAAAGCGACAGCGGCAATTACAAAACAGGTAATATACGTAGGTGATAAAATGAAAGTGCTTTCCGAAAAAAGTGACATTATTGCAAACAGTAAGGCAAATGCACACGGAAAAAATAAAATGCCGCCGAATATAAAGGCGGGCAATATATCGCATTTTAAATTGCCTGCAGTTATATCAATTTTTATCCGTCCGTTATTCTCAGAAATTTTCCCTTTAAAAGCAACACGCCAACCAAATCTCTTCAATGATTTCATATAGGGGAATTGTCTGGCGAGCGTAAATTCAGACTCATTTAGCTGTCCGTAAAAATATCGGTCATCACAATAATTAAAATCGGAATTGAGAAGCAGACTACATTCTGCAACCTCAAGCTTTAAGCGGGCAAATGTCTGCTTGGGTGAGTAATCAGAAAACACCGTGAAGCAATCCCTCGGAAAAAGTTTCAGTATATCCGTATGAAGCATCTCCTTAAAATTTATTTTATTACAGTGTATCATATAAGCTGTAAATAGGCAATATTTTTTCAGGAAGAGATGCTCAGAAAATGTCTATCCTATATTAGAAAGTAAAATCGACAAGGCTCTGTTGAACCTTGTCGATTTTGGCGGAGTAGGAGAGACTCGAACTCTCGCGCCGGTTACCCGACCTACGCCCTTAGCAGGGGCGCCTCGTCACCAACTTGAGTACTACTCCAGATTGTTACGTCCTATACGGATATTCGGTTGTCTAAATTTTTAACATTCAGAGGTTCCTCGGCTGTGTGCCCCCTTGCGGTGCCCGAAACTGTTTTCGGCTTGGTGCGCCGAACATTTTCGACCGCTGCGCCAATAGCGACTCGCTGCATCGTCCACCGGACGCGCTCGTCACTATAGCCCGTCACCAACTTGAGTACTACTCCAGATTGTTACGTCCTATACGGATATTAAACTGTTTGCGGTCTGCCATTTTTTAAAAATGGCGGAGAGGAAGGGATTCGAACCCTTGTGGAGTTGCCCCCAAACGGTTTTCAAGACCGCCTCGTTATGACCGCTTCGATACCTCTCCGTGCGACTGAACTATTTTAACATATGATTTTGTCTTTGTCAACAATTCTTTTTGAATAATTCTGAGACAGTGGCATTTTTTATTGTATTTGTAAATCCCTTTATATTTTTAGTATAAAAAACATTTGACTAAATATTAAAGTATGTTATAATGAAACTAATGAAAGGGGATTTTCAAAATGAAAAAATTATTAGCATTATTATTAACACTCGTTTTTGCTTTAAGCTTAGTGGCTTGCGGCACACCTGCTTCAAATGATAACGATGATGATTCAACATCTTCCGCCTCATCTGTAGTAGATAGTGTAAATCAGGATATCGTTGATTTAATTTCCACCCAGCAGTCAACTATTGACTCTATCAAGGATCAGTATGCAGGCACACTTGATTTTGCTATGGAAGCCAGAGGCAACTCTTTAGTTTACAAGTACAGCTACCTTAGCGATTTAGGTGACCTTTCGCTTTTAAAGACATCACTTGACAGTTCTCTTGAAAGCGGCGCAGAAACATTCGAATCGAGCCTTAAAACAATGCAGCTCGCCGTTCCGGGTATGGAATCCTTAATTATCGAGTATTACGATATGAACGGTACATTAATTACTTCAAGAGAATACAAATAAGAAATAGCTTTTGAATGCCGCAGTTTATACTGCGGCATTTTTTTAATTTTTACTGTTATTTTGATGAACTTTATGATATAATTAAGTTCAAATTTATAAAAAAGGAAAAATCGCAATGCCTGATTATTTTGAAGAAACACGAAAAATCAATTCTATTGATTTAGATTTAAACGGTGAATTATCGGTGCCTACCGTATCTCAGTGGATGCAGTATCTCGCGACCGTTCGCTCGCATATATACGGATATGATAGGGACACCTTCACTAAAAACAATAATGCTTTTTGGATAGTATCGAAAATTCGTATGAACTTTAAAAAGACGCTGCGCGGCGGTGATGAGATAACCCTGAAAACCTGGCCGCTGAAGCCCGGTATGCTTATAATGCCGCGTAATTTTGAGTTTTTGGATAGTGACGGCGAGACTGCAGTATGCGCGAGTTCTGAATGGTGTGTTTTGGATATGGATACCCACCGCCCTCGGAGGGTTAGCTCGACCACAATCGATACGTCGGACGATTATCTGACAAACACGGTAGATTCTGGCGAATTCTCACGCCTTAAATTTACGGTGGATGAGTCTCATAAAAACCACGACCGAGTTATCCGTAGCACCGATATCGACGAGAACGGTCACACCAATAACTGTATTTATACCCGCATTGTTATGGACTGCTTTACTACCGAGTTTTTAAGTAAAAACCGTGTGAGCATCTTTGAACTTCATTTCCTCAGCGAAACCGTGGCAGGGGACTGCTTAGCCGTTTATTCTATGGAGTGCGGTGATAATACATATTACATCGAAGCCGAGTCAGACGGCAAAAAGGTTATTAAGGCATTGGTAGAATTTGAGGAGAAATAATGAAAAGAACAAAATTAATAGACCGCATTTTGCCCGACTACACAGGCGGCGAAGAGATTTTTAATATGGTTACCCACATCGTCGGCGGTGGACTCGGCGTAATATATTTAGTACTATGTGTCGTTTTCGCGGCTCTTCATGGTAATGTGTGGGGTGTTGTGTCGTCGGCGATTTACGGCGCATCGGTAATATCACTGTTTACTATGTCGAGCGTATATCACGGCGTTAAAAAGGGAATGGGCAAAAAGGTTTTGCAGGTGCTCGACCATTGTACAATTTACTTTATGATAGCAGGTACATATACTCCGATAATGCTCTCCCTTCTTCGCAAAACCGAGCCGCTTATTGCCTGGATAGTTTTCGGCGTTGTATGGGGCATAGCGGCATTGGCAATAACCTTTACCGCCATTGATTTAAAGAAATATAACGTATTTTCAATGATTTGTTATATCGGTATGGGCTGGTGTGTAATATTCACGATAGTGCCCGTCTTCAAGGCGCTGACCCTGAGCGGCTTTTTGTGGCTGTTTGGCGGCGGTATAATGTACACCATCGGCGCGGTGCTCTACGGCATCGGCGCTAAGAAAAGATATATACATTCGGTATTTCATATCTTCGTAGTACTTGCCAGCGTAATGCACTTTGTTTGTATTTTCTTTTATTGTATATAAAAAATCACCCCTCCTTGAGAGTTTCTCAAGGAAGCCTGATTTAATCTTATTCGGTAGGATAGCATAAGATATGAAATATTTTGCTGACGCAAAATGTGAAATAAAATTCGCCTCTTAATATTTGCTAAGCAAATATTTCATATGCGTTAGCGTATTTCATAGCGAAGCTATTTCACTCGCCGCAGG
Organism: Acutalibacteraceae bacterium; assembly: GCA_045603355.1. GTDB lineage: Bacteria > Bacillota > Clostridia > Oscillospirales > Acutalibacteraceae > SIG565. The sequence continues at coordinate 39 of JAZULY010000115.1, read as the reverse complement.
CAAATTTCATTGAAAAAACCTCTTTACTTTCGTAAAGAG
>JAZULY010000114.1:0-6098 GCA_045603355.1 Acutalibacteraceae bacterium | reverse complement strand
CCTCGCTTCATCGTCCACCGGACGCGCTCGCGACCTCACCCAAAACTAGTGCGCTTCCTCTTGCGGTACCACACCTCGATGTTTTTGCTTGCTTTTGCGAATTATAATTATAAAGTAATTCGTAAATTTTGTCAACCGTTTTGTTTCTATTGAAATATTATATTTTTATAGTATAATATTATATAGAATATATTGTGGGAGGGTGTTGCCGTTATTAATATTTTGTGCATTGGGGATATTTGCGGAAGTATTGGCTGCGATATGCTTTCCCGCCACCTTCACCGTATTAAGGATGAATATAAAATTGACTTCACTATTGCTAACGGCGAAAACTCTGCCGACGGCAACGGAATAACACCGCAGAGTGCAGATTTCCTTTTCTCTATCGGCGTGGATGTTATCACTGGCGGTAACCACACTATGCGCCGACGCGAGCTGCACGAATACCTTGACGAGAAACCATATATACTGCGGCCGCACAATCTTGAAAAAGCAAACTATGGCAGCGGTTACTGTCTTGTCGACACAGGCAGACACAGCGTTGTCGTTATAAATCTGCACGGCAACATTTACCTTGAAAGCCAAAACGCCGCCAATCCCTTTGATGCGGCAGATGCGCTCATTGCCCGCGCTGAAGCTGACGGGGCTCGGATAATTATAATCGATTTTCACGCCGAAGCCACCAGCGAGAAGCGCGCTTTGGGATTTTACTGCGACGGCAGAGCCTCGGTACTTTTCGGCACACACACCCACGTGCAGACCGCCGACTGCCAGATACTGCCAAAGGGCACCGGCTATATAACCGACCTTGGTATGACGGGACCGATACAGTCGGTGCTCGGCGTTAAAAGTGATATTATTATATCGAGACTCCGCCACATTGACACACAAAAATTTGAACTCGCAGAGGGCGACTGCATGATAAATGCCTGCGTGTTTACGGTCGACGACAAAACAGGTAAAACAACAGACTGCCGCGCGATTTGTATAAAATAAAGGAGTGAGGACATGAAAAACAGAATAACTTCCCTTTTACTTACTCTGTGTATACTTTTTACCCTTTGCTCCTGCGCGAGTTCCGACGATGCCCCGAACGGCGGTACCGCTACAGACCCGAACGCTGCCGCTCTCGGTACAATAAGTCTCGCATACAGTGAGACCGACTCCTTTAATCCTTACACCGCCGCAAATGCGACAAACCGCAAAATCGCTACCCTTATTTTCGATTCTCTTTTCTTTACTGACGACACCTTTACTCTTCAAAAGAATCTTGCCGTGTCTCACGAAACGGTGGGAAATACCTGCACGGTGACCATAAAATCTGCCGCATTTTCAGACGGTAGCGCCTTGACGGCAAATGATGTTGTGTATTCATTTAATACTGCCAAGCAGTCGGGCGGACGGTACGCCGCGCAGTTAACCACCATAGAGAGCGCCACCGCTGATAGTACTAATAAAGTAATTTTTACCTGCAGCAAGGCAGACCCGTATATCGCGAATCTGCTCACCTTCCCTATCATTAAAACCGACAGTGATAAGATAAAAAATGAGGATAACGTTTCCCTGCCGCCTATCGGCTGCGGACGGTATGTGCTGAACGACACCTCAGACGGACTTACCGCCAATGATAACTGGCACGGCGGCAAGCTTAGTATTAAAAATATTAAACTTATAAACGCGCCCGATGACGAATCCCTCTCCCACGCGGTCGAGATAGGCGCAATAGATATTTACTACACCGATTTATCCGACTGCAAGATTTTACGTATGAGCGGCTCAAGACTCAACATTAATCTTAATAACCTCGTATATCTCGGCGTTAACCACAAAAACTCCTTCCTTAAAAGCACTTATATGCGCCAGGCAATATCTGCCGCGCTTAACCGCCAAAAAATATGCGAAACGGCATTTTATACCAACGCCATACCTGCAACCGGCATATTCCACCCCGACTGGGAGCCCACGAAAAGTATACAAAGTATACAAATTTCAGATAATAGTGAAATAGCTATTGAGAATTTGGAAAAAATCGGTTATAATAGACAGGATAATGGCAAATATTTTGAAAACGCTAATGGTGACGCCGTAGCATTACGCCTGCTCGTTAACAGCGAAAATCAGTTCCGCGCCGAGGCTGCAGATATGATAGCGGCTCAGCTCGGCAGCGTCGGCATCAAGGTCGATGTTCAAAAAGTATCTTACACAGATTACCTGGCGCGACTGAATGAGGGCAGTTTTGATTTATACATTGGTGAAGTGAGCATCCTTGAGAATATGGATGTAACTGCGCTGTTGTGCCCGGGCGGCTCGGCTGCCTACGGTATAATCGAGACTCCCGAGACCGATACAGATGACAGCAACGCCTATTCCCTCTCGGGAATTATAAACGGCTTTTACTCAGGACAAAACACTATTTCGGATATCGCTGCCACCGCCATTTCCGAAATGCCCATTATACCCGTTTGCTACCGCACAGGCGTACTGCTTTGCGGTGACGATATAGATAACTGCGACGCAGCTTATCAGCAAAACATTTTTTATTCCATAAATCAAATAACTGTAAAATGATTTTCAAGGAGGATTATTTATGATAGCTTACGAGACGAGACTCGGTACAATCGATATTTCCGATAATTACCTTTCAAAGCTCATCGGCAACGCGGTATCTTCTTGCTACGGTGTTGTTGGTATGGCTCCGGGCGGAAATAAGCAGCGCCTTATGCACCTTTTCTCAAAAAAGGACTACACCGATAAGGGCATCATCGTTACGGGAAATGCCGACTCGGTTATTATTGAAATCCACATTATAGTAGCATACGGTATGAATATTAATGCTATTGCAAAAAGCATTGTGAATAAGGTTAGATTCACCGTTAACGAGGCCACCGGCATTAATGTCGAGAAGGTTTTGGTTAAGGTAGACGGCATTAAGGAATAATTTGCCTGAATTTTTTTGAAGGAGTGTTTTTACTTGTTTAACGGAAATACACTGCGTGACGCGATTATCTCGGCGGCAAATAATATTGCTAATCAGCGCAAGCAGGTTGATGATCTGAACGTTTTCCCTGTTCCCGACGGCGACACAGGTACAAATATGTCTTTGAGTATCGGCAACGCCGCAAGAGAACTCGAAAAACTTGAGGACGAGACTGCAGGCAAGGTTGCCGCTACAGCGGCTTCGGCTCTGCTTCGCGGCGCACGCGGTAACTCGGGTGTTATCACCTCCCTTTTATTCCGCGGTATTGCAAACGGTCTTAAGGGCGCAGATACCGTAACCCCCGAAAATTTAAGAGATGCTTTCCGCCTTGGTGTTGAGGCGGCTTACAAGGCGGTTATGAAGCCGACAGAGGGCACTATCTTAACCGTTGCCCGCGTTGCAGCTGAATATGCTGACGCTGCATTCTCTGACGGCAAAGATACGCTCGGCGTATTCGAGGCTGCTATGGCGGGTGCTGAAAAGGCGCTGGCTGAAACCCCCGAACTCTTACCCGTACTCAAGCAGGCAGGTGTTGTAGACGCAGGCGGCCGCGGTTTCGTGGTTATCCTTGAAGGTATGTACTCGGTGCTTAAGGACGGCGTTATGATAGAGGCAAACGGCGCTGCTGCCGAGGCTAACGATGCTGACGCAGACGATGAATGGGAAAGCCGAAACGCCGCAGGTGAATTTGAAACCGAAATCACCTTTACCTACTGTACCGAATTTATTGTTAACCGTGAAGAGGGCAATACACGCGAACCGCTCGAACTCAGGGCATTCCTCGAGAATATAGGCGACTGCGTTGTTGTAGTTGACGACGAAGAAATCATCAAGGTTCACGTTCATACCGACCACCCCGGCAAGGCTCTCGAAGAGGGTATTACCTTCGGTCAGCTCGTGAAACTCAAAATCGAGAATATGCGCGACCAGCACGAGCACGCAAAACACGAATCCGAAACTAAAAAGGCTAAAAAGGCTGTTAAGAGTGCCGACCGCACCGAAACCTTTAAACCCGTAGAGCCGACAAACCCGACAGGTTTTGTATCGGTAAGCGCAGGCGAGGGTCTCGAGCAGCTCTTCAAGGATTTAGGCGTTGATATAGTAGTTTCGGGCGGTCAGACAATGAACCCGAGTACCGATGATATTTTACGCGCTATTGAAGCAACTCCCGCAGAAACTGTTTACGTTCTGCCCAATAACAAAAACATCATTATGGCGGCTGAGCAGGCTATTCCGCTGAGCTCCCGCAAGGTAGTAGTTCTTCACACCCGCACCATTCCGCAGGGCATTACGGCTATGCTGAACTTTGACCCCGAGGCGGATGCTGATACAAATGCTATTGCTATGACCAAGGCTTTTGAGGCAATTTCGACGGGTCAGGTTACCTTTGCCGCAAGAAACTCGAATTTTGACGGCAAGAACATCAAGGAAGGTGAGCTTTTAGCACTCGATAACGGCAAGGTTTCCTTTACCGAGACCGACCTTGAAAAGTGTATGATGAAGCTTGTAAAACAGCTTATTAAAAAGGATAGCAGCTTCTTGACACTCATTTACGGTGAGGATGTAAGTGATAGTAAGGCTGCAGAAATCGAAAGCAAGCTGAACGAAAAGTTCGGCGATAAGCTCGAAATCACCTTAGTAAACGGCGGCCAGCCGATATACTATTTCATTATTTCTGTTGAATAAGGAAGATATAAATGTTATCTCTTGAAACAGATATCAGATATTTAAAGGGCGTAGGCGAAAAGCGTGCCCAGCTGTTAAGTCGGCTGGGTATACTTTCTGTCGGCGCCCTTTTATCGTTTTATCCGAGAGATTATAAAGACCTTAGCAAAACCACACTCATTTATGACTCACCGCTTGATGAAACGGTATGTATAAAGGCGACCATCGTAACCCCTGTTCAGGAAAACTACATACGTAAAAATATGACGCTTTATAAATTCAAAGCAGCAGACGAGAGCGGCGCGATGAGCGTTACGATATTCAACAATAAATATTTAGCCGAAAAACTTAATGTCGGCTCAACCTACCTTTTCTATGGGAAAACCTCGGGTGGACTATATCTCAGAGAAATGTCGTCCCCCGAAATTTACGAGCAAAACAATACGAGAATTCTGCCCTTATACCACCTAACACAGGGCATTACGGTAAAATATTTAAGCGGAATTATTAAAACCGCGCTTGATAAGTTTATACCCGACGACCCGCTACCCGAAGAAATAAGAAACAAATATAATCTCTGTGATATTAAATTCGCACTCGAAAATATACATTTCCCGCGAAGTATTGAATCACTCGAGCGCGCCCGCAAAAGGCTTATTTTCGAAGAACTGTTCATACTGCAGTGCGGTATGGGTTATTTTTCTATAGCGCGAAGGGGCAAAACAGCGGCGGTAATCGAAAAGGACTATACCGAGGAATTCATTTCCTCACTCCCCTTTAAACCTACCGATTCGCAAAGAAAGTGTATCAGCGAGTGTGTTACCGATATGCGTCGCGCCGCGCCCATGAGCAGACTGCTTCAAGGGGATGTCGGCAGTGGTAAAACGGCGGTTGCCGCGGCGTTATGTTTTAATGCCGCGCGAAACGGTTACCAGTCAATTTTAATGGCACCCACCGTAATTCTTGCCGAGCAACACTTCCGCACCTTCCAAAAATTCTTTGAGGGAACCGATATAAACTGCGCCCTTATAACGGGCAGCCTTACTGCGGCTAACAAACGAAAAATAAGGGAACAGCTTAAAAACGGCGAAATTGATATCGTAGTAGGTACCCACGCGGTACTCAGTGACCAAAACGAATTTCGTGACGTAGGACTCGTTATTACCGATGAGCAACACCGCTTCGGCGTTGAGCAGCGCGCAAAGCTCGGCTCTAAGGGGCAGAGTCCCCACACCCTCGTTATGTCGGCGACCCCCATACCCCGCACACTCGCCTTGGTCATTTACGGTGACCTTGATATCAGCGTTATTACCGAGTATCCTAAAGGCAGGCAGAAGGTAGAGTGCTACGCGGTCGATAAATCCATCGAAAAACGCGCCTTTAATTATATAAAAAAACACCTTGACGAGGGTCGTCAAGGCTATATAGTCTGCCCGTTGGTTGAGGAAAACGATAC
>JAZULY010000113.1:0-18816 GCA_045603355.1 Acutalibacteraceae bacterium | reverse complement strand
GTACCGATATTATGCTTGGCGGTAATGCCGAGTATCTCGCTAAGGCGGAGCTTCGCGCCCGCGGACTCTCCGAAGAGCTCATTAACGAGGCTACGGGCTTCGCCGAGACCGAGGATGAGGATATTATCAAGGCTCGCGAGGACTTTAAGGAATTAAATAAGAAATTCAAGGAAGAAATCGCACCCGAGGCTGAAAGAGTTCGCCAGGCAGGCGGTCTATGTATCATCGGTACCGAGCGTCACGAGTCACGACGTATCGATAATCAGCTTCGCGGCCGTGCGGGCCGTCAGGGTGACCCCGGCTGCACACAGTTCTTTATCAGCCTTGATGATGACCTAATGCGTATCTTCGGCGGCGCAACCGACCGTATTTACAATACGATGGAAGCGATGCATATGGATGAGAATATGCCGCTTGAAATGAAGATGCTTACAAATGCCATCGAAACGGCGCAGGAGCGTGTTGAGGGCAGAAACTTTGCATCCCGTAAGAGCGTGCTCGAGTTTGACGATGTTATGAATAAGCAGCGCGAGCTTATATACGCGCAGCGCAACAAGGTGCTTGACGGCGAGAATGTTAAGGATAGCATAATTTCGATGATAAACAGCACCATTGACGGTGCGGTAGAGCTTTACCTCGCCGACGAGGTCGTTCACGATAATTGGAATGTAGAGGGGCTAAAGCGATTTACAAGGGGCTGGCTTACAAACGACAGTGACCTTGTTTTCGATGCGCGCTCATTGGAGGCAACCACTAAAAAGGATGTTGCCGATATGCTTAAATCCCGCGCTATGGATATATACGCCGCAAAAGAGCAGCAGTACGGCGAAAACCTTGTCCGCGATATGGAAAGATATGTTTTGCTTCGCAATGTTGATACTAATTGGATGGACCATATCGACGCTATGGATGAGCTGCGCCGCGGTATAGGGCTTCGCGCCTACGGTCAGCACGACCCCGTAATTGCATACCGCAACGAGGGTTACGATATGTTCAACGCTATGACCGAGAATATCCGCGAGCAGACCGCAAAGGTAGTGCTTTCTATGGTTATTAAAAAGCCGGAGCCTATAAAGCGTGAAAAGGTCGCCGAGGAAACGGGAACGGGCGAGAAGACAAACACCACCGTAAGAGGCAAGGGTGTTGTCAGCAAAAATGCGCCCTGCCCCTGCGGCAGCGGCAAAAAGTATAAACGCTGCTGCGGTAAGGATATGGATTAAAACAAATAGAGCCGAAAGGCCCTTTTTGTTTTAGGATTTAGGGGCAGGATTTAGGATTCAGGTTGGCTTCTCCTTGAGGAGAAGCTGGCGAGCAGGGCGAGACTGATGAGGTGTTTAGATAATCTTCTTATGATATTACAATGCCACCTCATCCGACAACCTTCGGTTGCCACCTTCCCCTCGAGGGGAAGGCTTTCTAATCCCTGAATCCCAAATCCTAACCCCTAACAAAAAAGAGCCCAACGGGCTCTTTTTTTGTTCTATCTTTTCGGTAGTTCTGCGATGATTGCGTCGTCCTCGCAGAGTTCTGCGTGTCCGTCGCGGGTTGCCTCGAGGGTCATCTGGCTGGTTATTCGCCCTGTTTTGTTGCTGCCGTCGGCTCCGTTGGTAACAACAAGGTCTTTGTTACGGTACTGACAGTAGATGTTACCGCTACGAACGGGTAAATCCTCATCGGTTACCGCCAAAATTTCGATTAAGCGATATTCGCCTCGGTCGAAAATATTATTTCTTATAACAAAATTCTCGCTGCGGTTTGTGTGTCCCCAGCTTTTGAGGTGTGCGGGGGAATGACGGTCAATTCTCTGTGAGCCGAAGCCATAGCCTGCCCTGCGGCAGATGTTGTCTTCAAAATAAACGTTTTTAAAGCAAAACTCGGTGTCGTCAACCTTCGCGTTGTTTTTTGCAGGGTCAGCGTCAAACTCGGTTAGGAAATATTCATAGGAATAAACGCAGTTATCAATAAGGTTTTCGCGCATTACGGTATCCTCAACCGTTACGGGTCGACCGTCGCGCTTGCCGCAGTACTGCTGTGTGATGCCTGCATCGTAAACCTGATTTATGTAGCATTTCTCAACCAGATGGTGGTCACAGCCGCCCCAGAATTCGATAGCGTTACCGAAACGGACGGTACCATACTGAATTGAGCCGCCTATCCATTCAAATTCGCAGCCGCGCACCTTCATATTTGTGCAGCCTCTGAACACGGTGCCGTTCATTGAGCAGGTGCCGATAGCGTGACCGCCTGTGTATTTCATCACAAGACCGTCAAAGGTGCAGTTATCCATAGGACCTGCGAATATGTAATCGCGGGGGCAGAGCTCGATATCACGGTAGCAGTCGCTCGGGTTGCCCTCTTCACAGCAAAGGTAGACGATTCCTGCCTCGGTATCGTGGTAGTAGTCACCCGTCTGCTCGAGCTCTAAGCGGTCTTGACCGATAACCCTCTTATAACCCCAGCTTTCTCCGTGGTTAAATACGATGTTGCCGATATCTGCCTTGTTTTCGAGCTTTACGCAGTATACATTTTCGCTCTCGGTGGCTTGCCAGTCGAGTTCTGCCGCGTTCTCCCTCGCGGCATATAAATGCGGCTTTTCGCCCTCGCCGTAGCTCGAATAGGTAATACCCTCGCGGCAAATAATTGAGCCGCGGAAAGTATCGCCCGCGCGGAAAAGCACTGCGTCGCCGTCAGCCATTAAATTTTTTCTGTCAGACACCGCCGCCATTGTTTTCCAGGCGGTTTCGGGGGAGAGACCGTCGTTATTATCGTCACCGTCACGTGACACATAAAAGCATTTGCCTTTTATATCGAGGTCGGGTCTGTATTCCTTGATGGTTTTTAAGAGTTCTTTTGATTTTTTCTCAATAATTGCCTCGTTCATAGCGCACCCCTATTTACAGTAGTTGTTAATGTATCCGTCGATAGCGTCGGATATTATTTTTTCAGCATCGGCTCTGCCGCTTACCTCGTTAACGGCCGTTTGCTTGCCTTCGAGTTCCTTATACACCTTAAAGAAATGCTTCATTTCTTCAAAGATGTGCTTCGGGATTTCATCGATATCCTTATAACCGTTATAGGTCGGGTCATTAAAGGGAATAGCGATTATCTTTTCGTCGCCTCTGCCGTTATCCATCATCGAAATAACGCCTACAGGGTAGCAACGAACCGAGGTCATCGGCTTTAGCTGCTGCGAGCAGAGCACGAGCACATCGAGCGGGTCGAAGTCATCGGCATAGGTGCGGGGGATAAAGCCGTAGTTAGCAGGGTAGTGGGTAGAGGTGTGCAAAATTCTGTCGAGCATAAGAATACCCGTTTCCTTATCAAGCTCGTATTTGCATTTACTGCCTTTTTCAATCTCAATTACAGCGACAAAGTCACTCGGTGTAATTCTTTTAGGATTGATATTGTGCCAGATGTTCAAGTAAATCTCTCCTTAGCTTTGGCTATTTCGTACCGAAAATACGGTCGCCCGCGTCACCGAGACCGGGTAAAATATAGCAGTGGTCATTCAGCTTTTCGTCAAGTCCCGCGCAGTAAACATCAACATCGGGGTGGGCTTTAGTAAAGGCCTCTATGCCCTCGGGTGCTGCGATAATGCACATAAACTTAATGCGCTTAGGGCCGAACTCTTTAATTCTTGTTACCGCGTCAATAGCGCTGCCGCCCGTAGCTAGCATCGGATCGAGCAGAAAAACGTCGCGCTCATCAAGGTCGGCGGGAAGCTTGCAGTAGTAGTCAACAGGCTTGTGTGTTTCGGGGTCGCGGTACATGCCAATGTGACCGACCTTTGCAGAGGGGATGAGGTTTAAAACACCGTCAACCATACCGAGACCTGCTCTTAAAATCGGCACGAATGCCATCTTTTTACCTGCGAGCACCTTAGTTGTAGCGGTGGTGAGGGGTGTTTTGGTCTGAACCTCTTTAAGCGGCAGGTCGCGGGTAGCCTCAAAGCACATAAGGGTTGCGATTTCGCTGACGAGCTCGCGGAACTGCTTTGAGCCTGTGCGTTCATCCCTCAGAATGGTGAGCTTGTGCTGGATAAGCGGATGGTCCATAATAAATACGTTGCTGTTCATTTTTTACATCCTCCACTGTTATTTATTCTCAATTTCCATGATTTTATCAACACGTCTTTGATGGCGGCCGCCCTCAAAAACGGTATCAACGAATATATCGGCAAGCTCTATAGCCGTACCGATTCCTATAACCCTGCCACCGAGACAAAGAATGTTTGAATCGTTATGCAGGCGGGTGTATTTAGCCGAAAAATGCTCGCTGCAGGCTGCCGCTCTGATGCCCGTTACCTTGTTAGCGGCAAGCGACATACCGATACCCGTTCCACAAACGAGTATTCCGCGCTCACTCTCACCCTTTACAATGCTCTCTGCTACGGCTACGGCGATTTCGGGATAATCAACGCTTTTCAGTTCATAAATACCGAAATCTTTTACTTCAAAGCCTCTTTCTTTCAGGTGTTCTGCGATGGCGTTCTTGTGTTCGAGTCCGCCGTGGTCACAACCGATAGCAATTTTCATAAATCCAACATCCTTTATTTGTTTAGTTTTGCTTTTAATTCCCGTTCAGCCTGCGGCAGTCGCAGGTATGTGGGTAACAGTTCGTTTGGAGTGACAGTGTCACCGCGCTCGAAGGCTTCATATGCCGTCAGCGCGACACCCACAGCCGACTGATAACGGTGTGAATCGGGCGATAAAGTAAGATTCAGGTTTTCTGCCGCGGAGGAGAAAACTTCGGTGCCGTCACCCACAACTATTATCTTTTCGTTTTGGTAATTATTTTTTATGTCCTCGGCTAATTCTTCGCACAGTAGTGCGCGGTCATCGCAAAGGCGCTTTATCTTGCCGCCCGATATACGAAACATCGCATTGTAAACCTGATTACAGCGCGCGTCCATAACACAGCAGGCAACACAGTCGGTATCTCGTAGATTTTGCGCCATGGCGTGCAGGGTAGATACACCGACACATTTTTTATTTTCTGCCGCCGCCATACCCTTTATAGCGCTGATACCTATTCTGACGCCTGTAAACGAGCCCGGTCCCTGAGAAATGGCAAAGCCGTCGATATCGTCAAGTGTCATTTTTGCACTGTCAAGCATTGCCTTTATCATAGGCAAGAGGGTCTGCGAATGGGTGAGGCGCAGATTAACAAAAGAGGAGGCAATTATTTTGCCGTCTGCCATTATCGCGCAGGATGCCGAAACGGCAGAGCATTCAGCTGCTAAAATTTTCACTGCAATTCTACCCCCGTGATGGTGATTTTTCTGTCAGTATCGCTTAGTTTTTCGATTTCGACGAAAATGGTGTTTTCATCGAGGGCACCCTCAATATTTTCGCTCCATTCCGCGACAATTATTCCACCCGTTTCCTTGTAATCAAAAAAGCCTGTGGAATAAAGGTCCTCCCAGCCTGTAACGCGGTACATATCATAGTGGTATATATCAAATTTACCGCCGAGGTATTCGTTTATTATTGCAAATGTGGGGGAGGTGACTGCACCCGTATATCCGAGCCCCCGTGCGAGTCCCCGTGTAAAGCAGGTTTTACCCGCGCCGAGGTCGCCGCGGAAGGCGATAACCTCGCCACCGAGAAGTGCACTCGCGAGTTTTTCGCCGAGGGCCTCGGTTTCTTCGGGTGTGTGTGTTATAAAGGTATTCATTAGAAAAGACCTAATATTTTGCCGTCAGAGCTAACGTCAATATTGTTAGCGGCAGGCACTTTAGGCAGACCCGGCATTGTCATAATATCGCCCGTGAGCGCAACGGCAAAGCCTGCACCGTTTGAGAGCTTAACCTCGCGTACCGTAATGGTAAAGCCTTCTGGACGGCCGAGCAGGGTCGGGTCGTCAGATAAAGAGTACTGTGTTTTAGCAATACATACGGGTATGTTTGTTGCAATTTTATCGATTTCGGCTATGTTTTTAAGTGCCGATGCGGTAAAGTTTACGTCACTCGCACCGTAAATCGTTGTGGCAATAGCGCGAATCTTATCCTGAATGGAAAGCGCGGTATCGTAAATCGGGGCAAAGTTCGACGGCTTTTCGCAGGCTGCAACTACAGCCTGTGCCAGTTCTATACCGCCCTCGCCGCCACCTGCGAACACGTCAGAGAGCGCGAAATCAGCATTTCTCTGTCTGCAGTAATCGGCAATATAGTCGAGCTCTTCCTTGCTGTCGGTTAAGAAGCGGTTGATGGCTACCACTACGGGCACGCCGAACTTCTGCATATTATCAATATGAGCGCCGAGGTTTACTATACCTTTTTTGAGCGCCTCGAGATTTTCTTCTTTTAAGTCTGCCTTGGCTACGCCGCCGTTGTATTTGAGCGCGCGAACGGTTGCAACCACAACGATACACGAGGGTTTAAGACCTGCTACGCGGCATTTGATATCAAGGAACTTTTCGGCACCGAGGTCACTGCCGAAGCCTGCCTCTGTAATGCAGTAGTCGGCAAGTTTAAGACCGAGCTGAGTGGCTCTTACCGAGTTACAGCCGTGTGCAATATTAGCAAAGGGGCCGCCGTGCATAATGGCGGGTGTGTTTTCAAGGGTTTGTACAAGGTTCGGCTTGATAGCATCTTTAAGGAGTGCCGCCATAGCGCCCTCGGCTTTAATATCGCGTGCGAAAACAGGCTCACCCGAATAGGTGTAGCCGATAAGTATTCTGCCAAGACGCTCTTTAAGGTCATCAACATCGCGGCATAGGCACAGTATAGCCATAACCTCACTCGCAACGGTTATAATAAAACCGTCCTCACGCGGAATGCCGTTTATTTTACCGCCGAGCCCCACATTCACAAAACGCAGTGCGCGGTCGTTCATATCAAGGCAACGTTTGACTACGATTCTTCGCTGGTCAATACCGAGCGCGTTGCCCTGCTGCATATGGTTATCAAGCAGTGCGCAGAGCAGGTTATTAGCCGATGTAATTGCGTGCATATCGCCCGTGAAATGCAGGTTGATATCCTCCATCGGTACTACCTGCGAGTAGCCCCCGCCTGCGGCACCGCCCTTAATACCGAATACAGGACCGAGTGACGGCTCGCGAAGTGCAATAACGGCATTTTTGCCGATATGCTTCATAGCTTGACCGAGACCTACGCTTGTAGTGGTCTTGCCTTCACCTGCGGGTGTCGGGTTAATGGCCGTTACAAGGATAAGCTTACCGTCCTTATTATTCTTTGTTTTTTCTATAAATTCTTCCGAAATTTTTGCCTTGTATTTACCGTAGTGCTCAAGGTAGTCGGCGTCAATGCCGAGGTCACATGCTACATCGGTAATAGGCTTCATAGTCGCCTTTTGTGCGATTTCAATATCTGTCATCATAACGGGTGCCCCCTATATAGTTAATTATAATTTAGTATACCATATATTTTGTGAATAGTAAATATTTACTTGCAATTATTTTTAGTATAAAATATAATAATTTTAAAGAAAGGTGGTGCGGGTAGTGAAAATCTTTTCGCGTATTGCTGACTATATCCGAGAATGTGATAAAATACTCTTTATTCTCTGCGTTTTTGCAACGAGTTTCGGATGCATTTCGGTACTGTCGGCAACTAACCATACAGGCTCAATAAGAGACTTCATAACTCAGGTTATCGCAATGCTTATAGGTATTGTGCTTTTGATAGGCGTATCCCTCTTCGATTTTTCGGATTATATAAAATTCTGGCCGCTCGCCGCCGCGATAGGTGTAGTTCCCGTAATACTTACCTTTTTTATCGGTTACGCGCCGCCCGGCACCGACGATAAGGCGTGGCTCTATATATTCGGCATTTCTTTTCAGCCCGCAGAGCTGTTAAAGGTTATGTTCCTTATAACCTTTTCGGCGCATCTCGGTGCGGTAAAGGAAAAGATAAACGAGCTGAGGCACCTGCTGCTTTTATGCGCGCACGGCTTTGCTCCCTCGGTGCTTATACATTTTCAGGGTGACGACGGTACCGCGTTCGTATTTATGGTAATGGCACTCGGTATGATGTACGCCGCAGGCGTGCGGCTGCGCTATTTCCTTATTGCCCTTGCAGGGGTTGTCGTCGCGTCCCCGTTTATTTATTTGTTTGTTATGAACGATGACCAGCGCACCCGTATCTGGAGTATCTTTAATATCGAGGCTGATATTAAGGGCGCAGGCTATCAGCAGTACCGCGGCAGGGTAGCCCTTGCTAACGGCGGCTGGTTCGGTCAGGGCTTTCTTAAAGGCGATCTGACTCAGGCGGGCGGCGTGCCCGAAGGTCATAACGATTTCATCTTTACCCTCATCGGTGAAGAGTGGGGACTGCTCGGTTGCCTCGCGGTAATATTACTGCTCGCGGGCATATGCCTCAGAGCCCTGCAAATTGCAAAAATGTGCCGCAGCGATACGGGTAAATATATAAGTATAGGCTTTTTCGCTATGCTGCTTACCCATATAATTATAAATATCGGTATGTGTACATCGGTCCTGCCGGTTATCGGTATCACCCTGCCGTTTTTCTCGGCTGGCGGCACCTCGCTTATATGTCTGTACCTCGTCGTAGGACTTGTGATGAGCGTTTATATGCACCGAAACTCGAGAACGCTGTACCTTAGGGATTAGGATTTAGGATTTAGGGGTTAGAAAAAACACGGGCAGTTGCCCGTGTTTTTATTTGCCGGTATAATCATTATCAAATGTTATAACGCAGTAGTAACCCTTATCGATGGATTTTGCCTTTTCGTCTATTCGCTGCCGTATTTCGGCTTCCTTCAGCTTTACCGAGGCGGGCAGCACAACATCGAAAATAAAGTTTGTGCGGTTTTTGCTTTTTGGTGTCATACGGAAGTCATGCAGGGATAAATCGGGATGTATATTTTTAAGCTCGTGCGACAGTGCTTCTTTGGTACTGTTTATCTGCTCGTTGTCGGTCTCAACGGGGTCCATATGGATAACCAGCTCGACACCCAGCCGCTCGCGGACGAGTTTTTCGCAGATGTCTATTTTTTCGTGGCAGGCAACGATATCGGTATCGTGCGGCACCTCAACGTGCACCGACGCGAACTGTCTGCCCGGGCCGTAGTTATGTACTATAAGGTCGTGAACGCCTATAAATCCCTCAAAAGAGAAAATGCAGTCTTTAATGCCCTCTATAAGCTCGGGCTCGGGCGGTGCACCGAGTATACTGTCGAGCGTGCCTTTAGCCGACGAGAGCCCCGAAAAGATAATAAAGGCGGCAACGCCGAGTCCCACCACCGCGTCAAGATTAAAGGGCAGGGGAACAAGTGAGCTGACAATTACGCTCAGCAGTACCGCGAGGGTAGAGATACTGTCATTAATACAGTCCTGCGCGGTGGCGGCAAAGGAATCCGAGCCGATGATTTCACCGAGCCTGCGGTTAAAAAAGAACATAAGCAGCTTAAACACCACAGACACGGCGAGTATAATAACCGTAACCGTGCTGTACCGCGGTGCCGCCGCGCCCGACACTATTGCGGTAAAGGACTCCTTCAGCAGCTCGAAGCCGACAAGCAGAATCAGCGCCGACACGATAAATGCCGACATATATTCCATTCTGCCGTGACCGTAGGGGTGGTCACTGTCGGCAGGCTTGCCCGCTAATTTAAAGCCTATCATCGTAATTACCGACGAGCCCATATCGGATAAATTATTAAGTCCGTCGGCGATTACCGAGATACTGCCTGTAAGCAACCCCGCTGCGATTTTAATCGAGCATAAAATCAAATTACAGACAATGCCTACAACACCGCCGAGGGTGCCGTAGGCATTTCTTACCTTTGGATTTTTAGTATCGCCCGAATTTTTTATAAAAAGCTTAACCAAAAAATCTGTCATAATTACATTTTACTTCCCTTCGCACCCTTGCTTCCGCCAAACGAAATACCCGAGAGGATATTTGTTTTAATGGTAAAGGTGAGGTTTTCGCGCTTTCTCTGACGGCGCAATGCTAAATCAACGAGCTTATTTATCATATCGGTGTATTTAAGTCCCGTAGCCTCCCACAGATAGAAGGAAAGCGAGCCGGGGATGGTGTTAATCTCGTTAGCGTATACCTTGCCGCTATCGGTGTCTACAAGATAATCTATTCTGACAACGCCGCTCGCGCCGATGGTCTTGAAAATCTTACAGGAAAGCTCGCGGATAGCACGTGCCGCATCTTCGGGCAGGTCTGCGGGCAGTTTTCTGCCGAGAGATGCCATACCCTTACTTTTACCGCCGCCCATATATTTATCTTCATACGAGAGGATTTCGTCGTTCATAACGGGCTCTTCGCAGACAGACGCCTCACATTCGTCAGCGTCACCGAGTACCGAGCAGTTGATTTCTCTGAGATTCTCTACCGCGTGCTCTACGAGCACCTTATCTGCAAAGGAAACGGCTAAATCGATAGCATCGGTCAGCTCATCGTCGGAATGCACCTTGGTAATACCAACGCTCGAGCCGAGGTTAACAGGCTTTACGATAGCGGGGTAGCCGATTTTGGTGTTTACGGTATTTATTACTGAGTCCTTATTCTCCCAGTATTCACGAGAGGTAAATTTATAGCAGGGCAGTACGGGCAGACCCGCATTTTTAAGTACATCCTTGAATACCGACTTATCCATACCCACGGCGGCAGACAAAATATCGCAGCCGATGTAGGGCAGTCCTAAAAATTCAAGAAAGCCTGCAACGGTGCCGTCCTCACAGTTTGTACCGTGAACGATAGGGAAGGCAACATCAAGCACCGTCTTTTTGAAAAGACCCTGCTTCATAACCACGTGACCCTTCTCGCGCACAAGGCTTACGGGGCGCAGTTTCGACATAAGAGATTCCATATTATGGAATTCTTCAATTTCCATCAAAGCCTCACCCGTATACATCTCGCCCTCTTTGGTTACATATAAAGGAATGATTTCATACTTATCTTTGTCTACCGAACGCATAGCCTGAACCGCGGATATAATAGATACCTCGTGCTCTACCGAACGGCAACCGAATATAACGGCTAAGTTTGTCTTCATAAAAATCTCTCCTGTTATTTAAGATAATTGTCGGGCAGGTCGTTTTCAACCAGAACTACGGTTTTGTCATCTGCTAAGCGTGAGTAAATAGCCATAGCCTCGGCAAAACTGCCTACTACGAAAACGTTATCGGGATTAAAATCGGTCTTGGCAATAGCGTCCTTAAAGGGCACCGACCTTGTTTTACCCACCAGAATTATTATATCACAAACCCGTGTGGCGGCAAGACCTAATTTATAGTTAAAGTCATATTCCTTATCTCCGAGCTCTACAAGGCCGGGGGTGATAATAACCTTTTTCATACCGTCAAAATGCGAGAGGACACTCACCGCCTCAAGGCAGCCCTCGGGGTTGGCGTTGTAGGCATCGTCTATCATTATTGAGCCGTTTACCGATGGCTTTATCTGTAGTCGGTGCTCTGTCGGCTCAAGTCGGGATACGGCATAGCGTATCTGTTCGGGTGTAACGCCCAGACGGTAAGCGATGGCCGCCGCGCCGACGATATTTATAACATTATGCTTGCCGAGCAACTTTGTTTCTACGCGAACCTTATCACATTCGAGCACCAGCGTAAATGCCGAGCCCGATTTCGAATAGGTTATATCCTCGGCGTAGTATTCGCCCTCGTCAATGCCGTAGGTAATACATTCCTTGTTTTTAATTCCGCGGCGGATGCACTCACTGCCGAGGTTGACGAGCACGTCGCCCCCGCGCTGTTTTACCGCGTCATAAAGTTCAAATTTTGTTCTGAAAACGGTGTTAAGGCTCTTAAAGGTTTCCATATGCTGTGCGCCCACAGCCGTTATAATGCCGTGATGCGGATTTACTATATCGCATATCTCTTTAATGTCGCCTCGGTTTTTAGCGCCCATTTCGCATACGAAAATATCGTGGGTGGGGCGCAGTCGCTCACGTATTGTTTTAACAACGCCCATTGTTGTATTAAAGCTCTGCGGTGTTGCGAGAACGTTGTATTTTTCACTAAGTATACGGGCGAGGATAAATTTCGTACTGGTCTTGCCGTACGAGCCCGTAACACCTATAACGGTAAGCCTTTTGCAGCCCTCAACCGTTTTCTTCGCGTCATTAATATAATAATATCCGAAGCCTTTTTCTATCGGGAAGGTCAGCGCCCAAACGGCGGCTGTGAGTAGCGGTGAAAAAATCGAGAAAAGCATAAGCGCGGTAAAGAAGACACCCTTTAGTACACCCGCGGTTACGAAGGATAAAAGCAGGAATAGCAGAATGACGCCCGACTGCACCGCATACATACGCTTGAGTCTGCCTGTGAACACAAGCTTCTTTATAGATTTTTTATGTGTTCGGGCGGAGCTTACCGCCTGAATTATGAGCAAAAGGGAAAGAATAATAAGGTCGGTCAGCAGACTGAAACGGACAATAATTGTTACCGCGCAGAAAACAAGGACGAGTCCTGTCAGCTGAGTAAAGTAAGACTCATACATCCATTTGAAATAGCGCGAGGGGAAGTAGGAGTTTTGTTGTAGCATCTGGTATTGGCGGTAGGAAGAGAACGAGGGAATGATAGCCGCCACAATACATAGTGCTAAATATAAAGCTTCGTTTTTCATTTTTTACCTCTACTTTAAGAAACTGTCAATTATTGCATTCGCGTGATACGGGTTTTCGCAAAATGCGAAATGCCCCGTGTTTTTAATTACGCAGAGTCCCGCGTCGGGAATAAGTTTTTCGATAATCTTGGCATCACTCAGCGGCGTTGCCGTATCGTTTTCGCCCCAGATAAGCAGTGTCGGGCAGGATATATTCGGCAGAATATCGCGAAGGTCGGTGTTAACAAGGCTGACGAGTGTCTGCCTCAGCACGGGCGGCGCCGCGTTATAGTCGGCAGAGCCGTAGTGCGCCCTCGCTTTCTCGAGCAGCGGACCCGAAAAACTTTTGATTACGGGCAGCGTTAAAACTGTTTTTATAATTTTAAAACTTTTGGCACGAAGTTTTTGTTTCAAACTTTTAACAGGAATAAGACCCGCCGAATCTAAAAGAATAATTTTAGGCGGATTTAAAAGTCCGTCGCCCGCAAGTTTGAGTGTAACCCTGCCGCCGTGGGAATGGCCGACTAAAATCGGGTTTTTAAGACCTGTTTTCTCTATAAATTCCAAAACAAAATCGGTGTAATCGGAAAGCGTCCAAGGGCTTTCCATAGCGGGTGTGCCGCCGCAACCCGGAAAATCGGGCGCTACAAGGTGGTACCTATCCTTTAAAAGGTTCATAATACCGCTATACACCTGACAGGATGAGCCCCACCCGTGCAGCAGTAATATATCGGGGCCTGTGCCCGCCTCAACGTAATTTACCGAAATATCTTTAACCGTAACATTCATAAAGAAGCCTCTTAAAAGTCATATTTGAAATATTATACCAAATATTAAGATAAAATAGAAGAGTTTTTTTAAAAAATATCTTAACATACTACAAATTGTGCCCGAAAAAATAAAATTGACAATATGGGCGATATAGTTTATAATGCAAAGGGTATGCTGTGGCATACTGTGTATTTTTCGCGCAATGAATTTTAAGTTTAAGGAGTGCCGGATTTGGAAAAATTTATTATAAACGGCGGCAAGCCTTTAAGCGGTGAGGTCAGAATAAGCGGTGCAAAAAATGCAGCCGTTGCCATTCTGCCCGGCGTTTTGTTGGCTGACGGTCCGTGTATAATCGAAAATCTTCCCGAAATATCAGACGTTACCGCAATTTGTACGGCGCTTCGTGAACTTGGCGCTCGGGTTGATTTCATCAGCGGTGACACCGTCCGTATCGACCCTACGGGAGTAAACTCCTTTTATGTATCTAAAGAAATGGCGCAGGGTATGCGCGCATCAAGCTATTTCCTCGGTGCTCTGCTCGGCCGCATGAACCGCGCCTGCGTAGCCCCTCCCGGCGGCTGCGATTTCGGCGTCCGTCCGATTGACCAGCACATTAAGGGTTTTGAGGCGCTCGGTGCTCGGGTTACCATTGAAAACGGTATGGTTGAAGCCCGTTCCCAAAGGCTCGGCGGATGCTCTATTTACTTGGATGTTGTTTCGGTCGGCGCGACGGTTAATATTATGCTCGCCGCCGTAAAGGCAAGGGGAACTACCGTTATCGAGAATGCTGCGAGAGAGCCGCATATAGTTGACCTTGCAAACTTCTTAAACTCAATGGGCGCTAACATTATGGGCGCGGGTACCAATGTTATTAAAATCCGCGGTGTTGAAACACTGCACGGTACAACATACAGCATCATTCCCGACCAGATAGAGGCGGGAACATATATGGCAGCAGCCGTAGGCACTATGGGTGACGTAACCATTACCCACGTAACACCGAAACACCTTGAATCTATCATAGCAAAGCTCGTAGAGATGGGTGCGGAGGTTGAGCAGTATGACGAGGCGGTGCGCGTTTGTATGAAGCAGCGCCCCCGCAAATGCAACATTAAAACAATGCCTCATCCCGGTTTCCCGACCGATATGCAGCCGCAGGTAGCCACCGTGCTCACCGTTGCTGACGGGACAAGTATTATAACCGAGGGCGTGTGGGACAGTCGTTTCAGATATGTTGACCAGTTAACGCTTATGGGCGCAAATGTTCAGGTTGACGGTAAAATGGCGGTTATTACGGGCGAGAAGAACCTGAAGCCGTCCCCTGTAAAGGCGGTTGACCTCAGAGCAGGCGCTGCGATGATTATTGCAGGACTTATGGCAGAGGGCACCACTATTGTTGAAGATACGGGACATATCGACCGCGGCTATGAGAAAATCGTTGAAAAGTTCACGAGCCTCGGCGCAGATATCTGCCGCGAATCAAAACTCGGTGCACAAAAAGCAGAATAGAACAAAAAAGCGGTTGTCATTTGGCAACCGCTTATTAAAATGAAGGAAAGGATGTGACTCGCTTGGCTAAATTTTGCACGCTTTTCAGCGGCTCTACGGGTAACAGTACATATATAGGCGGCTATACCGGAGGAATACTTGTCGATGCGGGCGCGTCCTGCAAGGCGATACTTACAGCTCTCGATGAAAAAGGAGTAGCGGCAGAAAAAATAGCGGCAGTTTGTATAACCCACGAGCACGATGACCATATAAAGGGACTCTCTCCTCTCCTTAAAAAACTGAACATTCCGCTTATCGCGTCTGCGCAGACGCTCTGCGCGCTCGAACACAAGGGTAAGATACCCGCAGGCACAACCGTTTTAGATATAGGTAACGAAGAAACAGTTGTCGGCGATATAGCTATACGCCGCTTTGCCACGAGTCACGACTGTGCAGGCTCTTCGGGTTACCTATTTTTTCTGCCCGATAACCGCAAGATATCGGTCTGCACCGACACGGGCGTTGTAACCGATGAAATAAGACAAAATATAAAGGGCAGCGATTTATGCTTAATAGAATCGAATCACGATTTAAAAATGCTTAAAAACGGTCCTTATCCGCCCGAATTAAAGCTGAGGGTTATGAGCGATAAAGGACATTTATCCAATAATGCCTGCGCGGCAGAGCTGCCCGAACTGCTTCGCCGCGGCACTACGAGATTTATTCTCGGGCACTTGAGCCGAAACAATAATCTGCCTGCTTTGGCGCTTTCCTGTGCGAAGAATGCCTTTGCCGATATGGGAGCGCGGCAGGATGTCGACTACATATTAAAAGCGGCGCCCGTCGAGAAGGGGGAAATGATAATACTATGATGAAGGTGAAAATCATTGCCCTCGGTAAGCTGAAAGAGAAATATTGGGCAGAGGCGGTAGAGGAATACCGTAAGCGCTTAAAGGGATACTGCGATTTCGAGATTATCGAGATTACACCCTTTCGCCTGCCCGATAACCCGAGTGACGCCGAGATACAGTCAGCACTAAAAAAAGAGTCGGAAGAAATTGCCAAAAAACTGCCCAAGGGCGCAAAAACGGTGGCTATGTGCATCGAGGGTAAGACGACGGATAGTGAAAAGCTGAGCAGTTTTGTGACCGACGTGTCCCTCTGCGGCGGAATTGTAGCCTTTATTATCGGCGGCTCGTACGGACTGCACGACAGTATAAAAGCGGCGGCAGACCTCAAAATGTCTATGTCTGCGATGACCTTTCCGCACCAATTAGCCCGCGTAATGCTCTGCGAGCAGATATACCGCGCATTTAAGATAAATGAGGGCGGTACATACCATAAATAAAATATCTTAAAAAATGCTTGACCTTTGGGGGCGGTTGTGATATAATGACTTTACCTCTGAAGGTCTTTTTTTTTGCGTAAAAAAAGGGATTTAAAGCGATTTTTGCATATATTGTGTGTGCTTTACTTTGCCTATACTTTATGTTGGGCGAGGTCGGTGTATGTGAGCCGCTGAGGGAGGCTATTTGCTCAGAAAACGAGCAAAAATAAATTCCGTAAAACGGGAGGTGCCGTCATGAGAGTTAAAGTTACTTTAGCTTGCACAGAATGTAAACAACGCAATTACAACACTATGAAGAACAAGAAGAACGATCCGGACAGACTTGAAATGAACAAGTACTGCAGGTTCTGTAAGAAGCACACCGTACACAAGGAAACAAAGTAGGGAGGGCTCAAAAGAATGAAGACTGTAAACAAGATTTTTCAGGTTTTGGCAGCCGCAGCAGGTATTGCCGCCGTTGTTTTGTTTTTTGTCAACTTCGCTACTGTTGTTACTGACAATGTCGGAACATTTCAGTTTTCGGGTACTCAGTTAGGCTTCGGTATTGATACCACTGATCCGATTATTGCAATGCGCATGTCGTCGCGAATCCTCTTCGTATTCTTGCTGACCGTTATTACAGCTATTTGCAGCTGCCTTAACTTCACCAAGAGTAAGAATGTTAAATTTGCTGCTCCGGCATTCGGTTTAATCTCTGCAATTTATATGTTGGTTATCTCGCTCAGCCATCCTACACAGTTTGTTGATGACGGAGGTATCCGCAGCCTTGCAGGTGTTACCGTTACTTCGGTTAGTTACGAGCTTCCGGTTTATATTGTTACAGCAGTTCTTTTTGCGGGCGTTATTTTCGCTGTAGCTCATCTTCTTATAGATGACGCTATTGCTTGCGCAGGCGATAAGAATAAGCTTACAATACCGAAGCGTGTTGTTCGTTTCTTACGAGACTATAAGAGTGAAGTACACAAGATCGTTTGGCCGAAGTTCGGCGATGTTGCAAAAAACACACTTATCGTACTCATCATTTGTGTTATCGTTGGTGCATTTATATGGCTTGTAGACCTCGGTCTCACCGAACTACTTAAATTGATCTGGTAAGAATCCGAGATTTAAGTGGAGGTAATATAAATGGCTGACATCAATGATGCAAAGTGGTACGTAATCCACACCTATTCCGGTTATGAAAACAAGGTTAAAAGCGACCTTGAGAAAATCGTTGAGAACCGCAAAATGCAGGATCTCATCTTCGATATGAAGATACCGACCGAAACTGTTACCGAAATTAAGGATAACAAAACCCGCGAGGTAGAGCGCAAGATTTTCCCGGGATATGTTCTTATTAAAATGATCGTTACGGACGATAGCTGGTATGTCGTTAGAAATACCCACGGCGTAACAGGATTTGTAGGTCCCGGATCCAAGCCTGTACCTCTTACAGAAAAAGAGGCTGAAGCACTCGGCGTAGAAAAGCACACTGTCGAGCTGTCCTACAAGGTTGGAGACAACGTTAAGGTTGTATACGGACCCTTCGAGGATATGGAGGGCGTTGTTGAGAATATCGATATTCCCAAAAACAGCGTACGTGTTCTCGTTACCGTCTTTGGCAGACAAACGCCTGTCGAGATGGATTTAGACCAGATAGCCCTGGTTGATTAAAATGTTAATAAGCAGTTATACTGCATATTAAGCGGCTATTTTGCCGCCGACGCGGTAAGCGTCACGGTGGGAGGGACAGGAAAAAGTACTGTTCCGCCAGGTGTAAAAACACTAGTTACCACGAATAATGGAGGTGCAAACAATGGCTCAAAAAATTACAGGTTACATCAAATTACAGATTCCGGCAGGTAAAGCCACTCCGGCTCCCCCTGTTGGTCCGGCGCTGGGTCAGCATGGCGTAAACATTATGGCTTTCACCAAAGAGTTTAATGAACGCACAAAGAACGATGCAGGTCTTATCATTCCGGTAGTTATTACCGTTTATGCAGACCGCTCATTCAGCTTCATCACCAAAACTCCGCCTGCTGCTGTTCTTATTAAGAAGGCATGCGGTATTGAAAGCGGTTCGGGTGTTCCGAACAAAACAAAGGTTGCCAAGATTACCAGCGAGCAGATTAGAAAAATCGCCGAACAGAAAATGCCCGACTTAAATGCTGCAAGCGTTGAGGCTGCTATGTCTATGGTAGCAGGTACTGCACGCAGTATGGGTATTGAAGTTGTCGATTAATACTCTCTCGTGGGAGGAAATTTCCGATTTAACCACTTATTGGGAGGTAAAAGAAAGTGAAACACGGTAAAAAATACAACGAGAGCGTAACTCTTATCGAAAAAGGTAAGTTTTACGATGTAGAAGAGGCTGTTGCGCTTGCTGTTAAGACAGGCACAGCTAAATTCGATGAAACAATAGAAATCCACGTACGTTTGGGTGTTGACTCACGTCACGCTGACCAGCAGGTTCGCGGCGCTGTTGTTCTTCCCAACGGTACAGGTAAAACTGTTCGTATCCTTGTTATCGCTAAAGGTGACAAGGCTGATGCAGCTCAGGCTGCAGGTGCTGACTATGTTGGCGCAGAAGAAATGATTGCTAAAATCCAGAATGAAAACTGGTTGGATTTTGACGTTGTTATCGCAACACCTGATATGATGGGTCTTG
>JAZULY010000112.1:0-12697 GCA_045603355.1 Acutalibacteraceae bacterium | reverse complement strand
ACTGAAGCACGAACACAGGGCAAATAAATGGGCAATAAACCGATTAGTACCTATTGACGAGCTGCGGCGCGCCGTTAAGAGCGGCTGCAGTGATATAGGCAGCCTTGCCGAACACTTCTCGGTAACCGAAGAATTCATAGGCGACGCGCTGAAATTTTATACCGAAAACTAAAAAAATCTCGCATCTTAAGATGCTAGATTTTTTGTTTTAATTACATATTTTCGTACATACCCTTGTCGGTCATTTCTTTAATAGCGTTTACTACCGCCGCCTTGTCCTCAGCATATGTAACTCCGTACCACTTATCCTCGGCTACGAGCACGCGGGCGTTCTTTTCGCCCTTTTTGATAAGCGAGTTTACAAGGAACGGGAGGTAGAACTCGCTTTTTAGCTCTGTACCGCGCTCTTTTAAGAACTCGATAAAGCCTTCCTCTAAATAACCGAAGATATCGGGCGTAAAGCCCCACATATTCATTGATACGATACTGTCAGGGTCAAGCGGATGCCAATTAACATCGTCCTCTGTATACTTGCAGTCGATTATCCGGGTTCGCTCTACAACGTCAGAAAGCATACCGTCCTCCACCGTGCAAATGCCACGGGATACGGTGCCGTTCTCGGTTAATGTGTTGCGGAGTCTGAAGCCTACCATACAGTAGTTTTCATTATCCGAAATCAGATTTTCATAAATCTTTTTAAATGCGCTTTTGCCGTAATAGTCATCGGCATTAATTACTGCGAAGGGGGTATCAACTACATCCTTACAGCAGAGAATTGCCTGTCCTGTTCCCCACGGTTTTTCTCTGCCCTCGGGGCAAGTGAAGCCTGCGGGCAGATCGTTTTTATCCTGAAAAACATACTCGACTGCTACCTTTTTTTCAATGCGGCTGCCGACGCACTCCTTGAAATCCTTCTCGATAGTACGGTTGATAACGAATACCACCTTGTCAAATCCTGCGGCTACGGCATCGTAAACCGAAAAATCGAGTATAGCCTCGCCGTTTTTGCCGACAGCGGCTATCTGCTTGAGTCCGCCGAAGCGGCTGCCCATACCTGCCGCCATAACAACTAAAGTTGCTGTGTTTTTCATAAAAATCCTCCGTAAATCGGTCTAATACAACCTTTAATTCATATATAGTATAAATACACATCTTATCATTTGTCAAGCAAATAAATTTTTGGAGAGATACAGAGTGTTTACTACGCTGAGTTTAGTTAAAAAGGAACGCCGAGGGCTTAAGGAAAAATTACATTTAACAAAAAGCAGGCAGTTTATATCGGCAGAGCACTGTTATTCGGGCACTGTATTTTACACCACGAGGCTCTACACCTTCTGTCAAAAAAACGATTCTGCTATTAATAGGTTTACTAAAAACTGCGGTATGCGGGTAATTACAGAGCACTCACGCGAGACCGAAAAATATTTGTATTTACTGACGGTCAATTCATTTCTGCGCGCTTTCGGTGATTTCCCCGAAGTTACGCTTTTTGACCCCGACGGCAGCCTTGTATTTCTACTGACACGGCTGCTGAGTTCCTGCCGCACGGTATGGGTATGCACCAATGCGGCACAAGAATACGAATATGAAAATGAGCGGCTTTACGGACTACTCGGCACCTCGGCTATAATTTCGTCAAGTATACCCACACATACACCGAATATCGTAATCACCGCCGCAGAGCTGAAAATTAAAAACACATATATTTTAGGAAAATGCGGGATATTTGCAGAGGCGTCTTCCTTTATTATGCCGAGGGCGGTAGAGAAAGAAACGGGGCAGACAGATATCTGCACAGCCGCAGGACTTTATAGTGAAGGGCATATTAAGCATCTCTCCTCTGCCGTTTGTAATAATTTCATATATTATGGAAAAACTTTTCGGTGTAAAGATTTTTCTCTTTTCAAGAGGTTTTGAATTAATTATTCGGAGGAATTACTATGTCAAAATATTTTGGCACCGACGGCTTTCGAGGTGAAGCCGGAAGTGTGCTTACGAGTGAGCACGCCTATAAAATAGGTAGATTTTTGGGTTGGTATTACGGCAAGGATACCGGTAAAAAGGTGAGGGTTGTTATCGGCAAGGATACACGTATTTCGAGCTATATGTTCGAGTACGCTATTGCCGCAGGCCTCACTTCATCAGGGGCTGATGCTTACCTTTTACACGTTACCACCACACCGAGCGTTTCATACGTTACCCACAAGGATAAGTTCGATTGCGGCGTTATGATTTCAGCCAGCCATAATGCTTTTCATGACAACGGAATTAAGTTAGTAAATTCTATGGGTGAAAAGATGGATGACGAAACCATAACTGCGGCGGAAGCTTACCTTGACGGAGAGTATGAAAAGCTGGGACTTAGCGGCGATATCCCCTTTGCCACAGGAGAAAACATTGGTAAGAGCGTTGACTACGCGGCGGGCAGAAACCGATACATCGGTTATCTTATCTCGCTCTCGCAAGAGTCGTTCAAGGACCTGAAAATCGGTCTTGATTGCGCCAACGGCAGCGCCTGGATGATAGCCAAGAGCGTTTTTGACGCGCTGGGCGCGACCACCTATGTTATAAACAATCAACCGAACGGCACCAACATAAATCGCGACGCCGGCTCTACCCACATTAAATATCTGCGTGAATTCGTGAAGGAAAACCGACTCGATATGGGCTTTGCCTTTGACGGAGACGCCGACCGCTGCATCGCGGTGGATGAAAACGGCAACGAAGTAAACGGCGACCACATCCTGTACATTTTCGCGTCAATGATGAAAAAGGCAGGCACTCTCCAAAATAATACGGTAGTAACCACCATTATGTCGAATATGGGACTTTACAAGGCCCTGATGAAGGCAGGCATTGATTATACCCAGACTACAGTCGGCGACAAATACGTTTATGAGAATATGGTAACCTACGGACACCGCGTAGGCGGCGAGCAGTCGGGCCACATTATACTCAGCAAATACGCCACCACGGGCGACGGTATTCTCACTGCGATTAAGCTCGCCGAAGCGGTCATTGCCTCTAAGACGAGTTTATCCCTGCTTGCCTCCCCCGTTAAAATGTTCCCGCAGGTGCTTAAAAACATCCGCGTAGAGGATAAGGCGGCGGTAAGAGAGGACGCGGCAGTTCAGGCGAAAATCGCAGAAATTACCGAAAAGTTAGCCGATACGGGCAGAATACTGCTGAGAGTCAGCGGAACAGAGCCTGTAGTACGGGTTATGGTGGAAGCCGAAACCGAAGCCATTTGCGAAAAATACGTAGATGAGGTCATAGAACTTATTAAGGAAAGAAAATTAGCAGGGCAGGGAGTTGATTAATTATGTGTGGAATCGTAGGCTATACGGGACGGTCTCCGGCCGTCCCTAAATTAATTGAGGGACTCGAACGTCTTGAGTACAGAGGTTATGACTCTGCAGGAATTTCGGTCTTATGCGATGACGGCATCAAGACGGTTAAACGCTCGGGCAGAGTGCAGAATTTAAAGGAGATCATACAAAATATGCCGCTTGAGAGTGCCGTATGCGGTATTGGGCACACGCGCTGGGCGACCCACGGAAAACCGAGTGATAAAAACGCGCATCCGCATACTACCGACTCGCTCACCCTTGTGCACAACGGAATTATTGAAAACTTCCGCGAGCTGAAAAGCGAACTTTCACTATCCCCCGTATCAGATACCGATACAGAGGTAGCCGCGCTTGTTATTACAGAAGAATACAAGCGTTCACGCGAGCCGATATCGGCAATTTACAGCGCGATATCGCGTATGACGGGCACCTTCGCTTTTTGCATTATGTTCCGTGATATCCCGAATGTAATTTACGTTGTTCGCCGCGGCAGTCCCCTTATTTTAGGTGAAGCCGAAGACGGCAACTATATCGCGTCGGATATGACGGCGCTACTCCCCTTTACGAACAGTTTTGCCTCACTTAGTGAAAACTGCATCGCCGAAATAAGCGGGGACGGCGTTCGGTTAGTGAGTGATAACGGAGAAATAGGCAGTGCGGTATTTCATATTACCGATATATCCGCTTCTGCTGCCGAAAAGGGCGGCTACAGCCACTTTATGCTCAAGGAATTTCACGAGCAGCCGACTGCCGTTATGAATGCCGTTCACCCGAGAATTAAGAACGGTCTTCCCGATTTTACGGGAGATGGGCTTGACGATGAAATACTCGGTAACGCTGAAAAAATTTATATCGTTGCCTGCGGCTCGGCTATGCACGCGGGACTCATAGGCAAATACTTTACCGAGAAAAATGCGCGAATACCCGTAACGGTAGAAATAGCGTCGGAATTCAGATATAACGAGCCGCTGATTGATAAGAACACACTCGTTATTGTCGTTTCCCAGTCGGGCGAGACCGCCGACAGTCTAGCGTCGCTGAGATACGCCAAGGAAAAGGGCGCAAAAACGGTCGGAATAGTAAATGTTGTAGGCTCGGCGATAAGCGCCGAGGCTGATACTACAATTTATACTAATGCAGGTCCCGAAATCGCCGTTGCTACCACAAAGGGTTATACAACTCAATGTGCAGTACTGATACTGCTTTCCTACAAATTAGCGCTTATTGGCGGCACTTCAGAGGAAAGCACTGTGCGCCGCGATTTAGAGGCTTTTGTAAACGAAATTCCCGCCGCTTTTGAAATAAACACAGGGCTGCAAAAGGAAATTCGCGATGCTGCCGAGCTGCTTGTTGACACTGAAAACCTATTCTATATAGGACGCGGTGTTGACAGTTGTTTATGTCAGGAAGGCTCATTAAAGCTTAAAGAAATTTCATATATTCACAGCGAAGCCTATCCTGCTGGTGAACTAAAACACGGCACTATTTCTCTGATTACCCGAGGAATGCCCGTAATCGCTCTGAGTACCGAAGAACATCTCGCCGATAAGACACTCAGCAATATTCACGAATGTGCCACGCGCGGCGCGTATACCGTACTCATAACCACAAGCAGAGCCGTAAGACCACACGCTAACACGGTAATAAAACTGCCGCAGCTCTCCCCCTTATCAGAGCTTTTTTCTGCTATAGCGGTTATGCAGCTTTTAGCGTATGAGACCGCGCTTCGTCGCGGCTGCGATATCGATAAACCCCGCAACCTCGCAAAATCGGTTACGGTAGAATAAAAAAACAGCCTACTTTTGTAGGCTGTTTTTTAGTGAAGAGGTAATGTGTTACGGTGTAGGAACTTCTCCGTTTCTGACCTGCGCCATAAGCTCTTTGGCGTGTTCGACGGTTGTTTCATTGGGTATCATTACATATGCATTAGTGCTGAGCGAATACGGTCTTTGTGTCGAGCCCGTACCGTCAACCGAATAGCTTGTAACGTTCCATTGTGTTGCATTTTTAAGTTGATTTTGCACAAGCGCAGTTATCTTTTGGTAGGGCATATCGGTCTCGAAACTGCCCTTAACACCGTCGAGTATTTCCTTGTAATTGGTAAGCAGTTCGGGGCCCATAGCCTTATCTATTACGCCCTTTATTACCGCCATCTGATTTTTACCGCGCTGACGGTCGCCGCCCGGCACCTCATAACGCTCTCTTGCGAAGCCTAAAGCCTCGGCGCCGTTAAGGTAGTTCTCACCCTTCTTATAGGTATATATACCCGTCCAAAATCCGTAATCTGAATAAACCGTAATACCTCCGAGGGCATCGATGATCTCCTCAAAACCGTCGAAATTCACGCGGAAATAATAGTCGATTTCGGTGTCGTAAAGCATTTCAAGTGTATCGCGGCTGACGTCAATACCGTAAATTCCCGCGTGGGTGAGCTTATCGGGTACGCCATTTGAAATTGAGAGCGGAACATAATAGTCACGCGGAGTCGATATTAACAGCACCTGCCCCGTTTTAATATTAACGGTAGCGAGAATGTTAACATCGCTTCGGCTTTTTCGTGATACACTGCCGCTTGTGTCTATACCGCTGATATACATTGTAAAGGTGTCACCGTTATTTTGAGACTCCTGCTTTTCATTTTCGGTTTCGATTTCGATATGGAAAGCGTGCAGACGACGGATATTATCCCCTACCAATTTATATTCATCAAGCTCTATGAGTGCCTCTAAAAATCCCGTATTAAGCAAAATGGCATTTACGTCTTTTGATATAAAGAGTCCGTCGAGCATCTCACCTATGTCGGCATAAACCAATATTTTTACATCCTCGCCGAGCAGAATTGACAGTTTTCTTATGGCGGCATCGGTGGTCTCACGGTCCTGTGTTTTTAAAATGCCGAAGGTATAACCCTTAGTGTCCTCAATGACCTTTGCAGGGTCATCCTTCCTTACATATACGCCGACCTCCGAGCTCTCTACGCCCGGGTTTGTGATATCTTTGAGCGCCGCCGCGCCCGTATTAACATAATAAGCACCGATTATCTCGATAATAATGAGAATTACCGCAAGCACAGTACCTATTACAGTGCGCACTTTTTTACCTGAGTCCCACACAAGGACCAAAACTACTGCCGTGAGCACCAGCAAAACTGCGGCGCATATTATCATAATAAACGAAGTAAAGAGCGAAGTAAAAGCAAGCAGGCAAAGAAAAATTATGTCGCTGATAAGCAAAATACCCGTGAGTATCCAGCCGTAAATACGCGGCTTCAGAGCTTCCTTCATTTTATCCCCTCCGAGGCTAAATTTTCACAAATTCAGTATATCAAAAAAAATGATATATTTCAAGTAATATGTCGGCATAATATATAAAATCGCACCCGTTTTTTATTCTTGACATTATTACTTATATAATGTATAATCACTTTATGTCTGCATATCGGCAGGCAATACAAAGAAAGGTAAACCTAATGATGGAAAAGAAAATCAGACTTACCGACGATGGACTCAAAAAGCTTCAGGAAGAGCTTGAAACCCTTAAAACCAAGGGACGCGCAGATATTGCAGAAAAAATAAAAATCGCCCGCGGATACGGTGACTTATCCGAAAACAGCGAGTATGACGAGGCTAAAAACGAGCAGGC
This sequence comes from Acutalibacteraceae bacterium, assembly GCA_045603355.1. Lineage (GTDB taxonomy): Bacteria > Bacillota > Clostridia > Oscillospirales > Acutalibacteraceae > SIG565. The sequence goes on along the minus strand of JAZULY010000112.1, from coordinate 5,705 downwards.
TAAGATAGAAGCACGTATTGTTGAAATCGAAGCTATGCTTAAAAACGTTGAAATTATTTCCGACGTTAAGGGTAAATCCAAATCCGTAATTCTCGGCTCTAAGGTTAAAATTCTTGACGTTGAATTTGAAGAAGAATGTGAATATCGCATTGTAGGTTCGGCTGAGGCTGACCCTGCAAACGGTCTTATTTCGGATGAATCCCCCGTAGGCAAAGCTCTGCTTGGCCACAAGGTGGGCGACACTGTATATGCCGAAGCTCCTGCCGGAGAAATTGAATTTAAAATCGTAGCTATTTCAAAGTAATTTAAAGGCAGGAAATCCTGCCTTTATTTCTTTTTTAATTTATATTTAGGATGTGAAAGATATGTCTGAAAACAATCAGGTAAATGTAACTCCCGAGGAGGATTTAAGCGAAATTCTGCGAGTTCGCAGAGAAAAGCTTGCCAACCTTAAAAATGACGGCAAAGACCCCTTCGAGATTACAAAATTCGACTTTGACGCATACGCCGAGGATATTAAGGCCGATTTCGAGAAATACGAGGGTAAGACCGTTCGTATTGCAGGCCGTATAATGAGCCGCCGAATTATGGGTAAGGCAAGCTTTTATAATATTCAGGATACAACAAGCCGCATTCAGCTTTACATCCGCCGCGACGATGTAGGCGAGGATACTTATGCCGCCTTCAAGAAGTTTGATATCGGCGATATCGTGGGTGTTGAGGGCTTTGTGTTCAAGACCAAGACCGAGGAAATCTCGGTGCACACTACCGGCATTACCCTGCTCAGCAAGTCCTTACTTCCCCTGCCCGAAAAGTTCCACGGACTTAAAGACACCGATACACGCTTCCGTCAGCGCTATGTTGATTTAATAGTTAATCCCGATGTTAAGCGCAACTTTATTATCCGCTCAAAGTTTATTAAGTTTATGCGCAAGTATCTCGATGATATGAACTATATCGAGGTTGAAACACCCGTACTTAACACCATCGTAGGCGGTGCAGCAGCCCGTCCGTTTATTACACATCACAATACGCTTAACCTGCCTATGTATATGCGCATAGCAACCGAGCTGCCCTTAAAGCGTTTAATCGTCGGCGGCATGGACAGGGTTTATGAAATCGGAAGAATTTTCCGTAACGAGGGTATGGACCCGAAGCATAATCCCGAATTTACAACCGTTGAGCTTTACCAGGCCTATGCCGATTTCCACGATATGATGGATATTGCCGAGGGTATTATCTCGGGTGCCGCTAAGGAAATTCACGGCACATATGAAGTAGAGTGGATGGGTGAGAAAATCGACCTGACTCCAGGCTGGCGCAGACTTACTATGGTTGATGCCGTTAAAGAGTATGTCGGTATAGATTTCGGTGCTATTACAAGTGACGAGGAAGCGGTTGCCGCAGCCGAGGCTAAGGGCGTAGAGCTTGCTGAGACTGCCGACAGAACCTGGGGTAACGCACTGTATGCCTGCTTCGACCAGCGCGTTGAAGAAAAACTCATTCAGCCGACATTTATTACAATGTATCCCGTAGAAGTTTCTCCCCTTACAAAGGCGTCTCCCGCCGACCCGCGCCTTACCGAGCGTTTTGAGCTCTTTATCTGCCACAGTGAGCTTGCAAACGCATACACCGAGCTTAACGACCCGGGTGTTCAGCGTGAGAGATTTGAAAAGCAGTTAGAGCTGCGCGACCGCGGTGACGATGAGGCAGAGATGCTCGACGAGGACTTCTTAACCGCACTCGAGAACGGTATGCCCCCCACAGGCGGTATGGGTATAGGTATTGACAGAGCCGTAATGCTGCTTACCAATTCCGACACTATCAGAGAGGTCATCCTCTTCCCCACGATGAAGCCGCTTGATTAATAAGTTACTATAACCCTGTATATCTTTAGATATGCGGGGTTATTTTTATGTCTTAAACCAAAACTCAAACCAATTTATACATAAACATTGTTTTTGAGCATGCTTTGTATTATAATTGAAATAGAAAATACCCTGGAGGCGGTGATTTTGTGAAAAAGTTTTTATGTGACCTTGGAAGATATACGCTTATCATTTTGTGTGTACCTATACTCATGATCGGATGTATACTGTATTTACTTTTTGTTCCGTTTGATATTATACGTTATCACAGAATGCCGTATTATAAAGACTTTGGAATTAAATATCAGTTTTTTATCACATCAAGGGATATAGTGCAAATTTACAATCGCATTGTTCGAGAACAGTTGCCTATTGAATACGTCAAAAACAATGATTTTGAATACTTTGTAAAAGACGGTCAAGTGCTCTTGTGTGGTTGGGGTTATGATGGGTTTGAACAAGTTGACGGCGAATGGTTTTTTGTCTTGGACGGTGAATGTAATACCAAAATGACAATGAAAGAAACCCTTGAAAAAGAGGCAGATTTGTTAAAGCCTGAACATAAATGCCTGCCTGCGAAGTTCTTGGTTTTTTACAATGATATTACCGATGCGGAGAAATTTGAAAAAGCAAAAGAATGCCCTTATTTTTATTGTGTCTTTTCTGTGGATGAAGAAATATAAGGTTTCATTATCAAGCAATGAAACCGTTGGATAATTAATTTTTTACTATATCGGGAGGCTGCTATGAAGCTTTTAAAAAAACTAAAAGGCGGTTTTGCCGCTATTGCCAATACTGCTGCAAAAGTTGATAGGTCTAAGGGCTCGCGTTTTCTGGTTTTCTGTGATATCATCTATTGCAGGCTTAGATTTCACGTTAGACTTAATGAATACTTAGAATACAGATTTTATGATTATAAAGACCGTTATCGCAAAAATTTCATACTGATACATGACCAGGTACACAAATACAAGCTTGTAAATAACCTTTATTTCACGCAATCCAAGTATTCTGTATTTAAAAAAATTCCCGACTTGTTTCACCGCGAAGTCATTCTTGCGCCGACTTGTGGCGAGAATGTATTTTTAGATTTTGTTAAAAAGCATAACACGGTTGTAATTAAGCCTAATATAGGCTCCTACGGCAGAAATATAAAAATTTTAAAATATGAAAACGATGAACAGGTATTACAGCATTTTCGTGAAATAAAAAATGATACCGTGTGTGAGAAATACATTCACCAGCACAAAACCTTGAATGAGCTTAATCCATTCTCGGTAAATTCTTTAAGGATAGTTTCACTGCGTCACGATGAGCATAATATCGAAATCGTTTCTGCTACACTAAAGACGGGCGGTCAGGCGGGCTCTTTTATTGATAATATGCACGGCGGCGGTATCGGCGCGCAGGTTGATATTGAAACCGGAATCGTTTCAACCTTCGGCTTTGATTACAGCGGCAACAGATACGCGCGCCACCCGATTTCGGGAGCTCAATTTATCGGCATAAATATTCCGAATTGGTCTAAAGCCATCAGCCTTGTCAAGGAAGCACATTCTCGGGTGGATGAGAGTAGAATAATCGGCTGGGATGTTGCTATAACAGAGGACGGCGCCGATATTATTGAGGCTAACAGTGCGCCGGGACCGCGTCTTATGCAGGTTATGGACGGCGTACCAAAAGGCGAAAGCATACTTAAAGTTTTTAAAGATAAGAAAAATTGGATACATAATTAATTCTTGATAACAAATCGAAACACCCTATGACCGAAAAAGTCATAGGGTGTTTTTGTGTGATTCCTATTATTCCCGACTTAGCACCTTTTTCTGCCAAGATTTTTTGCCGCACTCAGGGCATTTCATATATCTTGTTCTATTTATGTGCATAGCCCAGAACACGCTACTGTATTGGGGAATATGTCTGTGTCCACACTTTTGGCATTCATAGTATCCTGCTTTTTGCTCGATTTTTAATGCAAACGGAGTTGCAATTAACAACGGGATTATACTTGCTACAGCGATTACTGTGCCTAACCATTCATCCATCGGCACAGTTAGAACAATTATGGCCGAAACAATAAGTGGTAAAATACAGCATATGCCCATTACAACTTCCATCCGAAGTAATCTTTTGTCGCTTTCCTCTTTTTGCTTTATCATCTCAAGCAAATTATTTTCTAATTCTTTGTTGTAATTATCCATCGTAACTACCTCCCCACTTAATAAATCGTTTACTGTAATTTTAAGAAGACCGCAGAGTTCGAGCATAATAGATGAGTCGGGCAGAGATTTGCCCGTTTCCCACTTTGATACTGCTCTGTCGGTGATGTTCAGCTTATCAGCCAGCTGAGCCTGTGTCAGACCTGCCTTTTTTCTGCGTTCAGCAATAAACCTTCCTATTTTTAACTGGTCCATAAGCCGCCTCCTTTCACCATTAGTATATATGTGATTCCCTACAGAGTCTACATACCAACGGTTGAGTGGGGTAATATCAACCGTTTTTCCTGCCAATTATATCAAAAATTTTTAAAATTTTCAATGCGGATATGTTTTGTATTGATAGTATTTAAAAATTATGGTATATTAATTGAGTAAAATATAAGGTATAGGGACAGGAATAATAAAATGTCTGAAAAAAAGTACAGTGAAACCCTCGAACAGCGAAAAAAAGCTCAGCAGGCTTTTTTAGAGCTTAAAAAAATGCAGCAGGGCGAAATAGCGCCCGAAGAAACACAGAGTCAGGTCGATACCGCGCCGCAGACCTTTTCGGACAAGGTCAAAAACTACTGGTATCACTACAAGGTGCATACCCTACTGACGCTTTTTGTTGCGGCGGTGCTCGCAATAGGTGTTGTGCAGTGCGCTACCGCACCGCAGTATGACGCTAAAATCGCGCTTTATACAAACGACTATTACCTGTCCGACCAGACCGAATTCTTAGCCGATTATTTCGCGCAGTACTACACCGATATTAACGGCGACGGCGAGGTCACCGTGCAGATGCTCGACTGCTCGTACACGACAGAGGGCAATTTTGACAGCGACCTTGCCCGTTCTCAAGCCACAAAGCTCAATTCCCTGCTGGCAAGTGACGAAAACGTTCTGCTTTTTATTGTTGACGAGAAAAACTTTGAGCATTTAGACGGGGTGTTTACATCGGTTGATAATTTCTTTACCGACTCTGCCGCTCTGCCGAGTGACGCCTACGAAGAAGCCGAAGAAAAAGGACTTAAACTTCCTAACAACCTTATTGTCGGCAAACGTGTAGTAAAGGGTACTCTGCTTGAAAAGACAGAGAATATAGAAACCATCTCAGCCGCAGCCGATGACGTACTCGCCCATTTAAAGGATAAAAATGCCGAGTAGCCCGCGTGAACTATTGACATTTTGGCTGTCGTATGATAAAATTTATTTTGTAAAGATAAAATGAATTGGAGGATAGACCAATGAGCAGAATTAAGACAATACAGACTAAAGATATCGCAAAGACCGTAAACAAGGGTGGCTGCGGCGAGTGCCAGACATCTTGCCAATCGGCTTGCAAGACTTCCTGCGGTGTTGCTAACCAGCAGTGCGAAAACAAAAACAACAAGTAATTATTTAAAACGCTTTAAGGGGTTGTCTTTTTTAAGGCAACCCTTTAACTTATATCAGGTGGGATTATGGTACATCAATACAAATTAAACGGCTATAACATCGTACTGGATACCTGCAGCGGCAGCGTGCACTGCGTGGATGAGGTTGCGTATGATGCCATCGCCATGTATGAACATCACTCCGAAGAGGAGATCATTTCTTCCCTTCTGGAAAAGTATGGAAGTGATCCTGAAGTCACCCG
>JAZULY010000111.1:0-18701 GCA_045603355.1 Acutalibacteraceae bacterium | reverse complement strand
ACGCCGCCTGCACCCGTAACAACGGCTACCTTACCGCTTAAATCTGTATTTATAACATTCTCTATCATTTGTCGTCACTCCTATTTCTGATTTTTTTCACAGGCTTCGAATAAGCCGTTAATATATGTCGCACCAAGTGCTCTGTCAAACAAACCGTAACCAGGTTTACCCGTCTCGCCCCAAATCATTCAGCCGTGGTCTGGACGGACATATCCGTCATAACCGTTCTCGACGAGCTTTTTAACGATTTCGTATATATCGAGCGTGCCGCAGGAGGAAAGATGCGCCCTTTCTTCAAAGGAGCCGTCCTCCATTATCTTTACGTTACGGATATGCATAAATGCTATTCTATCCATCTTTGCATACTTTTCAACCATTGCGGGGATATCGTTAGACTCAGCGCAACCGAGACTGCCTGTACACAGACAAAGGCTGTTTGCGGGAGAATCAACCAATTTTAAGAAGCGGTCGAGATTGGCTTCGTTTGTGATGATTCTCGGAAGACCGAAAATCGGATACGGCGGGTCATCGGGATGAATTGCCATTCTGACACCGCATTCCTCTGCTACGGGGATAACCTTTTTAAGGAACTTTTCGAGGTTACTCCAGAGTCCCTCCTCACCTATTTCGCCATATGCCGAGATAAGCTCTCTGACCTCATCCTGAGTGTAGCTTGAATCCCATCCGGGAAGGTGGATATCATCCTTTAACGGGTCAAGACCGCGCATCTGGTCCCAATACATTACAAGGCTTGTAGAACCGTCAGCAGCCTCTTTATCGAGCTGGGTACGTGTCCAGTCAAATACCGGCATAAAGTTATAGGTTACACATTTAACGCCGTACTTAGCGCAGCGGCGGATATTCTCGCAGTATACATCGAGCAGTTTATCAACATCACCTCTGCCGAGTTTTATATCCTCGTGTACGGGGATAGACTCAACAACGTCGAAGATAAGACCGTTATCCTCGCACTGCTTCTTCATTTTTGCAAGGCTCTCCTCGGGCCACACCTCACCCGGCTTTACATCGTATACAGCCGATACGATAGAGCGCATACCGGGGATCTGAGAAATGTACTGAAGGGAAATCGGGTCGCTGTCTCCATACCAGCGGAAAGAAAGTTTCATATTCATATTATTTTACCTCCAAACCGAAATATCTTTTTGCATTATTAAAGCAGATATCCTGAACGATGCCGCCAAGAGTTTTCATATCGGCAGGGTACTCGCCGTTTTCTACCCACTCGCCTATGAGTTCACACAAAATTCTGCGGAAATATTCGTGGCGAGTATAGCTTAAAAAGCTGCGGGAGTCGGTCAGCATACCCACAAAGTTGCCAAGCAGACTTAGGTTTGCCAAGGATATGAGTTGCTCGCGCATACCCGTTTTATTATCATTGAACCACCACGCGCTGCCGTGCTGCAGTTTGCCTGCAACCTCGGTGCCCTGGAATGCGCCGATGATGGTATCCAAAAAGGCATTATCGCCACCGTCCAGACTATAAAGGATGGTTTTCGGCAGAGAGTCGGTGCTCTCCAGCTTATCGAGCAGCTGAGCCGTTTCCCTCGCACCGCCCATAGGTCCTATACAGTCAAAGCCTGTATCGGGGCCAAGCTTCTGGAACATTTTGGAGTTAGGATTTCTAAGGCAATTATAATGCAGCTGCATTACCCAACCGAGGCGCTTATACTCGCCCGCGCAGAACACGAGGAGGTTTGTTTTAAAGGCTTCGGCTTCGGCTGAAGTCACCTCTTCGCCGACGAGTCCCTTTTGCATAATCTGTCCTACGTAGGCATCAGACGCTGCGGTGTATACCATATAATCGAGTCCGTGGTCACTCGCCTTACAACCGTGCTTATCGAAGAACTCAATTCGGTCTTTAAGCGCTGCTTTAAGTGACGCGAGACTGTTTATTTCTATGCCCGAAGCGGCTGACAGAGCAGTAATATACTCCCTCCAGCCTGCTTTTTCGATGTTCAGTGCCTTATCGGGTCTGAACGAGGGGGCAACTACCGTTTTAAAGGAGTCGTCCTCCATTATTTTTTTATGCCATTCAAGGCTGTCTATCGGGTCATCGGTAGTACCGATAAATGCTACGCCGCTTTTCTCAATAAGGCCGCGAACACTCATTTCGGGAGCAGATAAAGCCTTTTCGGTTAACTGCCATACCTCTTCAGCGGTGTCCCCGTTTAAAATTCCGTTATAACCGAAATAATTTTTAAGTTCCAAATGACACCAATGATACATAGGATTGCCTATTGCTTTAGGAAGAGCCTCGGCAAATTTCTGGAACTTTTCACGCTCAGTTGCGCCGCCCGTTATATAATACTCATCAACGCCGTTTGAGCGCATTACACGCCATTTATAATGGTCGCCCGCGAGCCAGACCTGATATATATTTTCGAACCTCTTGTTCTCGTAAATCTCCTTAGGACTTACGTGACAGTGATAGTCGGCAATAGGCATCTGCGCTGCATATGAATGATACAGCTGCCTTGCAGTTTCGCTGCCCAGCAAAAAGTTTTCATCTAAAAATTGTTTCAAAGTAAACTCACCTTTCTTTTATATATTTTTTCTTGTATGTTTAGTTTCGCGGTATTCTTTAGGGGTCATACCCGTATGCTTGCGAAAAACTTTTGAAAAATAATGCACATCGAGCACACCGCAATGCTGAGCGATGGTTTGTATCTGCAGGTTTGTAGTTTTAAGGAGCTGCTTCGCTTTTTTTACCCGTCGCTCATTCACAAAATCGGTAAGCGTTTTACCCGTTTCCTTACGGAACAGTGCCGAAAGATAGCCTGCGCTTACATTATTTTTAGCCGCTAATGCGCTAAGTGACAGATCAGCCGTTAAATCATAGTCGATACAGGTTATCGCCTTTTGCACGGCGGGGGAATATTTTTTAATAGAATGGTCACGAACGAGGCCGCAGTATGAACGGAAAACCTCTATCATAAAATCCTTAATATTATCGTTCTGAGAGAGCTGCTCTATACGGGAAGCAAAGGTTGAGGAAATATCATTAAGATAGGTAGGATGAACACCTCCGTTTTCTGCCGCTTTGCGAAGCAGAGTGTTCATAATTATACAATAGTTTTTAATATTACGAAGTGGGTCGGGTAAACGGTTTTCAAATGCGAGATCGGAAAAGGATTCAAAAATACTTTCGACCTTGTGCATCTGACCGAGAGATACCGCCTGCATCATTTCATTTTCATAGGCATACCGTTTCTCCATTATCTGCATGTCCATTGTAGCTGAGTCCCCGTCGCATTTGTCACTGCGAAGGGCAAAGGGAATAAACGAGCCTGCACTGTCAACATCAATATCGGTAAATGTGAAGTTATCAAGTGACCCCCACATACGCTCGCCGAGAGTTTCGAGCATACCGAGAACGCCGCCTTCGTTTACCATTATCGGAATGGTGGCATAGACCTCTTCAAGCTGCTTAATGTGCTTCGGCTCAACGCCTGAGAGTTCTGCACGCTCAAGCAACTGCTGACGCGACATATCCTCCTTTATATAGGGACCGATAACAAAAACAGCGTCCATCTCCCTATCCGGCAGGCGGAAAAAAATATATCGGCACAAGAAAGCATCGGTCAGCTTATATATTGTGTTCGATTTAATATCGGGAAATAAAACGCCAAACTGCCCGTTGTCGTTATCACACAGGCTTCTGAAACCTATATCAAATTTGTTATCCTTTAATGATTTTGTGTCGATTATATTGGTTAGCAGGTGGTACTTATTTAATACATCGCGCAGGAAATAAAGCTCGGCTTCGTATAGCAAAACCAGCACCTCCCTGCTTTTAACACGAAAAATTTAAAATTACTGTAAATATTATAGTATATTATTACTCTATTTTCAACACTTTTTGAAAATTAATATAAAAATTATACAAATATTTATAAAATAATTTCTAACAAATAAAGGGTTTAATGTTTATAATAATCTTGTGCCGCCGATAAAGGCGGAAAATGGGTAACTCTAAGTAAAGGAAAGCGTATGCATTCGCATACGCTTTCCTTTTTTAAAACATTGATATTTGGTTTGTATCGGGCAATGAGCCGAGTGCGCCGAGTTCAGACAGAGCGTCAATAATACTCGTGGATACGCCAGCCTCATTGCGGAAATCCTCTTTTGAAACGAAGTTTCCGCCTCTCGCTGCCTCGTAAAGCGAGTACGCTGCCTTTTCGCCGACGCCCGACAGAGCGCCGAAAGGCAACCGCATTTTGCCGTTTTCAGGCACAAACTTAACGGCGTGAGAATGCTCAAGGTCAATAGGCAACACTTCAATGCCGCGAGCCATCATTTCATTGAATATAAGCATATTGTTATAAACGTCAAGTTCCTTCTTGGTAGCCTCTTTACCCTTTTCATCGATGTTTCTCAGGTACTGCTTTACAGCACCCTGACCTTTGAGCAAGGTTGGAACATCGACATCCTCAGGACGGGCGGTAAAATAAGCACAGTAAAACTCGAGGGGCTTATGCACCTTATACCAGGCAAGGCGCAACGCCGATATAACATAGGCTGCGGCGTGAGCCTTCGGGAACATATACTTGATTTTATGGCAGCTATCGATATACCACTCGGGTACACCTACTGCGCGCATATCGTCCTCCATCGCCTTCCAGTCATCAGCCGATACGGCGCCCTTCGCAACCAAGCCTTTACGAACGGTCTCGGTTATCTTGAAGGCTCTGCCCTCCTCCATACCCTGATGGATGAGGTATACCATAATATTATCACGCGTACCGATAACCTCTGAAATGGTGCAAATGCCCTTTTCTATAAGGTCCTTCGCGTTACCGAGATATACGTCGGTACCGTGGGAAAGTCCTGAAATCTGCAGTAGGTCTGCAAAGTTCTTAGGACGGCAGTCAATAAGCATTTCGCGTACAAATTTCGTGCCGAATTCGGGTATACAGAAGGTGCCCGTATTCGAGAAAATTTCCTCACTCGTAACACCTAAAGCCTCGGGCGACACAAACAGACTGTAAACCTCGGGGTCACTCATCGTAACATCGTTTACGGGAATGCCTGTATATTCCTCTAAGTACTTATATGTAGTCGGCACAACGTGGCCGAGCTCGTCGAGCTTGAGTATCGTATCGTGAATAGAATGGAAATCGAAGTGGGTGGTTACGATATCCGATTTAACGTCGTCTGCAGGATGCTGTACGGGACAGAAATCGTATATCTCCTTATCCCTCGGAACGACAATCATACCCGCAGGGTGCTGACCTGTCGTCTGTTTTATCTTAGCTTTTTCGACCTTTGACGCTAAACGGTTAAGCTCGGCGTTGCTAAGCACGATATTTTTCTTTTCGGCATAGGCGCGGGCAAAACCGAAGGCAGTTTTTTCAGCTACGGTAGAGATTGTTCCCGCTTTAAATACGTTCTCGCTACCGAAAAGACTTTCGGTATATTTTTGTACCTCACTCTGGAATTCATCCGAGAAGTTAAGGTCGATATCGGGCACCTTATCTCCCTTGAAGCCTAAGAAGGTCTCGAACGGGATATCGTGTCCGTCACGTTTATAGTCAGTTCCGCATTTAGGGCATTTTTTCTCGGGCAGGTCGAAGCCTGAGCCGACCTCACCCTTAGTGAAAAACTCACTATAACGACATTTCGGGCAATAGTAATGCGGGGCTAAGGGGTTAACCTCGGAAATACCCGCCATAGTAGCAACAAACGACGAGCCTACACTGCCTCGCGAGCCGACAAGATAGCCGTGTTCTTCACTGTATGCTACGAGCTTTTGAGCCGAAATATACATTATAGAATAACCGTTGCTGATAATACCACCGAGTTCCTTATCAAGTCGCTTTGAAACGATTTCGGGTATTTCACCCTCGTAGCCGTAGGTGTTCATCGCTCTGTCCCAGCATATTTGTCTGAGCAGGTCGTCCGATCCCTCAATTACGGGCGGATAGTTGCCCTTCGGCACGGGGATAACCTCGTCGGATATCATATCGGCTATTTTATTCGGGTTATCAATAACAAATTCGCGCGCTCTGTCGCCGAAATAACTAAAATCATCAAGCATTTCGGCGGTGGTTTTTAAATACAGCGGCGCTTGATTATCAAAGTCATCAAACTTCTGACCCGCCATAAGTATCTTACGGATAATCGCGTCATCCTTTTTAAGGAAATGCACGTCACCCGTAGCAACAACGGGTTTGCCGAGCTCATCGGCAATTTCGACCACCTTGCGGTTGAAGTCCTTGATTACTTCAAATGAGGTAACGTGTTTGAAGGGATTTTCCTTTACCTGACCCTTTCGGTCGGTATGAACAGCGGTGGACTCCCTTATCATAAATTCGTTATTTCCGAGCGGCTGAATTTCGAGATAATCGTAGAAAGAGGCTATGCGCAGTAATTCATCATAAGGCTTACCCTCAACGATAGCCTTATAAAGGTCACCCTGCTCGCAGGCAGAGCCGATAATAAGACCCTCGCGGTGTTTCTCGATAACGCTCTTTAAGGAAATCGGTTTTTTATAGAAGTTCTCAAGATGAGCGCTGGATACTATTTTATAAAGATTTTTAAGTCCCACCAAATCCTTAACGAGTATTATCTGGTGGAAACGCGGTAGTTTGGTAATATCGGTCTCACCTCTGGTATCGTCGGCAAAATAAGCCTCGACACCGTAGATGACCTTAAACTCGCCACCGTTTTTGCGGATTTTACCGACGGCAGCGGCGGCATCGGGATAGGCTTGTACTACGCCGTGGTCGGTAATGGCAATAGCCTTATGCCCCCACTTATATGCGCGGTTTATAATATCTCCCGCACTTGATACGGCATCCTTTGCCGACATATTGGTGTGGCAATGAAGCTCTACCCTCTTCTCGCCCTCGTAGTCGTCCTTTTCTTCATACGGCTGAACGGTTGCAAGTGCCGTTGCTTTGACGACAAACTCACCCGACCATTTATCATAAACATAGTCGCCGTTGACGATAACGAATGTGCCGTTTTTAAGCGGCTTTACTGAGGCGGCTTCCTTTAAATCTACAAAGAGCGTAGCGTTAAAGGAATTGGTATAATCGCTGAAGCTGAATTTAATCAGTTTGCTTTTACCGCGGCGGGAATTAATCTCCCTTTCCTCAACGCCGAAAACCTCGCCCCATGCAGATATATACACCTTTTCCTCGGAGCTTTCGGGCGGCGCTATATCAATAAGCCGTCTGACGCGCTTATCAATTTTTTTGCCGTAAAAAAGCTTTGCGCTCTCAAGATATACGGGCAGACCGTCCTCGGGTATGTAATCATATACCTTCGTGTCTTGTGCCTTGGTAGGCTCTGCTGCCTTCGGCTCCTCTTTTTTACGCATAACGGGTGCGGGGGGGCGGGGGTAACTCCATTTCGATATCATCACACTGCCCCGAAAAGGTTATATTAAAGGAAAGACCGAACATCTCACCTGCTATACGGTTAAATTGCGCCTCGAAATCGGTTTCTTTGATAGTATCATAGCCGCCGTATTTAAGGGTGATATCAAGGTTGTCCCCTGCAACAGTGTAAACGGCATCATTAAAATAGCCGTTCAGCATAACATTCTTTTGGCGAATTTTATCGACAATATCCGCACACGCTGCCGCACAAACGGCAGAGCCGCTAAAGGTGAACTTGAAATCGGTGGCGGTAAGACTCAGTGCCGACATAATTGCCGCTTTAGTTTTATTTATAACATCCGACGGAATATATGTATCAGAATAAATTTCAGCGGTTATGCCGCGATTATCACCTACATCGCAACACAAAACTTCCGCATTATCAAACGCAGCCGACCCTTCTCCTATACAATTTCCAAAAAGTTCACTGAACTTAACCGATGGCATTGTTGTTTACCCCTTAAATTACATTTTTTCTATTTCTGCTATTAATTCATCAAGCAGCCTGTCCTCGGGGATTTTTCGCTTGGTGCCGTCCTTTTTGAACATTACACCGCAGCCGTCGCCGCCTGCGATACCGATATCGGCTTCCCTCGCTTCCCCGGGACCGTTTACAACGCAGCCCATAATGGCTACTGTGATATCTTTATTAATACCTGCAAGTCTTTTTTCTGCCTCGGCAGCAATACCGATAAGGTCTATCTTTGTTCTGCCGCAGGTCGGGCAGGAAACAAATTTGATGCCGTCATTCCTCATCCCTACCGCCTTTAAGAGATTTTTAGCGGCGATGACCTCCTCTACAGGGTCATCGGTAAGGGATATACGAATAGTACCGCCGATACCAGAAAGCAGCAGTCCGCCGATGGCGGCTGACGACTTAATTATACCCATTTTAGGCGTGCCCGCTTCAGTAACACCGAGATGCAGCGGATATTTACATTTTTCTGCCGCTAAGCGGTAAGCCTCAAAGGTACGAACGGTATCGGAGGATTTAAGCGAGAGTACGATATCGTCAAAATCAAATTTATTAAGCAGGGAAATATGGTAAAAGCCGCTCTCAACCATAGCCTCGGGCGTGGGTGCGCCGTATTTTGCCAAGATTTCCTTTTCGAGCGAGCCCGAGTTTACGCCGATACGAATAGGCACACCGTGGCGTCGACAGGCATCGGCCACCTTTTTAACATTCTCGTCACTGCCGATATTACCCGGATTTATACGTATTTTGTCAACTCCCGCCGCTACGCTATCGAGCGCTAAACGGTAATCGAAATGAATATCGGCAACGAGCGGTATTTTTACCTTTTCCTTAATTTTATAGATAAGCTCTACCGCCGCCGCATCGGGCACAGATACGCGGATAATATCGCAGCCTGCCTGCTCGAGTCGTAACGCCTGCTCTACGTTGCCGCTAATATCTGTAGAAATAACATTCAGCATTGACTGTATGCTGATGGGCGCGCCGCCGCCTATAGCAACGTTTCCCACCTGAATTTTTTTGGTTTTATCGTTAGTAAACATAAACTACCCCGCAAATAAACTCCAAATATCTTTAAATAAAACTAATATCATTATTCCGAAAAGCAGTGCAAAGCCGATGGTATGAACGATACCTTCCGCCTTTTGAGGTACGGGTTTTCGGAAAATCATTTCGTAAACAATAAACATAAGTCTGCCGCCGTCGAGCGCGGGCAGAGGTAACAGATTAAATATGCCGAGATTAATGGTGATAAGCGCCATTATCGGCCATACATTAATAAAACTCTGTTTTGCCGCCTCGCCTACCGCAGCGGTAATACCGACGGGACCAGATACGGCGCTGATACCGTATTTGCCCGTAATGAGGTCAACCAGCGAAAACCATACCGTCCTGCCGTAAGAAACGGTTGTTTTTAAGGTATGCTCTATATAATTTCCTACGGTTTTTTCCTCACCGTAGAGATAGAAATCCATCTGCAAATAGGTGATGTCTTCATACTTTTCGGTTTGAAACTTAACGCCTTTAAGTTCTTTATCTTTACCGTCGCGCGTGACAACCATATCTATCATACCGTCGTCAACACCCGAAAAGGCATAGCTTAAATCGTAGGTCGTATAAATGCGGCGGCCGTCGATTTCCTTTATGGTATCTCCTGCCATCAGACCCGACTGCTGACTTACGGCATTCTCGGTAAACCTTGCTACCGTAGTAGTGCCGAGCAGGTCACCGGGGATAAGCGTCACAGCTACCAAAATCATACCGAGCAGTAAATTAAAAACTGCGCCCGCTATTACAATTATAAATCTGCGCCAAGGCTTTTTGCGACAGAATGCACGCTCGTCGGTGCTGTCCTCATCCTCGCCCTCCATAGCGCAATAACCGCCGAGGGGTATCAGGTTTACGGCGTAGACAGTCTCGCCGAATTTCTTTTTAAAGAGCTTCAGGCCAAAGCCAACGGCAAACTCGTTTACCCGAACACCCATAGCCTTTGCGGCTATGAAATGGCCAAACTCGTGTATTAAAATGAGAACTATAAACATAAGTATGGCAACAAGATAGGGCCACACGTTATTCAGAAAGGTAAGAATTGCGTCTATGATAATCACCTGCAATTAAGTCTAACTAACTCTCTCGCAGCCGCGTCGGCTGCAAATACATCCTCAACATTAAAGCTGTCAACCTTATTCTGTGCAGAAATTGCCTTTTCAACCAATTCGGCAATTTGCAAAAATTTAATTTTACCGCTAAGGAAAAGCTTAACCGCCTCTTCATTTGCACCGTTTGCCGCGGCAGGTTTAAGACCGCCCATACGAATGGCATCGATGCAGAGAGGCAAGCACTTGAAGGTTTCGGTATCGGGCTTTTCAAAGGTAAGCGTACCGATATCGGCAAGGCTTAAGCGTTCACCGCAAAGTCCTGCACGCTCAGGATAGGTAATGGCGTACTGTATCGGCAACTTCATATCGGGTGTGCCGAGTTGTGCGATAACGGCACCGTCACTAAGCTCGATGCCCGAATGAACAATGCTCTGTCTGTGAACGAGTACCTCGATGTCATCGGGGGCAATATCAAATAAATGCACCGCCTCGATTACCTCGAGTCCCTTATTCATAAGTGTTGCAGAATCGATGGTGATTTTCGCGCCCATCGACCAATTCGGGTGCTTGAGTGCCTGCTCGACCGTAACGTTTTCGAGGTCTGCTTTTCTTTTACCGTAGAACGGACCGCCCGATGCGGTGAGTAACAGTTTCTTTATGCTACCCTGCGGTGCACCCTGCAGGGACTGAAATATAGCCGAGTGCTCGCTATCCACCGGCAGAAGGGACACTCCGTTTGCCTTTAATTCACGCTTTACAATATCTCCGCCCGTAACCAAGGTTTCCTTATTAGCAAGAGCAATAGTGTTTTTCGCCTTTATGGCGGCGAGTGTGGGGCGAAGACCTGCTATGCCCACAATGGCATTCAGAGTAATATCACATTTTTGTGACGCTACCTCAATAACACCGCTCTGCCCCGATAAGACTGAAATACCCGTATCGGCAAGCCTCGTTTTAAGGTCGCGCGCCGCGGCTTCGCTGCCTACGGCAACTGCCTTTGGTTTAAACTCCCTTGCCTGCTTTTCGAGCAGTTCTACATTACTACCCGCGGCGAGCGCCTCTACTGTATAACCATTTGCTCGCGCAACATCGTGCGCCTGCGTACCGATAGAGCCCGTAGAGCCTAAAATTACAAGTTTTTTCATCATACGGCCTCCATAATTTTTAATAACTGAACAAAGACAGGTGCTATTAAAAGTATGCTATCAAACCTGTCTAATATACCGCCGTGACCTGGGATAAGGTTGCCATAGTCTTTAATGCCCGTATTACGCTTGATAACCGAGGCAAAAAGGTCACCTACCATACCTACAGCGCACAGCACGGGGGTGATGATAAGCAGCGGAATTAATTTTTCCGTAAGAGAGAAGCACAAAGCGATAATTACCGTAACTATGATGCTCGACACCATTCCGCCTATAGCGCCCTCAACCGTCTTTTTAGGGCTGATTTCGGGGCATAATTTATGGCGACCCAAAGCAACGCCGACAAAATAAGCGCCACAATCGCACACCGACGAGAAATTGAGCATAAGCAGGAAATACGGCAGCCCGTAACCGCCGAAAAGCGTATAAATACTGCAAAAAGCAACCGATATCATAATCGGGAATGCGATAGCGGCAGATATAGCATTCACCTTAAAATCCTTATGGAAAATAAGGGCGCATACGGTGGTACAGAGAACAAATGCCGTAACCAAAACTACGGTATAGCTGTTTAGATAGAAATTAAACAAAACATAAAGCGCGGCATATACGGCGGCACCTATACTCACCGTCTTCTTGGGTACGATACCTGTATTATTCAATATTTCATAAACCGCGATACCCGCGAGAATTGCCAGAAAGCCGATAGTAATAACGGGGTTTACCGTGTTCAGTAGCAAAACTGCGACGACAATAACTATCATTACTGCGCCCGAAATAATACGAGTCAGCATTTATACCCCTCCAAACCTGCGGTTACGCTTGTTATATTCGTCAATAGCGGCATCGATATGTTGAGCCTTAAAGTCAGGCCACAGAACATCGGAAAACCAAAATTCTGAATAAGCCGCCTGCCAAATGAGATAATTAGATAAGCGCTCCTCCCCGCTCGGTCTGATAATTAAATCGGGGTCGGGGAAATCGGTATCAAGATGCGCTTCAATTACCTGTTCGGTGATATCCTCTGGTCTTATACCCTCTTTTACTATTTTACGAACGGCGCGAACTATCTCATCCCTGCCGCCGTAGTTAATTGCAACATAGCATTTAAGACCCGTAGCAACCTTAGAGTCCTCTTCAGCAGTAGCCATAAGCTGCTGAATATCGGGCGCTAAGACCGAACGGTCACCGATAAATTTTATCTGAATATTTTCGTCGGCATAGTTTTTTGAATCCTTAAGATAGTCCCTTAAAATATCCATTATGCCCTCAACTTCATCCTGAGGACGCTTCCAATTTTCGGTTGAAAAGGCGTATGCCGTAAAATACTTAACGCCTATTTTATTGCAATAACGCGCAATTTCCTTAAAGGTTTTAGAGCCCGCCGCGTGACCTGCATTTCGCGGCAAACCGCGCTTTTTAGCCCAACGGCCGTTACCGTCCATAATTACGGCTATGTGGGTTGGGATAATGCGGTCGGTATTTGTGTTTTTCTTAAAAAGCATAATATCACCTTTAAAAAACCATCAGGAACTTGCCGCCCCTGATGGTATTGGTAAAATAGAGTTTACTGCTGTTAGATTTCTAAGATTTCCTTTTCCTTAAGAGCGGCGAGATCGTCTATTTCCTTGCAGAATCTATCGGTTAAATTCTGAATCTTCTTTTCACCGTTTGCCTGATCGTCCTCGGTGATTTCGGAATTTTTCTTCATAGCCTTTAATTTTTCGATACCGTCACGGCGGGCGTTACGAACGGCGACCTTGCTGTCCTCAGCCATTCTGCGAACATCCTTTACGATATCGCGTCTGCGCTCTTCGGTAAGCGGCGGGAAGTTAAGACGGATAACACGGCCGTCATTCTGCGGATTAATACCGATATCGGATACCTGAATTGCCTTTTCGATATCCTTGAGGGTAGAAGCATCCCACGGCTGAATCTGGAGCATACGCGGTTCGGGAACAGATACTGCTGCCATCTGCTGGATGGGGGTGGGTGCGCCGTAATAGTCTACGGTAATTTTATCAAGCACAGACGGGTTGGCGCGACCAACACGCACTGCCTTATAGTCGCGGTCAAGCGCGGCTATGGTCTTATCCATTTTTTCTTCAACTGTTTTAATAAGTGTATTCATAACTTGGTTCCTCCCAAATTTATTCTACTATTGTGCCGATCTGCTCACCCTTGACTGCCTTTACAATATTATTCGGGTCATCGAGGTTGAATACCAGTATCTTAATTTTGTTATCCATACAAAGGGACGCTGCCGTACTGTCCATAACGTGGAGTTCCTTGTTAAGTACGTCCATATGTGTAAGGCGGTCAAACTTAACGGCATCGGGGTTTTTCTTCGGGTCACTGTCATAAACACCGTCAACATTTGTTGCCTTAAATATAATATCTGCACCGATTTCAGCAGCACGCAGAGCGGCGCCCGTATCGGTTGAGAAGAAGGGGTTGCCCGTACCGCAGCCGAAAACGACTACTCTGCCCTTTTCTAAATGTCTTACAGCCTTGTTTCTGATATAAGGCTCGGCTATCTGTCGCATCTCGATAGCGGTCTGAACACGGGGCACAAGACCTACCTGCTCAAGTCCGTCAGCCAGACCTAAAGCATTAATAACCGTAGCCAACATACCCATATGGTCAGCGCGTGTACGGTCCATTTTACCGCTGCTGCGGCCGCGCCAGAAATTACCGCCGCCGACAACGAGGGCTACCTGAGTGCCCATATCAACAACTTCTTTTATAGATTTACAAACCTCGAGTACCTTATCGAAATCAATGCCTGTGCCCTTTTCGCCCGAAAGCGCCTCGCCGCTGAGCTTGATTAAAACGCGTTTAAAAGCAGGTTGCATAATTTAACACTTCCTATTATTTTTTTACTATTTTATTTTACCTTATTCGGGATATAAAGTCAACAAATTTAACAGTGCCGGTGCCAAAAGTTTACAATGTGTTTTTATTTGCAAAGAAGAGAAAAAAATCCCGCACCGAAATCGGTGCGGGAGAAAAATCAGTTTTGATTATTTTACCATGCTTGCAACTTCGCTTGCGAAATCGTCAACACGCTTCTCGATTCCTTCGCCCTTTTCGAAACGAACATAAGAAGCAATCTTAATGTCAGCGCCGAGGCTCTTTGCAACAGAGTCAATGTACTTACCAACAGTTAAGTCACCGTCGATAACGTACTGCTGCTCAACAAGGCAGTTTTCCTTGTAGTACTTGCCGATCTTACCTTCAACGATCTTGCCGAGAACTGCATCGGGCTTGTTAGCCATTTTCGGATCTTCCTTCATCTGAGCGATGAGGATTTCCTTTTCCTTCTCAAGAACCTCTGCAGGAACAGAAGCCTGATCAAGGTAAGCAGGATTCATAGCAGCGATCTGCATAGCGATATTCTTACCTGCTGCAATAAGCTCAGCATTGTCAGCTGCGATATCGGTATCAAAGTTTACGAGAACACCGATCTTACCGCCGCCGTGAACGTAGGATACAACCTTACCCTCATAGCGAGCAAAACGACGAAGCTTGATGTTTTCGCGAAGAGCGAGGAATAATTCCTGAATCATCTCTTCAACGGTCTGACCGTCGCGTGTGCACTTGTTTAATGCGTCAACATCGGCGGGATTCTGTTCGATAACGATCTCGGTGATCTTCTGAGCGAGAGCCTTAAAGGGCTCACCGTTTGAAACGAAGTCGGTCTCTGCGTTCATTTCGAGAACTGCACCAACAGTACCGTCAACGATAGCGCATACGGTACCCTCAGCGGCTACACGGCTTGCCTTCTTAGCCTGAGAAGCAAGACCCTTTTCACGTAAGAAATCGATAGCAGCATCCATATTGCCATCGCACTCGGTCAGAGCCTTTTTACAGTCCATCATACCGCAACCGGTTTTTTCACGCAAAGCCTGAACGTCTTTAGCAGTAAAAGCCATTTTTATTTCCTCCTGTTTAAGGTATTAGTTAGATTTATTATTCAGCAGCCTCTTCAGCTACTTCTTCTGCTGCTGTTTCTTCAGCAGCGCCCTGCTCGCCCTGTCTTGCCTCGATAACGGCAGATGCGATTGTTTCAGCAATAAGCTTTACAGCGCGGATAGCGTCATCATTACCGGGGATAACAGCGTCGATTTCATCAGGATCGCAGTTGGTGTCGCAAATAGCGATGATCGGAATACCGAGCTTCTTAGCTTCTGCAACAGCCATTCTTTCTTTTCTCGGGTCAACAATAAAGAGTGCGCCCGGAATCTTATTCATATTCTCGATACCGCCAAGGAACTTTTCAAGCTTTTCAATTTCAAGCTTCAACTGAATAACTTCCTTCTTGGGGAGAAGATCGAATGTGCCGTCTTCTTCCATTTCGCGAAGCTGCTTTAATCTTCTGATTCTGCCGCGGATGGTTGTGAAGTTGGTGAGCATACCGCCGAGCCAACCAGCATTAACGAAGGGCATTTCGCAACGGATAGCCTCTTCCTTAACAGAATCCTGAGCCTGCTTCTTTGTACCTACAAAAAGGATATCTCCACCGTTTGCTACGATGTCACGAGCGAAAGCATATGCATCGTTAAGCTTCTTAACGGTCTTCTGAAGATCGATAATGTAGATACCGTTTCTTTCGGTGGAAATGTACGGAGCCATTTTCGGGTTCCAGCGTCTTGTCTGATGTCCAAAATGAACACCGGCTTCGAGCAACTGTTTCATTGATACTACTGCCATTTGTTTTTCCTCCTAAGGTTAAACCTCCATCCCGTTATACTTTCGGTTTCCGAGCAGTACGGACACCTGCCGAATTTTAAACGGAATGTGTGAATTATTTTCGCTACCCGGACGGTAGCTGATAAATTATATCACAAAGAAATTCTTTTTTCAAGTACTTTTTATATTATTTAGCAATTTATTGAAAAAAACAATAAACTGTGGTATACTTTACAGGACAATACATTTCAGGAGATAATATGAAAATAAATTTACTAAGCCCGATAAACGGCACTACTGTTTCTCTGACACCTAAAGCACAGGCGGAGATACTCTCGAGCCTGCCTGCCGACGGCACAATACTTGAAAATGATTTCGACTGGCGAAGCCCCGTAGCGGGGGATGACGACCACTCTGCCCCCGAGCACATAATTTTCACCTGGGGGTTTGAAGGCTCACTCGCCGAGGTTACCGATGTTGTGCTACACCTGTCGACTACCGAGGATTTCGCAGAGGCAGACGGCTTCGATATCTACGCCGGTCAGATGTTTTTATCCCTTACAAACTTTAAGGAGGATAAATATTTCTGGAAAATGGCGGCGTACAGCGGCGACAGAGTTATTTGCGAATCGGCTACCTATTATTTTAATATTGACAACACCTCTACCCGCTGGTACTTAATTGACGGTGCCACCAATGTGCGGGATATCGGCGGATGGAAGGCAGGCGGCAATAAAAAGATAAAAAGAAATATGTTTTTCCGCGGCAGTGCGCTCGATAAGGATTTAAAGGCGAGTGAGGATGCCCTTGCCTTTATGAGTTATGACCTGCATATTAAGACCGACCTTGATTTGCGCCTGCACCGCGATGAATACAGTGTATCCCCCATTCCTAACGCCAACCTTATAAATGTGCCAATATTCGCCTATGCGGATATTTTCGACGAGGCGGAAAAAGATAAGATAAGGGATATTTTCTCTCTGCTGGCTGATAGCAGCAGCTACCCCGTTTATTGCCACTGCTTTGCAGGGGCTGACAGAACGGGAACGGTCGTTGCGTTACTAATGGCTCTGCTCGGTGCGAGTCGAGAGGATATTTGCCGCGAATTTGAGCTTACTACCCTATCGGTATTCGGTATGCGCTCGCGCTGTCAGCAACACTTCTACGATTATGAAAAGTGTTTAGAGGAGTACGGAAATTCCCCTGCCGATGCTGCTCGTAATTTTCTGGTGTCCTGCGGTGTGACAGACGCTCAAATTGACGGCATAAAACAAATTTTACTTGAGGGCTGAATATGACTAAATCGCAAAAAATCTGGAAGCTATTTACCACCTTTTTAAAAATAGGCGCTTTTACATTTGGCGGCGGATACGCTATGATACCGCTGATTCAAAAGGAAACGGTTGAAACACTTCACTGGATAACCGATGACGATATACTCGAAATCATAGCGATTGCCGAGTCTACGCCGGGACCTATCGCCATTAATTCGGCTACCTTTGTGGGCTACCGCGTTGCGGGTGTGCTCGGCGCTGCGGCGGCGACCTTCGGCGTTGTGCTGCCGTCCTTTGTGCTAATATCGGTAATCGCGCTCGTATTAAACGAATTTCAACACATAAAGGCGGTTAAATATGCCTTTTGGGGTATTCGCGCGGGTGTGCTGGCACTAATTCTCAAGGCGCTTATTAATATGTATAAGAAGTGCCCGAAAAATCTTATAGCGTATATAGTAATTGCCCTTTCCTTTATCCTTGCGGCGTTTACAAATATAAACGTGCTATTCATTATTATAGGCTGCGCCGTTTTGGGGCTTGTCTATTCATTAATAAATGCGAGGAGGAATAAGATATGATTTTCCTCGATTTATTCTTTACATTTTTTAAAATAGGCTTATTTACCTTCGGCGGCGGATACGCTATGCTGCCGCTAATACAAGACGAGGTTGCCTCTCACGGATGGCTGACGGCTAATCAGCTTATCGATTTCGTTGCCGTGAGCGAGAGCACACCGGGACCCTTTGCGATAAATATAGCCACCTATATCGGAACCCAAACGGGCGGCGTACTTGGTGCTATATGCGCGACACTCGGCGTTGTACTGCCGTCGTTTATAGTAATTCTTATCGTTGCGCGCGTTTACGATAAGTTTAAGGAAAACAAAATCGTCAAGGGATGTATGGCAGGTCTTAAGCCCGCCGTTATCGGTCTTATCGCGTCGGCTATGCTGTCCCTCGGTCAGACGGTACTGTTCGGAAACGGACTGACGCTCGACGTCTTCACCACCATCCCCTTTTATATCTCTATACTGATATTCGCCGTTATGACGGTGCTATCCTTTAAAAAACTGCACCCGATTTTAATTGTCTGTCTATCGGCAGTAGCGGGTATCGGGGCTGGATATGCGCTGGATTTACAAATATAACAAAACACAAAAAAGCCGCAGGTTTTCACCTGCGGCTTTTAATTTGGATAAATTATTCTTCTACAGTTTCAGCGGCTTCTGTAACTACTTCGTCTGCGGGAGCGGCTTCTTCAGCTACAACCTCTACTGCTTCTTCTGCAGCCTCTTCTACTGCCGGCTCTTCGGGCAGTAATGCGCGGATAGAAAGGCTAACGCGCTTTTTCTCATCGTCAATAGCGATGATCTTAGCCTCAACAGTTTCGCCTACCTTAAGCTCATCCTGCGGTTTTGCAACGTGCTTGTTAGCAATCTGAGAAATGTGGATAAGACCGTCAACACCCGGGATAATGCGAGCAAATGCGCCATAAGCGGTCATACTAACGATGGTAACGCTTACAACAGAATCAACTGCATAGGTGTTATTGAAGATAACCCACGGATTTTCTTCTTCCTTTTTGTAGCCGAGAGAAATTCTCTTCTTCTC
>JAZULY010000110.1:0-5234 GCA_045603355.1 Acutalibacteraceae bacterium | reverse complement strand
ATATAAAACAAATAAACCGTGATAAAGAAAAATTTTTGTAAGTTTATAATTAAAGGGCAGACTTTCGTCTGCCCTTATTTTAATAGTTTACTCTTTTATCACAAAAAACACTTGACTATTTTGAAGGATTGTGTTATCATATTCTTTGTTCAAATGCGGGTGTAGTTCAATGGCTAGAATCCCAGCCTTCCAAGCTGGTCGTGTGGGTTCGATTCCCATCACCCGCTCCAAAAATAAAAGCACCAACCCTTGTGGTTGGTGCTTTTATTTTTTAGTTTGTTATTTGATGGGAATCGAACAAGGAGGGAGTAAACGATAGTTTGCGGAAGAAAACAGTCCGGTGGACTGTTTTTGCCGACGGGGCAACGAGCGTCAGCGAGGCGATAGGCACGGGCAGTGCCGAGACAAATTCCCATCACCCGCTCCAAAAATCCTCGTACGATAGTACGGGGATTTTTACTTTTTCACTATTACTTCTTCACTTTTCACTAATCGCACTTTGAATAAATTTTAATAATTCAAGGCAATTTTTCGCATTTTTATGCATAAAAGTTGCCTTATTTTATTGACACTGTCCTAATAAAAAGTTATACTAATATATTATGGAAAAATTGTATTCTGCGGAGGGATTAATATGTTATCCAAAGAGATGATTAATTTAGGACAGGTTCGCTCAGTTATTCGCGAAATGTTTGAATACGGTAATAAACGCGCCGCCGAGATAGGCAGAGAAAACGTGTACGATTTCAGCCTCGGTAATCCAAGCGTGCCCGCGCCGAAGATAGTTGACGAAACCATTATTAAGCTGATAAATGAAGAAGATTCTGTAAAACTGCATGGTTATACATCAGCCCCCGGCGATATGTCTGTTCGTCAGGCGGTTGCTGACCGACTGAACGCCGACTACGGCACTACATTCAGCGGTAACAATATCTACTTTACTACCGGTGCTGCAGCGGCCCTTTCAATTACCTTTAAGGCCATTAGTGAGCCGAATGATGAAATAATAGTTTTCGCACCCTTCTTTCCCGAATATAAGGTGTTTATTGAGACTGCGGGCGCTAAGATGAACGTTGTAAAATGCCGCGAGAGTGATTTTCAAATTGATTTTGACGCACTGCGCTCTGCTATGAACAGAAATGTTAAGGCGGTAGTTATCAACTCACCCTGCAACCCGTCGGGCGTAGTTTTCTCGAAGGAAACTATAGAAATGCTCGCTTCGGTTTTATCGGGCTATGAGAAGGAGTACGGTCACCCGATATTCTTAATTTCCGATGAGCCTTACCGCGAGCTTGTGTATGATAATATTGAGGTACCTTTTGTACCGAACTTCTACAACAATACGATAGTATGTTATTCCTTCAGCAAGTCTTTATCCCTGCCGGGTGAGAGAATAGGTTACATACTTATCTCAAACAAGTCCGCCGACCCAAGCCTAATTTTTGATGCGGTTGCAGGCGCGGGCAGAGCGCTCGGTTATGTATGCGCTTCGAGTCTTTTCCAGCGTGTTATTCCGCACTGTATGGGAATGACTGCAGATATTGAGGTATATAAAAAGAATCGCGATATTCTCTGCGAAGCCTTAAAAGAGTATGGCTATGAATTACCCCGTCCCGACGGCGCATTTTATCTCTTTATAAAAGCGCTCGAGAGTGACGCGGCCCGTTTCTGCGAGAACGCAAAGAAATTTGAATTATTATTAGTTCCGAGTGATAGCTTTGGTTATGAAGGCTATGTAAGAATTTCTTACTGCGTTTCTACCGAGCAGATAATCAATTCCTTGCCGGCCTTCAAAAAATTAGCAGACGGCTACAAGAACGGAGAATTTTAATGAATAAGCTTGATATAGCAAGAGAAAAAATTAATCAGGTTGATAGACGCATGGCAGAGCTTTTCTGCGAGCGTATGGAAGCCGCCGAAATGGTGGCTGATTACAAGAAAGAGATGGGTCTACCGATATATGATAAAAACAGGGAAGAGGCACTGATTCAGACTAACTCGGCTTTCATTGAAAACGAGGCGTATACGGGATACTATGTAAATTTTCTTCGTGATGTTATGAAGATTTCCCGCAGCTATCAGCACAAGCTGCTTTCGGGTATGAAAATCGCTTACAGCGGTGTTGAGGGTGCTTTTGCTCACATAGCCGCAGGCAAAATTTTTAAAGATGGCGAGCGCATTTCTTTCCCGAATTTCAGCGAGGCATACCGCGCGGTGGTCGACGGTGAGTGTGACTGCGCCGTTTTACCGATAGAAAACAGCAGCGCGGGCGAGGTCGGTCAGGTTATTGACCTTATTTTCTCGGGCAGTTTGTATGTAAACGGTGTGTACGAGCTCTCTGTTTCCCAAAACCTTTTAGGTGTTAAGGGTGCCGAAATCACCGACGTTAAGCGTGTTATCAGCCATATGCAGGCTCTCGAGCAGTGTAACAACTATATTCGTGAGCACGGCTTTGATGCTGTAATGAGCGACAACACCGCTATTGCAGCGCAGCAGGTAGCAGCGGCTAATGATAAATCCACCGCCGCAATAGCAAGCACCGAAACCGCTGAGCTGTACGGACTTAAGGTGCTTGACTCCAATATTAACGAAAGCCACGTAAACACAACCCGTTTTGCGGTGCTTTCCCGCGCACAGCATATTAAAACGGTCAACAAGCCTGATAACCATTCAATTATTCTTTTCACGGTACGTAACGAGGCGAGCGCTCTCGCGCAGGCTATCAATGTTATCGGTCGCCATAATTTTAATATGCGTTCCCTTCGCAGCCGCTCAATGAAGACACTTCTTTGGAAGTATTATTTCTATGTTGAACTTGAGGGTAATGTTAATACTGAGGACGGCAAAATGATGCTCAGTGAACTTTCCGAGTTTTGTGATAAGCTAAAGGTTGCCGGTTCATTCTATAATCACATCGATTTAAAATAACAGAGGTTTTTATGACTGTTACAATGAATTTAGGGGACAGAAGTTATGATATAGTTATCCGCCGCGGGGTGTTGAACACTGCGGGTGAATTACTTAATCTAAACCGAAATGTCCTTATAGTTACCGATGACGGTGTTCCTGCAGTGTATGCCGAGACGGTGGCTCGGCAATGCAAAAATCCCATTATAGTAACCGTAAAGCAGGGAGAAGACAGTAAGACATTTCCTGTTCTCGAAATGCTCTGCCGCACGATGCTTAAAAACAATTTTAACCGCAAAGACTGCGTTGTTGCAGTGGGCGGCGGTGTTATAGGGGATTTATCGGGCTTTGCTGCGGCATCCTTTATGCGAGGAATTGATTTTTACAATATACCTACAACTCTTTTATCTCAGGTAGACTCCTCTATCGGCGGTAAGGTTGCGGTTAATCTCGATACATACAAGAACATTGTCGGTGCTTTTTATCAACCGAAAAAGGTACTTATTGACCCTGATGTTTTAAAAACGCTGCCACCGCGTCAATTTGCAAACGGCATGGCAGAGGCGGTTAAGATGAGTTTAACCTCCGACAGTAATCTTTTTGAGCTAATTGAAGGCTCGGATATTAACGAGAATATCGATAAAATCATTGAAATGTCACTACTGATTAAAAAGTATGTGGTTGAAAACGATGAGAGGGAAAACGGTATCAGGAAGATACTTAATTTCGGTCACACTATCGGTCACGCTATTGAGAGTGACGAATACGAAAATCTTTATCACGGCGAATGTGTTGCCTTAGGTATGATACCGATGTGCAGCGCGGGCGTGCGTGAGCGTTTAATTCCCGTGCTCAAAAAAATAGGTTTACCTTGCAGTTATAATTACAACAAAGAAACGGTAGCCGAAAACTTAAAGCACGATAAAAAGTCATCGTCTGATAGTATTTCGGGTATCTTTGTAGAGGAAATCGGCTCCTGTATTATCAAAGAGCTGACGGCAGATCAATTCAAAAAATTAATTTAGGCGGTTTTATAATGAAATTCGGTTTAATAGGTGAGAAGCTCGGCCACAGTTTTTCGGCTGAGATTCACTCTAAAATTGCTGATTATGAATATGAACTAAAGGAATTGCCCCGAGATGATGTAAAAGCGTTTATTGAAGCGCGCGAGTTCACGGGAATTAATGTAACCATTCCTTATAAGCAGACGGTTATGCCGTATCTCGATTATATTGACGAGCAGGCACTGGCTATCGGAGCTGTAAATACCATTGTTAATAAGGACGGTAAGCTTTTTGGGTTTAATACCGATTTTGGCGGCTTACTGTCACTCATTCAAAAGAAGACACGTGACCTCGCAGGCCGGAAAGCCCTTATTTTAGGGGATGGCGGCACGAGCCATACTGCCGAGGCGGTGCTAAAGCACCTCGGTTGCAGCGAAATTTACGTTGTAAGCCTATTTCCCGATGATACCAAGATTTCCTACGCTGACGCTGAAAGGCTCCACAGCGACGCCGATGTTATACTTAATGCAACCCCCGTGGGAATGTATCCGAAGGTAAAGGGTATGGCTATATCTATTGAAAATTTTAATAACCTAAAGTTGGTTGTTGATGTAGTTTATAACCCATTGCGCACCGATTTACTTATTGCTGCCGAGAAAAAGGGAATACCCGCTATCAGCGGACTTTATATGCTCGTATCCCAAGCCGTTCTCGCAGCAGGCCACTTTACGGGTAAGCAGTTTACGGGCGAGGTAACCGACCGAATCTATAATGAAATGGTATCAAAAAAGCGCAATATCGTGCTAACCGGTATGCCCGGCAGCGGAAAATCGACTATAGGACGGGTTTTAGCCGAAAAATTAGGTGTGAAATTTATTGATACCGACTGTGAAATCGTGAAGATTGACGGTAGAGAAATTACCGATATTTTCTCACAGCTCGGGGAAAGCGGTTTCAGAGATATCGAGAGCGAAGTAATTGAAAAAGTTTCACTCTGTGACGGCTGCGTAATCGCGACGGGCGGCGGTGCTGTTTTGCGGGATGATAATATCAGAAACTTAAAGCATAACGGTATTATTTTCTTCCTTGATAGGGATTTAGAGGAACTGATACCGACATGTGACCGACCGACTGCAAACTCGAAGGAGAGTATTATAAAGCGCTATAACGAGCGAATTGATATTTATAATTCCACAAATGATTACAAGGTACCCGTAATCGGCCCCGATGCTACAGCCGACCTAATTTGTGATATTTTAAAGGAACTGAATTAAATGACAGCTACCATTTATAAATCAAGAGCCTGCGGCAGTGTTTTGGCAC
>JAZULY010000109.1:0-7544 GCA_045603355.1 Acutalibacteraceae bacterium | reverse complement strand
GCCATTGCTGCACCCATATTATTAGCATCGGTAACACCTAAATCCTGCACGGTGCCGACGGTTATTCGGTCTATATATGCCTTTTGCGGCTCTCGGCAGAGTACCACCGCACCCGAGCCTGTAACCGTCCACTGTGCGGTGGGGGTACGCTGTGAGCCGTATTCAAGCGGGAAACGGTACTGCCGCTCTGCAGAGCAGAAATGCGACGAGGTTACCGAAACAGTCTTTTCCGCCGCGCCGCTCTCAATAAAAACGGCGGCATCCAGCAAGGATAGTGCCATAGTCGAGCAAGCACCGTAGAGTCCCACGAAGGGCATATCGGTACCTCTGAGTCCAAACGAGCTGCTGATGCACTGATTAAGCAGGTCACCCGCAAAAATGCAGTCGATATCGCTGTACTTTAATCCCGCCTTGTTAAGCGCAGTATCTATAGCTATCTGTTGAAGTTTACTTTCTGCCTTTTCGTATGACTCTTCGCCGAGAGTAGTGTCCTGAACGCAGATATCAAACTCTGCGGCAAGCGGTCCCTCACCTTCTTTTTTGCCGACTATTGACGCGTAAGACAATACTGACGGCTTGCTATTTAAAACGATTGTTTTACCTGCTTTTTCCGACATTTTAATTCCCCTTTAAAGTGATTTCACCTATTTATTATCGGGAAATTTAATGCGAATATACATATAGGGCACGATAAAACAACGTCTTATCGTGCCCTATTTGATTATATAAATTGTTTTATTACCAATAAAATTATAATATGAAGCGGATAGAAAATATAGAAAACATATTTTGCCGCTTTCCCCTTTATAAATCCGCGCCGACCGTTATACATATTTATTGGTATAAATGCGCTAAATGCCGCGAGTCCTCCCGAAAGGCAAGGAAATGCAAACAATGTGCGAAGCAGTCTTTCCTCGCGGAAAATATAGATAATTCCTATCAGCAAAACGCCTCTGAGTCCGTAATCGGCGCGCAGTAAATACGCGGCTATAATAATACCCGCAGCACATAGTACCCTTTTATACGGCTCGCTTACATTTTCGAAAACGCAGAGCAGTAAAAAGCCTAAAAACAGGGTGAAATACACGTTTTGTCCACCAAGGTAAACGAAACTGCCGCCTACCATTAAGTTAAAGGGGATTTCGGAAATAAGAGCGAATAACAACAGCGATAAACCGTATTTTTTACGGTTACGGGTATGTACAAAGCCTTCGGTTATAAGAAAACAGAAAATCGGGAATGCCAGCCTGCCTATAAGCCGCATAACTGAATAAATCGAAAACGCTCTGCCGAGCACGGTTACCGAGGCCGTTGCCCAGTCGAGTCTCGAAAAAATCACGAGCGCGGCGTGGTCAATAAGCATTGACAGTATCGCGACAATTTTCAGAAAACTGCCGCTGAAAATTTTAAATTTATCAAAAGAGATAGTGCTGAGTTTATTATTCAGGTTTTGTAACATATGCCACCTCTCCCCTTTATTTGATTTTAAGTATACCTTAAATTCTGCGAATTTTCAAGTTTGAACGCTTTGGCTATCCGCAAAAGAACTTTACACAACAGTCAAAACATAGTATAATGATTAAAATAACTCGGGGGGTTGCATAATGCATTCGTTTTTATTGATCGGACAATCGAACATGGCAGGTCGCGGAAATCTTAATGAAGCACACGAAATTGACACAAGCCGTAACCTGTTACTAATGAGATACTAACCACACCGATTTTCAAGGGTTTCAAAGATGTTCAAATTCGGTCAAAACCTTGAAAACAAAGCATCTGCAACCCCTTGAAAATTGAACAGATTTATGATATAATACAAAAACAAATATAAATGCCACCGGGTAGTGAAATGCATTAGCATTCGTTAACACATCGTTAGGTCTTAGAAGATGTGTTCGCGGGTGCTTATTTTTTGGAGGTCTACATGAAAACAATATGCAACTATTTTTCTAAAACCGAACTTGCATTATGGTCAGTATCTGTTCTTTTTATTTTAATATCTTTCTGTATTTTTGACCGAGAAAGCTATCTAACGTTGGCCGCTTCTCTGATAGGTGTAACTTCACTCATATTCAACGCCAAAGGAAATCCTATTGGGCAAGCACTTATGATCGTTTTCAGTCTGTTATATGGTATTATTTCTTTTACCTTTGCTTATTACGGCGAAATGATTACTTATCTTGGAATGACTATGCCGATGGCACTTTTTGCTTTGATTTCGTGGCTCAGAAATCCATATAAGGGAAACAAAGCAGAAGTGAAGGTTAACAGTATAAGTGAAAAGGAACACATTTTTATGTGGGTACTCGCTCTTATCGTTACAATTGCCTTTTATTTTATTCTAAAGTATTTCAACACAGCGAATATTGTTCCAAGCACAATATCGGTAACAACAAGCTTCCTTGCCGTATACCTGACATTTCGCAGGTGTCCAACCTTTGCATTGGCATACGCCGCCAACGATATAGTGCTAATCGTGTTGTGGGTAATGGCAAGTATTTATGATGTGAAATATATATCCGTTGTTGTTTGTTTTATCGCCTTTTGGGTGAATGACATTTACGGATATATAAGTTGGCAGCGAATGAAGCGTCGCCAAACAGCACAATAACAGAATAGCGGCAGAGAGTTGGTAATCTCTCTGTCGCTATTTTCTTTAGAGAATTGAATATTCTAAATTGTTTGCATCACCCAATAAATAATCCCATAAATTACGCTGGCGGTTACGCCATATAGGATTACGGGGCCTGCGATGGTGAATATCTTAGCGCCGACGCCGAGGACAAAGCCCTCCTGCTTAAACTCTATCGCGGGCGAAGTTACGGCATTGGAAAATCCCGTTATGGGTACGAGAGTCCCAGCGCCTGCGTGCTTGGCGAGTTTTTCGAACAAGCGGAGTCCCGTAAAGAGTGAGGCTAAGGCAATAAGGGTTACGGGAACGAGCATTTTTACCACCTTTTCCTGCAGACCTAAATAGGTGTACAGTTCATTTAAAAGCTGACCGAGAACACATATAAGCCCACCCACCAAATAGGCGAGAAAAAAGTTTTTGAGCTTCGGGGAGGGCGGCGACGCCTTTTCGGTCATTTTTTTATATTCTTGTTTAGTTATTTTCAAAGAAATCAACTCCTGCACATTATTTTGCGCAGAAATTATAGAAATATAAAAAGCTCGGAAATAAATTTCCGAGCTTTGCATTTAGTCTACCCTTTCGTCACCCCAGAAGAAGAGCGCTACCGTACCAGGACCCGTGTGGCTACCAATGGTCGTACCAATGGAATTAATAAGCACCCTACCCTTCATTTTAGGGAAGGCAGCCTCTACCATACTTGCCACAGTTTCTGCATCCTCTATACAAGCAGAATGCGAAATATAGCACTTACCGTCATACTCAGCACCTAAGGCTGCGTGCTGCTGCATTTTCTCAACGATTTTCTGTATAACCATACGCTTGCCGCGTACCTTGCTGCGCGGTATGAGCTTACCGTTCAAATCAACATTAAGTAACGGGCAGATATTAAGCACCGTACCAAACCAGCCCGAAGCCTTGGAAATTCTGCCGCCCTTAACAAAGTAACTAAGGTCGGTAGCAAAGAACCAGTGGTGCATTTTGAGTTTATTCTTTTCTATCCAGTTATAAACGGTATCGATATCCTTACCCTCATCGCGCATATCGGCAAGCTTATCCATAATAAGGCCTGCGCCCGAGGAGGCAGCAAGAGAATCGACCACGTATATTTTACGGGATGGGTACTTCGTCTTTAATTCATCAGCGGCAATACGCGCCGAATTATATGTGCCTGAGAGTCCCGAGGATAAACAAATATGAAGAAGATCCTTACCCTCTGCCAGAATGGAATCAAAATAAGTAATAAATTCATCGACATTTACCTGCGACGTTCTGGTATCAGCGCCCTCTGCCATAAGGCGGTAAAACTCATCAAACGGAAGGGTCTGGCCTAAATCGTCGGTATAATGCTTTTCGTTTACATAGAAATGAAAGCAGACGTAGGAAATATCGCGTGACTTTAAATGCTCTGCAGAAAGATCGACTGTAGAGCAACAGCTTAAAACGTAATCAGACATAAAACAACCTCGCAAAACAAAATTATTACGAGTATATTATAGCCCATATTTTGTCAATTTCCTATCTACTGTTATCAAAAATCTCTCTATTATTAAAAACGTAAGGTGAGAGTTCAAAAAAAGCACTCTCAAAAAATGAGAGTGCCTGATTTTATCTGCGAAAACGGAAGCTGAGCGCCACTATTAACTGCGCGGGAATACCAAGTAAGAAAATCGGCCACCAATTAGGACCAAACGTTAATGCCGTTAAATAAATGGCAGCGATGATACTCCAGACAAGCAGGGACACTATGAAAAATCGGCTTAAATTTCTGCCCCAAACCGAATTGAAAATAAGCAGCACTATAAGAGATATCGGCAGAGCATAAACGAATGTGAGCCACTGCGGAGTGCTCATAAGCCAGGTTATGATAAAAGCAAGCAGCGCCCCCGTCCAAACACCGATAAAAGAAATCATCGTAATGTTGTTTCGGTTGTTTCTGTCCTTACTTTGCACAACCTGAGCGGGTTTTATCTCGGACTTTAGCATATCGTCGATAGTGACCTCGAAAATCTCACTCATTTTAAGCAGTACCTTGGCATCGGGGATGGCTTCTCCCCTCTCCCAACGGGAAACTGCCTTATCAGAATAGTTGAGCTTTTCTGCAAGTTCGAGCTGTGTCAAATTAAGTTTTCCGCGCAACACGATTATATTGTTAGCAAATATTTCATTTACCTGATCCATTAAATTTTCTCCTAAGAAACTTGTATGTAATCATTTTATCACAAAGTTTCAGATTTTACAATATCGGAAAATAGAGGTTTTCTCACTTCGAATTAGAATTTAAAGCCGGTTTTGTAAAAAAGTATTGACTTTTTGTCATTTATTTAATATAATTGAAAAGTCGCGTGGCGATATATAAATTAATATTTCGAGGTGTGGCTCAGTTTGGTAGCTTTGAGCGTGCCGGCTGCCGGTGGCAGATGCAGGGAAAGCGAAAAGACGCCGAAACAGGTGTAGTACGAGTGGCAACGAAGTAATACACCATTGTTTCAAGGGTAAGCTGCGTAGCAGCGCTCACCTATTATTTTATTAGAAAAAACAAATTCAGAAAAACTTAATATTTCGAGGTGTGGCTCAGTTTGGTAGAGCGCTGCGTTCGGGACGCAGAGGCCGCAGGTTCAAGTCCTGTCACCTCGACCAAATTTTGACCGAAATTTGAGGTTTATCCTCCACTTTCGGTCATTTTTTATACCTTTTAAAAGTATTCTCGCGCCACTTTTGAGAAATTTCATTTTTTAGAGACCACATATTAATTGTGGGTAATTAATGCTTTTAAAAAATTCCTTCTCTTTGGTTAATGCGTAGTATATTTTACACCACCAAAAGTATTACCGCCACGGAATAATCCGTGGCGGTGTGTTCATTTATGCCGACTGTGATGCTTTTAGCTTCTTGAATCTCGGCTTTCATTTTTAGAATCATCTCTGCGAGGAGTATTTCACATTCCTCTCTTGTCTTGGCATATACCAACACTTTCCACAAGTCCAGCGTTTTTCTCTATAAAAAGCAAAAAGCGCCGCATTTCTGCGACGCCTGCACTTTATTTAACAAATTTAACTGCTGTTCCGTATGCTATAACTTCGGCTGCACCCTGCATTATTGCTGAGGATGCATATCGAATATTTACGATAGCATCTGCACCGAGTTCTTCGGCTTCTGCAACCATTCTCTTGGTGGCAAGAGCACGAGCCTCGTTCATCATTTCATTATAGGACTTTAGCTCACCACCAACCAAGGTCTTAAAGCTTTGGGAAATATCCTTTCCGATATGCTTTGATTGAATAGTGCTTCCTTTTACAAGACCTAACATTTCGAGTTCCTTGCCGCTTATGTAATCAGTATTTACTAAGATCATCTTCTTCACCCTTCTTAATCTCTTTAATTCTTTCTATGCAAACTTTGAGCATGACGGCAGAAAGAGCAAGCGGAATAATTCCTAAAAGCCATTTCCATACGCCGTCTATTAGTGCTATCAAAAACCCAAAGTAAACAACGTAATATAGAACCATAATAATAGTTACTAAAATTGGCGCAATCAGTTTTTTCTTATGTTCTTTCATATCAATACCACGAAATTATTTCAATTTTTGGAGTTTTAATATGTTTGCTATCACAATAAGCTGCATTCCTTTTTCTAAAGGAAGTGCAGGATCTACTGTTGTGCTGATTTTATCACCGTTTCGCACAGCCACCACATTGATAGAATATTTTTTGCGTAAACTCAGTTCTATCAGTGTTTTACCAACCCATTCATCTCTTACGTCGATTTCTACCATAGAAACTTCATCGGAAAGTTCTATCATTTCAGAGAAGCCTGATGTAAGTAGATTTTTCGCAAGTCTTGTTCCGGATTCTTTTTCGGGGAAAATCACCTTATCCGCACCGACACGGCTCAAAATCTTTTGATGCATTTCATTGCCGCATTTAACGATAACTGTCTGAACACCTGCTTCTTTGCAGAGCGTTACTGCCATAACGGTTGCTTCAAGATTACTTGCCATAGCAATTATGACAATGTCGATATTAGATATACCAAGCCTTTTAATTGCCTCCGGCTCGGTAATATCTGCACATTTGCAAACGGGTATGGTTTCAATTGCGTTATTGACATTGTTTTGATCAATATCAACAGCCAAAACCTCCGCACCATTCTTTACAAGCTCTTCTGCAACAGCTCTACCATATCTACCGAGACCTAACACGGCATAGGTTTTATTGATACTCATAAAATTATCCCTTCTTATCCCACGCTGATTTCTTCAACCGGGTTTCTTACGATATTCTGATTATCTTTGCTTCGTTTAAATGCAACGGCAAGCGATATGGGGCCTACTCTTCCAAGATACATCGTTATGATAATAATGAGTTTACCGATACTATCAAGAGAGGCAGTAAGGTTTCTTGTAAGACCTACGGTTGCCGTTGCACTGACCGTTTCATAAACGATATCCAGTGCATTCGCATCGGTTACGGCAGAAAGCAAAACCGTTGAAGCAAACATAATAATAAAAGACATACAGGTAACGGCCACTGCTTTGCTGACAGCCTGTTTTGTGAGTCGTCTGCCAAAGAGGTCGGTATCCTCTTTGTTGCGAATAGAGGCGATTGCCGAGGCAATAAGCACGGCAAAGGTAACCGTTTTAATTCCGCCGGCTGTACCTACGGGCGAACCGCCGATAAACATCAAAAGTAAACATACGATAGCACTTGCATTTGTAAGATTTTCTTGCGGTATGGTTGCAAAACCCGCAGTTCTCGTTGTAACCGATTGAAATAAGGATACTTCGATTTTTTGAAGCAAGGTATAATCTCCCATTGTTTGCGGATTGTTATATTCAAACGCAAAAATCAAAGCCGCACCAACAAAGATCAAAAGCAAGGTTGCGGTAATAGCGATTTTACTGTGCAGGGTAAG
>JAZULY010000108.1:0-14626 GCA_045603355.1 Acutalibacteraceae bacterium | reverse complement strand
GTTGTTCTCCCACATAGTAAGGTAATCGCCTGCATAGTAGGGGGCGAGAATTGCTTCACCCGTTTCCATTTTGCCGTAAACCTCGTCCATTACGTATGACTGCAGGTACTGCTTTTGCCGCTTTAAAAGCTCGGCAGACTTATCCCAAGCCGATTTATCGGTAGAATTAAGATCCTGACCTAAGCGAATCTGAGCAATAGCAAAGGCGTCGCGCGGGTTGTTGAACATAAGAATCTGGTCCTTATATTTACTGTCCCACAGAGATTCCCAACTATCAGGCGGGGTATCAACCTTTTTAGAATTATAGATAAGACCGACCATACCTACGCTGTATGCGACGGTATATTTATCCTCTTTATCGAAGAATAAGCCCTTATACTGTTCGTCAATCAGGTCAAAATTGGTAAGCCTCGACATATCAAGCTCTGCGAGCATACCCTCATTTATAAGGCGCTCTATCATATAATCTGAGGGAATGATGACATCATACGAAACACCGCCATTTTTAAGCTGAGCGTACATAGTTTCGTTACTGTCAAATGTAGTGTAGTTTACATTAATTCCTGTTATGCGCTCAAATTCCTTAACGGTATCGATAGATTCATCGCTGCCGTCGGAGATATATTCGCCCCAGTTGTAAACGTTAAGCGTAGTGCCTTCGAGCTGCCTTGAATACTCGCCGCGCAGTTCCAAATCAAAATACTCATAACCGCAGCCCGAGAAAACAAGGGCAAAGGTAAGCGTTAAAGAGACCACCAAGGAAAGGGAGAGGAGTTTTTTCATCGTTTTGCCACCTTCCTCTCACTTTTATTCTGGAGCATATTGTAGAAAATAAGCAATGCAAAAATAACTGCAAATATTATGGATGACAGTGCATAGGCATCGGGAGTTACGGTCTTTTTAGTCATATTATAAATTACAATAGGTAGGGTCTGATAATGGCCGCAGGTGAAATAACTGATAACAAAGTCATCGAGAGATAGGGTAAATGCCATAATAAAACCGCTGAAAACACCCGGCATAATGCTCGGCAGAACCACCTTAAAAAATGCTTGAACGGGCGTGCAACCGAGGTCAAGCGCCGCTTCGGGCAGGTGTTTGTCAGTCTGTTTTAGTTTCGGTATAACCGATAAAATCACATAGGGCAGATTAAAGGTAATATGCGCGATAAGTACCGTTAAAAAGCCTAATGATTCATTAAGTCCTAACAGCTTGCCAAAGAACACGAAAAGCAGCATAAGAGAAATACCCGTTACTATATCGGCATTCATCATTGGTATATTGGTAGCCGACATAACTATGCTCTTAGTGATTTTCTTGCGCAGATGAACTATACCGATAGCCGCCGCAGTGCCTAAAACGGTGGATATTGCAGCAGATAACAGCGCGATAATTATCGTATGCTCGAGTGCTGTAAGCATTGTGCTGTTGTAAACGAGTTGTTTATACCAGTCAAACGAAAAACCCTCGAAAACCCATACACTCTCTGCAGAGTTAAAGGAAAAGATAAACATAACCGCAATAGGAGCATACAAAAATACGAGGATAAGCGCGATATAAAGACGGGAAAGTATTTTCATACGATTACCTCCTCTGCGTCCTCATCAGAGAAGCGGTTCATTATCGCCATACATACGAGTATAAGCACCATAAGTATGAGAGATAGGGTAGACGCGACATTATAGTGATCGGGGCCTAAATTAAAGAGATATTCGATAGCGTCGCCTATGAGCATCGTCTTATTACCGCCGAGCTTTTGGGAAATATAGAAGGTGCTGACCGACGGCACGAAAACCATTGTAATACCCGAAATAACACCGGGGACGGTAAGCGGGAAAATGACCTTTTTTAGCTTGGAAAAAGCGTTGCAGCCGAGGTCTTCCGACGCTTCGAGCAGTGAGCGGTCAATTTTAGACATAGCGGTATAAATCGGCAGCACCATATAAGGTAAAAAGTCATAAACCATACCGAGAACGATGGCGCCGGGGGTATTTATGAGCTTTAAAGGCTGCAGACCGATGTTTGTTAAAAATGTATTAATAAGACCTGTGTTTGCAAGGATGCTGATCCAGGAATATGTACGGATCAGAAAGTTCATCCACATAGGGAAAATTACTATCATCAGTATCATCCGCTGTGAATTTACCTTTAACTTGGTCATAGCGTATGCTAAGGGATAGGCAATTAAGAAGGTGATGACGGTAGACACCAGGGCGTATCCGATAGAGAGCAGAAATGCCTTGTTATATTTACCGAGATTTGCCAGATTTGCCAATGTAAAAGCACCCGACGCATCGGTCAGGGCATAATAAATCATCATAAACAGCGGAACAATTATGAAAATTGCCGCCCAAACATAGTAAGGCGCTGCTAATAAGCGGTTGCCGAAAGAGGATCTTTTCAATTTTCGACCTCCTCTACATCCGATAAATGATCGATTTCTTCACTGTAAGAGCTGTAGTCTCCGTAAAGACCCGAATATTCACTCTTTTTCATAATGTGTATCGCATCGGGCTCAATAAATAAGCCGACCTTATCACCGACAAAACGTTCGTCGGTGGTCTGAATCATCCATTTAAAGCCGCCGATATCTACAATAATTTCATAATGAACGCCGAGGAAGGTGACCGAGGTAACTTTGCCTTCGAGCATACCGTCTTC
Organism: Acutalibacteraceae bacterium; assembly: GCA_045603355.1. Classification (GTDB taxonomy): domain Bacteria; phylum Bacillota; class Clostridia; order Oscillospirales; family Acutalibacteraceae; genus SIG565. The sequence goes on along the minus strand of JAZULY010000108.1, from coordinate 11,965 downwards.
TGCGGGGACTATATCAACGTCCTCAGGGCGAACTACTACATCGACGCTCTCATTTTCTGCGAAACCGCCGTCAAGACACTTAAACTGCTTGCCCGAAAATTCAGCCAGACAGTCCTTTATCATAATTCCGTCAAGTATATTGGATTCACCGATAAAATCAGCAACAAAAGCATTTTTCGGCTCGTTATAAATATCCTGCGGTGTGCCGACCTGCTGAATTTTACCGTTATCCATAACGATAACGCGGTCGGACATAGAGAGCGCTTCTTCTTGGTCGTGGGTTACGAAAATGAAGGTAATACCGAGCTGCTGCTGAATCTTTTTAAGCTCGGTCTGCATATCTTTTCTAAGCTTTAAATCGAGCGCTGCGAGCGGCTCATCAAGCAGTAACACCTTCGGGTTATTTGCAATAGCGCGGGCAATAGCAACGCGCTGCTGCTGACCGCCTGACAGTGTTTCAATTTTACGCTTTTCAAGACCCGTAAGATTTACGAGAGCAAGCATTTCCTTTACCTTTGCATCAATTTCCTTTTCGGGCAGCTTCTTTACCCTAAGACCAAATGCGATATTCTCATAAACATTCAGGTGAGGAAATAGCGCATAACGCTGAAAAATGGTGTTAACCTGACGCTTATAGGCAGGAACACCATTTATTTTCTTTTCATCAAAAAACACGTCGCCCTCATCGGGTTCAACAAATCCTGCGATAATTCGCAGAGTTGTTGTTTTGCCGCAGCCCGACGGACCAAGCAGGGTAATAAACTCTTTATCCTTGATGTCAAGGCTTAAATTGTCCAAAACCGTTTCACCGTCAAAGCTGACCGAAATGTTCTTTAATGATACAATATTGTTTTTCATTTAAGCATCCCCCTTTGCGGACACATAGTGCCGCGACAGTACTTTTGACCTGCGCGATACCCGTAAAATCTCTGACAGTAACCTCCGCAAAGAGTTTTATAATCATATCTGATCAGTTACAGCCTTGAAATTACATTCAACACAGATGCTTGATATATTAATATATATTCATCGATAATATAGAACAAATACGCCGAAAAGTCAACACTTTTTACAAAAAAATGGGCTTTTTTCTGCCGAGTTCCTGCGGTAAATTTTGTAAACTCTGTTTTGCTCACTTTTCCTCAGTTTTTCTTTAGTTTTCTAAATTTTGGCAAATTATAAAAAAAGAGGGAAGAAACCGCACAAAAATGTTGATGAATACTTTAAAGTATGATATAATTAATACAATTATACGATGAAATGGAAAGTGTTGCCTTTTGGTAATTTTAGGTATTGACCCCGGATATGCAATTGTCGGCTATGGAGTGGTTAAATCTGATACAGTTAAGTTTCGGCCGCTTGAATACGGTGCGGTTACAACTCCCGCTAAAACCGAGTTTACATCCCGTCTGCAAAAGATATTTGAGAATATATCTTTGATTATTGATAAGTATCAGCCCGACGCTATGTCGATAGAAAAACTTTATTTCAATACGAATACCACAACGGCTATCGATGTTGCGCAGGCAAGGGGAGTTATCGTGCTTGCGGCTCAGCTGAAAGGCGTACCTGTGTATGAATATACTCCTTTACAGGTCAAGCAGTCGGTTACAGGCTACGGCAGGGCAGAAAAAAAGCAGGTTATGGATATGGTAAAGCATTTATTAGGGCTTGGGGCGGCACCAAAGCTTGATGACACCGCCGATGCGCTGGCACTTGCCATCTGTCACGGACACTATGCGGGCTCTGCGTTCGGCAAATTAAAATTGGAGGGTAAAATCTGATGATTTCTTCACTTAGAGGTAAACTGATATATTCCGAAACCGATTACATAATCGTCGAATGCGGCGGTGTTGGTTTCAGATGCAACGTAAGCCTTAATACGGTAGGCCGTCTGCCTAAGGTTGGCTCGGACATTTTTATTTACACATATATGACCGTTAAAGAGGACGCTATAGACCTATACGGTTTTTTCACCCTTGAGGAAATTGAGTGCTTTAAGTTGCTCATTACCGTCAGCGGTGTCGGCTCGAAAATGGCTATCGCGCTGCTGTCAGAGTTTTCGAGTGACCGCATTTTACTGCTGATAGCGTCGGGCGATGCAAAATCCCTTACGGCAGCATCGGGCGTCGGCAATAAGCTTGCGCAGAGAATTATTCTTGAACTTAAAGACAAGGTCGGCAATAACTTCGCCGTTGGCGGCGCATCTGAAATTGCGGCTGTTGGTAATGCCACAGTTAAAACAAATACTAAAGAGGCGGTATCGGCACTCGTCGCTCTCGGCTTTTCACAGAGCGAGGCGGCTTTGGCTATCGGCAAGCACGACCCGTCACTTTCAACCGAAGAACTAATTAAATCAGCACTTAAAGATCTTTCAAGGCAGGTGTAGTTAAATGGAAGAAATGGATTTTGAAAACCGAATTGTAGCACCCGAGTATATTGCTGACGATTCTGAAACTGAGGTATCTCTCAGACCTAAAACCCTTAGTGAATATATCGGTCAGGACAAGGTTAAGGAAAATCTTTCGATTTACATTAAGGCGGCTCTTCAGCGTCACGAGTCGCTCGACCATGTGCTTCTTTACGGCCCGCCAGGACTCGGTAAAACAACCCTTTCGGGTATTATCGCAAGAGAAATGGGCGTCAACTGCCGTGTAACATCGGGTCCTGCTATTGAAAAGCAGGGGGATTTAGTTGCAATACTTACAAATCTTAACGAGGGTGACGTTTTATTTATCGATGAGATACACCGTTTATCCCGTAGTGTTGAGGAGATTTTATATCCCGCTATGGAGGATTTTTCGGTAGATATTATTATCGGCAAAGGTCCGTCTGCGAGGTCTATAAGGCTTGATTTGCCCCGTTTCACACTCGTTGGTGCGACTACACGCTCGGGTCAGCTTACGGCGCCGCTGCGTGACCGTTTCGGCGTTTTACTGCGACTTGAACTGTATACACCCGAGCAGTTGGCGGGAATTATCGAACGCTCTGCATCTATTCTCGGTATTGAAATCGAGCACGACGGTGCGCTCGAAATTGCCTCTCGCTCGCGCGGTACTCCGCGTATTGCTAACCGATTATTAAAGCGTGTTCGCGATATTGCTCAGATAGAATTTGACGGTGTAATCACAGAACGGGTAGTACAGTCGGCGCTTAAACGCTTCGAAATTGACGAACTCGGTCTTGATGAATTTGACCGCAAAATGCTCTCTACTATTATCAATATTTACGGCGGCGGCCCCGTCGGCCTTGATACCTTAGCCGCGGCTATGGGTGAAGAGGCGATTACTATTGAGGACGTTTATGAGCCGTATCTGATGCAGATAGGCTTTTTATCGCGTACTACACGCGGCCGCTGTGTAACTCCGCTTGCCTACGAGCATTTAGGACTAAAGCCGGGCGGCAACGGTATGCAACAATCTATCTATTAAGGAAATAATATTTTATGCGTTTTGTTGAAGATTTTAATGATTATGAGCTGATAGATGCCACCGCGGGTCAGCGACTTGAACGCTGGGGCGATATTATACTAATTCGTCCCGATCCTACCGTTATGTGGGATCAGCCGCGGCAGGATGACCGTTGGGACAAGGCTCACGCTGTATATCACCGCTCAAATTCGGGCGGCGGATATTGGGAAACACTTAAAAAGGTTCCCAATGTATGGAATATTAAATACTCAGGTCTTGAATTTCGTCTGAAGCCGATGGGCTTTAAGCATACGGGACTTTTTCCTGAGCAGGCGGTAAACTGGAAACTCGCGATGGAACTGATAAGGAAAGCCGACAGACCTATTAAGGTGCTTAATATGTTTGCCTATACGGGCGGTGCTACGGTTGCCTGCCTTAAAGCGGGTGCTTCGGTTACACACGTTGATGCATCTAAGGGTATGGTGCAGTGGGCAAAGGAAAATGCGGCGGTGAGCGGTGTCGCTGACGGAAACGTTCGTTGGCTTGTGGATGACTGTCTTAAATTTGTTAAACGCGAAATTCGGCGTGGCAACAAATACGATGCTATAATTATGGACCCACCGTCCTACGGCAGAGGTCCGAACGGTGAGGTTTGGAAACTTGAGCAACAGATTTCAGAATTGCTCAGCGAAACGGGAAAACTGCTGAGCGACAATGCGCTCTTTTTCTTCTTAAACTCGTATACTACGGGTTTATCACCGACAATTTTGAATTATCTTACCGAGTTATATATCGGTAACGGAAAAGAAGGTAAGGTATTTACCGATGAAATCGGCTTAAAGGTTACTAAGAAGCCGATAGTGTTACCCTGCGGTAATACGACTATTTGGATTGGTGGAGTTAATGGATAATATTATCGAAATCAAAAACCTTTCGTATGTTTATGACGAGGAAGAAAGTGAACTGAATATCGTTTTAGAAGACCTGAATCTTACGATTGAACGCGGCAGTTTCACCGTTATTCTCGGTCATAACGGCTCGGGTAAATCAACCCTTGCAAAGTTAATGAACGGTTTATATACACCGACTTATGGCACAGTTACTGTAAACGGTATGCTGACTACTGATGCACAGCACGAGTTTCAGATTAAAAAAACCGTAGGTATGGTTTTTCAAAATCCTGATAATCAGCTTGTGGCATCGGTGGTTGAAGAGGATGTTGCTTTCGGCCCTGAAAACCTCGGAATTGAGCCTACGCTTATTCGCGAGCGTGTAGATAACGCGCTGCGCAGTGTCGGTATGTATGAATATAAAGACTATGCGCCTAATAAGTTATCGGGCGGACAAAAACAGCGTGTTGCTATCGCGGGAGTTATCGCTATGGAGCCCGAATGTATAGTGCTTGATGAGCCGACTGCAATGCTTGACCCTAAGGGCAGGCGAGAGGTAATTGATACGGTGCTTCGCCTTAATAAGGAAAAGGGAATAACGGTCGTCTTAATAACCCATTTTATGAATGAGGCAGAAAAGGCTGATCGCGTACTTGTTATGGATGACGGAAAAATTCTTGATGACGGTACACCCGAGGAGATTTTTTCAAAGATAGAATTTTTAAAGAAGTGCGGACTTGATGTACCGCAAACTACCGAGCTGCTTTACGGACTGAGTAACGCAGGCTTTGATATTCAGCGCGGCGTGATTTCTATCGAGGAGACCGCCGAAAAAATCGCTGAGCTACTATAAACGGAGGAAATTTTAGTGTCGGTTTTACGTGTTGAAAACTTAACACATACCTATAATCAAAAAACAACGCTTGCCAAGGATGCTGTTGCAGGCGTTACTTTCAGCGCCGAAAAGGGTGAAATAATTGGCATTATCGGCCATACAGGTTCGGGTAAGTCTACTCTGCTTCAGCACCTTAACGGACTGCTGAAACCCGACAGCGGTCATATTTTTCTGAATGATGAGGATATCTGGGCAGACCCTAAAAACATTAAAAAATACCGTTACAAGGTTGGTCTTGTTTTTCAGTACCCCGAGTATCAGCTTTTTGACGAAACGGTATATGACGATATAGCATACGGTCCTAAAAATATGGGGCTTACCGATTTTGAACTCAAGCAGACCGTTTTATCTGCCGCGAAGTCGGTAGGTATTAGTGAAGAGTATCTCAAAAAGTCGCCCTTCGATTTATCGGGCGGTGAGAAGCGCCGTGTTGCTATTGCGGGCGTTTTGGCTATGAAGCCAGAGGTTATCGCATTTGATGAGCCTACAGCAGGACTTGACCCACATGGCAGAGAAACGGTTATTAACATAATCAAGAGTTACCGAGACGAGAATAACGCTACCGTTCTTATCGTTTCCCATTCTATGGAGGATATGGCGGTGCTTGCCGATAAAATTCTTGTAATGAATGGCGGCAGGGTGGCTATGTTCGGCACTCCTAAGGAGATTTTTTCACAAAAGGAAACACTTGAAAAAATGGGACTTTCGGTGCCGCAGGTAACGGGTGTTTTCGATATTTTGCGTAAAAAGGGTTATGATTTCCCGAAGGATGTTATCACCGTCGGGGATGCTTTAAAGCTGATTACGGCTTATAAGAAGGGCGGTGAGGTGAAATGATAAAAGATCTCACCATCGGTCAGTATTATACTGCCGACAGTTTTATCCACAAAATGGATCCTCGCTTTAAAATAGTGCTTTTGCTGTTTGTTTTGGTATTTATTTTTATTGCGGGTAATTTTGCGGCACTTGGACTCGTGCTTTTATTTGTAATTACCGTTTTATTTCTTTCGCGAGTGCCGATTTCTTTGTACCTTAAAAACTTGAAAATAATACTGCCAATACTTATTTTCACTACGGTGCTTAATTTGTTTTATGTATCAGACGGTGCGGTACTGCTCGAATTTTGGGTAATTAAAATAACAACGGGTGGTATCAGCCGCTCTGTATTTATGTCGCTTCGCGTGACACTGCTTATCGTCGTCAGCGCAGTGCTCACCTATACAACTACACCGAATGCGCTCACAAGCGCTATCGAAAGGCTACTGTCTCCGCTAAAATTTTTAGGCCTTGGCAGAGCAGTGCATACAATGTCAATGATGATGACGATTGCACTTCGGTTTATTCCAACATTAGTTGAGGAAACCGAAAAGATAATTAACGCGCAAAAAGCACGAGGCGCCGATTTTGAAAGCGGAAAACTAATGGATAGAATTAAGGCGATTATTCCTATCCTGATTCCGTTGCTGATTTCGTCCATTCGCCGCGCTTATGATTTAGCCGAGGCAATGGAATCACGCTGCTACAACGGGGGAGTAAATCGCACCTCTATGAAGCAGTTCAGTATTCGAATTACCGATATTTTAGGTGCTGTGGCGGTTTGTATTTTCTGCGGACTCGTTATCCTTCTCAATATATTATTTTAATAGTGGTGCTATATGAAGAGATTTTTGCTGAAAATTGCATATGATGGCACAAATTATCACGGTTGGCAGGTGCAGCCCAACGGCATTACCGTTCAGCAGATAATGTGCGACGGCTTAGCAGAGCTTTTAAAAAACAAGGTTTCGGTAACCGGCTGCAGCAGAACCGATGCCGGTGTGCACGCAAAAGAGTTTTACTGCCATTTTGATACCGAAATGTCGTTGCCTGAGGTTGCTTTTATTAAGGGTCTTAATTCACTTCTGCCGCGTGATATCTCTGTGCTTGGATGTCAGGCGGTTGATAGCGAATTTCACGCGAGATACTCGGCAAAGGGTAAAAACTATATCTACCGTTTTTATGACGGCGGCGAGCGTGACCCATTCTTGAGAAATTACGCACTGCACGTTCCCGTAAGGTTAGATACCGAAAAAATGGAGAAGTTTTGTGAGAAAATTATCGGTACACACGATTTTGTCGGTTTTTCATCAAGTAAGCGCACTGTGACCGACACTGTAAGAACGGTTACCGAGTGCTCGGTGACGCGTGACGGGGACAATGTGACACTGAGTATCTCAGCTGACGGTTTTTTATACAATATGGTGCGAATTATCGCAGGTACTGCGCTCTCGGTTGCCTACGGTAAAATCGCTGCCGACGATATACCCGATATTATATTATCAAAAAACAGAGAACGAGCGGGCGCAACCTTGCCGCCCCACGGACTGTATCTGAATAAAGTTTATTATTAAACGAGGTTTTAAAATGCCCGAGTATAAGAAAAAGAATGTTAAAAAGACGCGCCGTCAGGTTAAAAATACATATACCGACGATATACCGATGACTCCGAAGAAGCCGAAAAAGGTAAAGACGCAAACAGAAAAGCCTGTTAAAAAGACGGTAAGCAGTAGTAAAATGCGCCTAATTCGCGGTAATCGGCTTAAATTTAAGCGAAGACGCAACATATTTACTCTGTGTGCTCTTTTTTTAATTGCCGCAGTTGTTATAACATCGTTGTCACTTCCTACAGGAATTCTCGAATTTATGCAAAACAAGATAGCCGCCGTGGGAGACGCGAGCGGATATCCCGGCACCTTTGCGGGTGGTGAGCTGATAAACGTTGTAGAAAATGATGATATTTTCATAACGGTTACACCGACCGAAATCGGTGGCTACAACTCTAAGAGCGGTAAAAATGTTTTTAAATATCAGCACGGTTTTGAAAGACCTCTGATAGCCGCGTCACCTGCGAGATTTATTGTTTTTTCGCAGGGGGACACAAGGTATAGCGTTTACAACTACAGTAAAATGCTGATAAACGGCGAAACTGAAAACGATATTCTTAATGCCGTTATCGGCAGAGGCGGTACCTTTGCTATTGCTACCCAGTCGGACGGATACTCTTCTGAGGTTGCCGTATATAATAAGCAGGGAAACCGAATTTATACCTGGCAGTGCGCCGATTATATAATTAATGATTTACTGTTGTCAAATGACGGTAAAAAACTCATTGTGTCTGCCATTAATGCTAAGGACGGCTATTTTGTTTCAAAACTGTATGTTCTGAAATTCGATACCGCAACACCTGTTTTCAGCGAAACATTTGATGGTGATATGCTGCTCGACCTTAGCAGTAAAAATTCGCGCACCTTCAATGCCGTTTTTGAAAATCATATTGAATTTTACAGGTGGAAAGATTTTACAAAAACCACATTTGAAAGTGAAAAACAGATTTATTTTAACCGCGCTACGTCAAAATACAACCTGTTTGTTGCGGGGCATGACGGTAATAAAAGTGATAATACGCTCTATATTTATAACAAAAAGGGTGAGCAGGCTTACTCGTTTGATTTTGCGGGTGAGATTACCGATATATCACTGACGGGAAACTATATTCATATTTTAAGCGGTAAAAACGTATATCTCTACTCAGTAAAGGGTGAAGAAATATCCTGTGAGCCGTGTGATTTCGGTGTTTCGAGAATAGTGCCCATTAATCACCATACTGCAGCTCTTTTAACCGACAATAATATGTCAAAAATTAATTTGGAATAGGTGAATGTGATGTCAATAATTCTTGATTTAATCATTGTAGGCATTATCGCTGTAGCGGTTATTATCGCCGCAAATAAGGGGTTTGTAAAATCGGTAGTGCAAATAGCGGGGTTTGTCTTGGCTATCGTTCTTTCCTTTATGTTCAGCCAGCCTATCGCTCAGTTTGCATACGATAAAATTGTCGAACCGCCCGTTGCCGCAATTATTGAGGAAACTGTAGACGAGCGCCTTAATGAAACTGGCGAAAATATTTCTAATGCCGTTTGGGATGTTCTGCCCGAATATGTTAAGAATAATTCAGAGCGTTTGGGACTCGATAGACCATCACTTGAAGAAAATTTAAGCGCATCGAGTGCCGAGACGGGTGAAGCTATTGCAGCTACGGTTTGTGACACCGTTGTAGAGCCGATAGCCGTATCGTTTATTAAGGTAATCGCTACATTAGTGCTTTTTATTGTGTTATCAATTTTGTCCCGTTTTCTTGCGAAATTCCTTAACGGAATATTCTCATTCAGCATTATCGGCAAGGCTAATAAGCTGCTCGGCGGCGTATTGGGTCTTGTAAACGGCTTAATTTATGCTATAATATTCATCCTGCTTACAACATTTATAATCTCTGTATCGGGCGGATTCTTATTCTTTACAAATGAAGCCGTCGCCGATACATTTATCTTTAAAAATATTTTAAATTTATTACCAAGTATTTTCTAATTCAAAGGAGCCCCAAAAACAATGAAACTTTGCTACAAATGCAACAAACGACCTGCTGTTGTCTTTATTTCTGATACTGCTTCTCCGGGCGCTGCCCCGCAGGGTTTATGCCTTGTTTGCGCTAAAAATGCAGGCATTAAGCCGATTGACGATATGCTTAAAAAGATGAATATATCCGACGAGGATATCGAGCAGATGAGTGACCAGTTTATGGATATTATGGCGCTCAATGAAGAGTCGGACGATGATTCCTTCGCGCTCGGTACCGCACCTGCATTTCCGTTTCTGAATAACATTTTCGGCAGCGGTGTGCCTATGGACAGTGAGGATAAAGAAAAGGACGAAAAATCCGACGAGAAAAAAGAGAAGGATAAACAGAAAAAGAAAAAGCGCAGATTTATAGATATGTACTGCACCAATCTCACCGAAAAGGCGAGAGAGGGTATGCTTGACGCTGTTATCGGCAGAAGCGATGAGCTGTCTCGCGCTATACAGATATTATCCCGCCGTTCTAAGAACAATCCTTGTCTGATAGGTGAGCCGGGTGTCGGTAAAACGGCTATTGCCGAGGGTCTGGCACTCATGATAGTATCGGGTGAGGCACCCGCAAGACTGCTAGATAAAGAAATATATTTGCTTGATTTAACCGGCCTTGTGGCAGGTACACAGTTCCGCGGTCAGTTTGAAAGCCGTGTAAAGGGACTTATTGAAGAAATTAAAAAAGAGGGAAATATCATTCTCTTTATTGATGAAATTCATAATCTCGTTGGCGCGGGTGATTCTGCCGAAGGCTCAATGAATGCCGCAAACATCTTAAAACCCGCACTCTCGCGCGGTGAAATTCAGGTAATCGGTGCTACCACCTTTAAGGAATACAGAAAGTATATCGAAAAGGATGCGGCTCTTGAACGCCGTTTCCAGCCTATTACGGTTGAGGAGCCGTCACTTTCAGACGCCGAAAACATCCTGCTCGGGGTTAAGGGATACTATGAGGGCTTCCATAATGTTACAATTTCGGATGAACTCGTCAGACGAATAGTTCATTTATCCGAAAGGTATGTTAACGACCGATTCTTACCCGATAAGGCCATCGACCTTTTGGATGAGGCCTGCGCTTGTGCCAGCCTTGCTAATAAGGCTGTTGATGAGCTCTACGCCGTTAATAAAAAAATCAAGGAAACCTCGCTCGAAATTGAGCGGCTGGAATCCGATATTGATACACCCGATTACGAGAAGCTTGCGCACTCAAGATCCAAGCTTGAGAAGTATAAAAAAGAGGCTGATTCCCTTTATGAGCCTGCCTCAAACCGCGTTGTTACCGATATGGATGTCGCCAGCGTTATTGAGCTTTGGACCGGTATTCCTGCAACTAAAATTCAAGAAAGCGACCTTAAAAAGTTAGCAAATCTCGAGGGTGAAATAAAGAAACGCATTATCGGTCAAGACGAAGCTGCTCACGGTGTCGCTGCCGCTGTAAGGCGTTCACGCGTGCAAACTACGGCGCACCGCAGACCTGCGTCCTTTATATTTGTCGGTCCCACAGGTGTTGGTAAAACAGAGCTTGTAAAGGTGCTGTCTGAGCAGCTTTTCTCAACACCCGAAACAATGATTCGCCTTGATATGTCGGAATTTATGGAGAAACACTCGGTATCCCGTCTTATCGGCGCGCCTCCCGGATATGTTGGTTATGATGAGGCAGGTCAGCTCACCGAAAAGGTAAGACGCAAGCCTTATTCGGTAATTCTGCTTGATGAAATCGAAAAGGCTCACCCCGATGTATTAAATATTCTTTTACAGATTTTTGATGACGGTCGCGTTACCGACGCGCAGGGTAGAGTGGTTAATTTTGAGAATGCCATTATCGTTATGACTTCAAACGCAGGCAGCGAAAAGCAGGGCAGTGCCGTAGGATTTGCCAAGACCCACGCCGATGCGTCTCGCGAGAAGGCAATGAAGGCGCTATCGGAATTCTTACGCCCCGAATTTTTAGCCAGAATTGATGAAATCGTGGTGTTCTCGCCGTTATCTCGCGATAGCTTAGAAAAGATTGCTGCCTTAATGCTCGATGAATTAAAGGGTGTTATGAAGGACAAAAACATCGAATTTAACTACGAGATTTCAGTTTGCACTCAATTAGCTGATGCCGCTGACGGCGCTAAATCGGGCGCGAGAGAACTGCGCGGACTCATCCGCAAAAATATCGAGGATAAAATAGTTGATATCATCATTGATAACTGCGATATAGCTATCAAAGAAATTGATGTGAAATACGATAACGATTATAAAATTTCCTTTAAATAAAATTTATTTTTTTACTTGACTAATGACAAGGATTGTGATAATATAATCCTTGTCATAAATGCGGG
>JAZULY010000107.1:0-2280 GCA_045603355.1 Acutalibacteraceae bacterium | reverse complement strand
ACTCTTGCAACGCCGTCGTCGTAAACGTAACGGTTTATAAAGTCGGCAAACCAGTAGAGCTGACCCTTGTTGTATATCTCGTAATATCCGTCTTCTGCTAAGTGTGCAGGCTGTAAGCCGCATATCTCGCAGTAGCCGTCTTCGCTGTAATGTTCCTCGGTGTTATACGCTTTTTCGTTGGTGTAGCCTATAGCTTCACCTGTTGAACAGAGCTTGCCGTAATATACGGTATCTCCTTCAAATACGGGATAAGCGTCCTCGCCTAAGGTCTGCTTCCAGCTTCCGTTATGGCTTTCACCGTTAAGGATCCAGGTCATCTCACCCGAAGCAAACTGCAGGGCAGTTCTGCCGCCTTCTGCCGTTTCGGTATCCGAGAGGTAGTAGCAGTTATCGACCGTAGGACTGTTATATCTGTAAGCTACTATCTGCGCAACGTTATGATATCCTTCAACACTTCCGATGTTATAGCAGTTCTGCACGCTGGACTTGTTGTGATAACCTACGATGCCGCCTGCATCTGATTCATAATTCGCGGTCGTTCCCACAACACTGCCGCTGTTATAGCAATCAGCGATCTCAGTACGGTAGTTGCTGCCTGCAATACCGCCTAAGTGGTACCATCCGGTCACCAGCCCCGTGTTATAGCAGCGGTATATCTTTCCCGTTGCCTGATAACCCGTGATACCGCCCGCACCTCCGCCTATGCCGGAGACAACGGTTGAGTTGCTGTGACAGTTATATACGGTGCTTGAGCTCTGTCCCGCTATAGCTCCTACGCTTTGGTTACCGCTGAAGTAAGAATCGGTAACGCCGAGATTGCGGATAACGCTTCCCGAGTGGGTATATTCGAACAGACCTATCTGATTATGGTTTGGATCATTATAGTATAATCCCTTGATATCATAGCCCCGTCCGTCAAAGATGCCTCTGAACTCATCAATGGGTGTCCATTCAAAGAGATTCGAGCCGTCTCCGATAAGCTCGCCGTTTTCATCTATTACCTTGCTGTTTACGGTAATGTCGTTGGTGAGAACGGCGTTTGCCCTTGGATTTTTCAATTCGTTGGGGAGAGTACCGTTTACGAGTGCCGCAAACCAATAGAGCTGACCGCTGTTGCTTATCTCATATACGGAATCCTTTGCCCCGTCGTCGTTGACGTCGTATTTATCGGTAGTCAGAGCAGCGAGCCAAAGTATTATACCGTAATTAGTAAAATCTGTGTTTTCCAGACAGTTTACATTTCCCTCTACAATACCGTAGTTGTAGATCTTTCCGTTATTTACAAGCGACCCCAAAATATTAAGAGAAGCTCCTTTTTCAATAATGAGGATCTGTCCCTCGTTTATAGTTAAGGTCTTATCGCTTTCTATCGTGAGATCCTCGGTCAAGGTGTACCTGTCTTCGTCAAGCACACCGTTTCCGTCTGTATCGGTATATGTAATACCGTCTGCTGCAAATACAGAAAAGGGTATCATACCGATGAGCATTACTGCCGCAAGTAAAATACTGATAAGCTTTTTCATATTTTTTCCTCCTGAGAGTTTATTTTTATAGAATGCAAAATGCAAAGTGCAAAATGCAAAATTTATGAGGATTTTCGCTTTGGCGAAAATCTTCTTTTAATCAAAAATCAGTTTTCTTCCGATGTTTTACATATCGCTGTCAAAATTGCGATAAGCTCTTTTATATCCGTTTCCATACTTGTGAATTGTTTATCATCTATATAATCGGTTCTGTGTAAAAGCCGTAACCAATAATGGGTTTCATTGGCTTCTTTTAAAGCTATGTTCATTTTCGCCCTGAAATCGAGTTTTGACTGCCCTTACCGAAAACTCAAAGCTTTTATTTTCTATTATGTTCATTTTATACCTTTAATCGTTTGTAATAAAGATTTTTGTGCCTTGGCTCAAAAATCGACCTTAATTTTGCACTTTGCATTTTGCACTTTGCATTTTTTAGGTTTGTGACTCGAGATATGCAAGCATATTTGAAATGACTTTTTGTGCTATTGTCGGATAATCGAACTTTGATACAAATTCTATTGCTTCCCTTATCTTAGCATCCGGAACACGGTAGACCAAAAACGTGGTCTCAAGGAAACGTGCTACCTTTCTCTCCATTGTGAAATACATATCGCAGGGTACCGTCATAAAGTTACGCATAATTCCCGCCGAGGCTATCTCAAGCTCGTAGAAATCCTTTGTTTCGAGGTCGGGAAGATGTTCCTTAAAAATATTTTCCAGCTTATGTGTGATCGCGTGATATATTATCGAAGAGGTC
>JAZULY010000106.1:0-6369 GCA_045603355.1 Acutalibacteraceae bacterium | reverse complement strand
GTTCGAGTCCGTCCACCAGCTCCAAAGTAAATATGGGAGAGTTCCCGAGTGGCCAAAGGGGGCAGACTGTAAATCTGTTGTCGCTGACTTCGGTGGTTCGAATCCACCCTCTCCCACCAAAAATCCTCGTTCGTAAGAACGGGGATTTTTACTTTTTCACTCTTACCTCTTCACTCTTCTCTAAATCAATATGCGGCTCGGGGTTGACTTGCACCCCCCGTTTTGATAAAATCAAAATAGTATTTATCGCATTTGAGGTACGAAGGAGTATGCAGGTATGAAATACGATTACCTTGTGGTTGGGGCGGGGCTGTACGGCGCTGTGTTTGCCGAACAGGCACTCGCGCGCGGCAAAACGGTACTGGTTATCGATAAGCGCCCCCATATTGCGGGAAACGTTTATACCGAGGATATCAACGGCATAAACGTGCATAAATACGGCGCGCATATTTTTCATACTAACAACGCGCGTGTATGGGATTATGTAAACCGTTTTGCAGAATTCAATAATTTCATAAACAGACCCGTCGCGAATTTTAAGGGTGAAACATATTCCCTGCCATTTAATATGCACACCTTCTGTAAAATGTGGGGCGAAATGACTCCCGAGCAGGCTAAAGAAAAAATTAAGCAGCAAAGAGCGGCGGCCGGTATTACCGAGCCCGAAAACCTTGAACAGCAGGCAATTTCTCTCGTCGGCGCCGATATTTATGAAAAGCTTGTAAAAGGATACACCGAAAAGCAATGGGGCAGACCTTGCCGTGAGCTGCCCGCCTTTATAATCAAACGCCTACCCGTCAGATTTACCTTTGATGACAACTATTTTGATGCGCTTTATCAGGGAATCCCCGTTGGCGGCTATACGAAAATGGTCAAAAAAATGCTCGAAGGTGCCGATGTGAGACTCGGCATAGATTATCTCAAAAGCCGAGAAGAATTAGATAAAATATGCGACAAGGTGGTCTACACAGGGGCTATCGACGCCTTCTTTTCCTACTGCTACGGCCCTCTCGAATACCGCTCTTTGAAATTTGAAACCGAAACACTCTCTATTCCCGATTATCAGGGCAACGCGGTAGTAAATTATACCGACTCTGACACACCCTTCACCCGAATTATAGAGCATAAGTGGTTCCAGTTCGGCAAGGACTCAGGCGGTAAGGATCTGCCGAACACGGTTATCAGCCGAGAATACAGTCGTGAATGGACGACAGAACGCGAGCCGTATTATCCGATAAATGATGACAAAAACAACGCGCTTTATAAAAAATACCGCGCCAAAGCCGACGAGACCGATAAGGTTCTTTTCGGCGGCAGGCTCGGCGAATACAAATACTATGATATGGATGCCGTAATTTCTGCGGCGCTGAAGTCGGCAGAAGAAAATCTATAAAATCGGCTACTAAGCAAAATGGGGCGAATTAAAATCTATTGATTTTTTCGCCCTTTTTTGCTAAAATTTTATTAGAAAATATGGCGGAAATGAGGAGCAGCTAATGAAGGCAATTAAGGGCGGAAAAATCATATTAAAGGACCGCATAGTGGACGGCTGCGCGCTGCTGATAACCGACGTTATCGAGGGTATTGTCCCTGAGGATAAAATACCCGACGGCGCCGAGGTTATTGATGCTCGTGGCGGCTATGTCTCCCCCGGTCTTATCGATTTACATATTCACGGATATCTGTCAAAAGACGTTTGCGACGGCGAGGAGGAAAGCATCCGTACAATTTCAAAGGGCTTGCTGGCTAACGGCGTTATCGGTTATCTGCCGACTACTATGACTGTAGATATGCAGGTTATCCGCAAGGCTCTCGAGACCTGCCGAGGCTTACAAGAAGAAAGCCGCGACTGGGACGGCAGCATTATTCTCGGCTGCCACGCCGAGGGACCGTTTATAAGTGAGAGCAAAAAGGGCGCGCAGGATGCAAAATACATCCTTCCTCCCGATGCCGCTTTTGTTAAGGAATACGCCGATATTATTAAAATCATAACCTTAGCGCCCGAGACCGATCGGGACGATTTTGCCGCTATTCGCGAAATCTGCCGTGATACAGACGTTGTGGTATCAATGGGTCACACCTCAGCCGACTATGATACGGCGATGAGGAGCACCGAGGCGGGCGTTCGCCACGCAACCCACCTTTTCAATGCTATGACTCCGCTGACACACCGCGGACCGGGTGTTGTAGGCGCGGCGCTGAATTGTGATATCAGCTGCGAGCTTATTGTTGATACGGTTCACGTAAACCCGAGCCTTTATAATATGCTTTGGAAATTAAAAGGAAGACGCCTTTGCTTTATTACCGACTGTCTGCCCGCAGGCGGTCTGCCCGAAGGTGAATACACTCTCGGCGGCGCTAAGATTATTTACAAGGACGATATTTGCCGACTCGAAGACGGCACTATTGCAGGCAGCGTGCTGCATCTGAATAAAGGCATATGGAACGTATATAAAAATTCATCGATGCCGCTTTACGAGTGCGTAAACTGCTCATCGCTGAACCCCGCGACGGCTATCGGCATTGATAAGAATAAAGGCTCTATCGAAATCGGTAAGGATGCAGATATTATCATTACCGACGGTGAGTTCAACATACAAAAAACAATTATAGGAGGAAAAGTGAAATATGAAGCTTAAGGTTAATGCAAAACTCGACCCGCAATTTCAGCCGCTGTCCTTAGTTTGCCGTGAAATGCGCGAGGCTACAAAGGCGGACGGTCAGGATATAGTTATTGCCATCGAGAGAAATAAGGGTTACACCACAACCTATAAAACCCGTATCTACCGCGACGGCACAGGCCACGATGAAGAAAACTTCCGCTTTGTTGAGCGTATGGCTAAGGCTCTGCTCTGGGTTGCAGGCGGTTATAAGATTATTATCGCAGGCAGCGAGGTTGTCGGTAACAAGATTAAAGAGGCTTTTCGTGACGGAGGACTCAGAGATTTCGACGTTCATTTTATGGAACGCGTTTACGAACAACCCTTCACAGTCGAGGTCTGCTCATATGACAACGCACCGCAGGATAAATCAGCAGCCGCGCCCATCGGCCGCCATTTAGAGGGCTGCCGTATCGGTTTTGACGCAGGCGGAAGTGACCGAAAGGTTAGTGCAGTTATTGACGGCGAGAGCGTTTACTCCGAAGAGGTCGTCTGGTTCCCGAAAATTAACTCCGACCCCGATTATCATTATCAGGGAATTTTAGAGGCTATGAAAACCGCCGCTTCACATATGCCCCGCGTTGACGCTATCGGCGTATCCTCTGCAGGCGTTTATGTAGATAACCGCATAATGGTCGCCTCGCTTTTCTTAAAGGTAAACGATGAGGATTTCGATAAAAAGGTTAAAAATATGTATCTCGACGTAGCACGCGAAATCGGCGAGAACATCCCAATCGAGGTTGCTAATGACGGTGACGTTACCGCCCTTGCAGGCGCTATGGATTTAAACGATAACTCGGTTCTCGGCGTTGCTATGGGTACGTCTGAGGCGGGCGGCTACGTTGACCCGCAGGGTAATATCACAGGCTGGCTTAACGAGCTCGCATTCGTACCCGTTGACTACTGCACCGATGCAATGGTCGATGAATGGTCGGGTGACTACGGCTGCGGCGTAAAGTATTTCTCGCAGGATGGCGTTATTAAGCTTGCGCCCTATGCGGGTATCGAGCTTGATGAGTCCCTTTCCCCCGCCGAAAAGCTTAAGGTGGTGCAGGGTCTTATGAAGGACGGCGACGAGAGAGCCGCCGCTATTTATGACACCATCGGCGCATATTTCGGCTATGCTATCGCTTTCTATACCGAGTTTTACGATATCAAGCACGTGCTCATTATGGGCCGTGTGACCTCGGGAGAGGGCGGCGTTATCCTTCTTGAGCGCGCACAGGAGGTTCTCGATAAGGAGTTCCCCGAGCTCGCAAAAAAAATACAGCTTCATATCCCCGACGAAAGCAGTCGCCGTGTAGGTCAGTCGGTCGCAGCCGCCAGCCTACCGGAGATAAAATAATAAACCTAAAAGAGCTTTTGGTGTTTCTTTATCAAACACCGTAAGCTCTTTTTTTGAGGTGAGAGAAATGAAGAAAAAAGTGTTTTATACAGAGTTTTCCTATGTCTTGGGACTCATAATTATGGCGTTTGCCGCTGCCTTTACCGAGAAGGCAGATTTCGGTATGTCAATGGTCGTAGCGCCCGCTTACATAATACATCTGAAGGTATCGCAACTGCTCCCTTGGTTTACCTTCGGCGTAGCAGAGTATTTCTTTCAAGGGGCATTGGTGCTGTTTACAATTATTATAATGAGGAAATTCAAGCTATCCTATTTGTTTTCATTTGTAACGGCAGTCCTTTACGGAACTCTGCTTGACGCGGCTATGTATATAATCTCGGCATTGCCCGATAACACCTTTGCCGTGCGTGTTCTGTGGTATGTATTGGGTACGGTTTTTTGCTCGCTTGCGGTATCGTTATTTTTCCATACATACCTTTCCCCCGAGGCATACGAGCTTATTGTAAAAGAGGTATCATCGAAATACGGCTTTAACATAAACAAGACAAAAACCGCATATGACTGCCTTAGTACCGTTTTGGGAATCGTTTTATCCTTTGCATTTTTCGGTTTCGGCGTTTTCGAGGGGGTAAAATGGGGGACGGTACTCTGCGCTTTAATAAACGGATTTTTAATCAGCCGCTTTACAAAACTCCTCGAACACTTCTTTGTTTTCAAAAACAAATTTAAAATAGAAAAATATTTCAAATAACATTTATCCTCTCCAAATGGAGAGGATTTTTTGCATATACCTCCTTTTTCAGATAATAATTTAAAGGAAGATATTTTTGGAGGGTGCGGTGTGACACGTTTTAAAAAAGCTCTTTATGTTGCTTTATCTATTTTGGTTTCGGCGGCGATATTCACGGGTACTGCGTTCCTTTTTCTGTATGATAAGTCGTCACCCGCCGACAACACTCTTGAAGGAATTCCCTACTACGAAGAAACCCCGAGCGCCGTCGGTCTGCTTTTTTGTTTTGAGGAGGGCGGCAGTGTATTTTTAAACCTTGATTTCGACGAAAACGAAACCCGCGTTTTACTCCTGCCAAATGGGGCTAATGACACCGACGTTACCGCCTACGGCTACACCGTTTTCAAGACGGTGAAGACCGATTATGAGTGCCTGTCTTCGGTTATCGACCGCCTCGGCGGTATAGAACTGAGCGACGACACCCTCGGGCGGCTGCGATACACGGGCGTTCAGGTGACCGAAACACTTTCCCACACCGCCGCAGAGGATATCCGCCGCGAGATAATTTCGGCTGTATTAGAAAAGATTAAAGCAGGCGCTTTTACCAAGGAAATCCTCGTTTACATTATTGAGAACAGCGATACCTCACTTTCCTTCCCCGACGCATACGGTTGGCTGCCGCACCTGCAGGATATTGCCACCGATTTGCAGTTTATAAATTGAGCGTTTTTGCTTCGAATCGTTGACTTTTAGGCGTGAAAAAGCTATAATATGTTAAATAGGAATATTATATCTTTTGACACTACCCACGCTTGGAGGCGAATTATGGACAAGGTTACCGAAATCTTCGGTTGTGACGTATTTAACGATACCGTTATGCAGGAGCGTCTGCCCGAAGAGACCTACAAAGCACTGAAAAAAACCATAAAAGAAAATAAGCGACTTGATATAAATATGGCCAACATTATTGCCAATGCAATGAAGGATTGGGCAGTTGAGAAGGGCGCTACCCACTTTACACACTGGTTCCAACCCCTCACGGGCGTTACCGCCGAAAAGCACGACGGTTTTATCTCGCCCACCGAAGACGGCAAGGTAATAATGGAGTTCTCGGGTAAAGAGCTCGTTCGCGGCGAGAGTGACGCTTCGTCCTTCCCGTCGGGTGGACTGCGCGCTACCTTTGAAGCCCGCGGCTACACCGTTTGGGACTCGACTTCGTATGCCTTTGTTAAGGACGGCACCTTGTGTATTCCTACTGCTTTCTGCTCGTACGGCGGTGAGGCACTCGATAAAAAGACCCCGCTTCTGCGCTCGATGGACGCTGTCCGTTCGCAGGCCAAGCGTATAGTAAAACTGTTTGGTAACGACACGGTTAAGAATATCTTTACCACCGTCGGCCCCGAGCAGGAGTATTTCCTTATTGATAAAAATATGTACGAAAAACGCCCCGACCTTATCTTTTGCGGCCGCACCCTGACGGGCGCCCGTCCGCCGAAGGGTCAGGAGATGGATGACCACTACTATGGCGTTATCCGTCCGCGTGTTTCGGCATTTATGAAGGAGCTTGACTCAGAACTTTGGCGACTCGGTATACTCGCAAAGACCAAGCACAACGAGGCGGCTCCCGCCCAACA
>JAZULY010000105.1:0-7442 GCA_045603355.1 Acutalibacteraceae bacterium | reverse complement strand
ACATGGCTACGATCCGACTTTATTTCTACCGACATTACCGCTGTCGAGCGCGCTATTGCTATGGCGCCCGAAATGGTTGAAAAGTTAAAGGAAGTTTTTAAAGGCTAAATACGAGAATACAAAACAAGTCCCCTTAATATTATTTAATAATTAAGGGGGCGGTGTTTTGAAAAAGATTTCTTTTGGCTTGGTTTTGTGCTTATTATGCTTTGCCTTTTCGGTGCCGACTACGGCTGTCAGCACATCGGCGCAGTCGGCGGTGCTTATTAATGCCGATACTCTGAGTGTTATATATTCGCATAATATGAGCGAGCGCCTGCCAATGGCGAGCACCACCAAAATTATGACGGCGCTACTGCTTGCCGAGGAGAATACCCCCGAAAAGCAGATAATTACGACGAGAGAGATGGTAACCGTTGAGGGCTCGTCTATGGGACTTCTCGCGGGAGATACCGTGACATATAACGACCTGCTTTACGGATTAATGCTCGCATCTGGTAACGATGCGGCAAATACGACGGCTATCAGTATTTCGGGTAGTCTTTCGCGATTTGCCGATAAAATGAACGCGAAAGCGCAGGTAATCGGTCTTACCGATACGCATTTTGTCACCCCCTCGGGACTCGACCACGCGGACCATTATTCTACTGCCTATGATATGGCGGTGTTGACGGCATATGCCCTTAAAAATAAGGAGTTTGCCGCAGCGGCAGCGAGTGAGTCAGCGCGGCTTTATTACGGAAATCCGCCCTATTACAGAACGCTGACTAACCACAATAAACTGCTTAAAATGTATGACGGTGCCGTCGGTGTTAAAACAGGCTTCACAAAGCGCTCGGGCAGATGCTTGGTATCTGCTGCAAAGCGCGGGAATATTACATTAATAGCCGTAACGCTTAATGATAAAAATGACTGGAACGACCATATGGCACTACTTGATTACGGCTTTGCTAATTCTACCGAATATACCGTAACGCCTGAAATTCCCTCAAGTATACCTTTGTCATCGGGTGGCAGTTTGCCTATAATGGTAGAGCCGCTGCAAATAGGAGTATCGATGGAAGATAAGCTTGAATACAAGGTGCATATACCGCGGTTTGTATATTCGGGCGTTTCAGCGGGGGATAGCGTAGGGTATGCTCAGGTGATCTGCGGGGAGAAAACCGTTGCTACACTGAATATTACGGCGGCTAAGTCGACAACAAAGCCAACTGTACAGATGAATATTTATAACCGAATAATAAATGAATTTTTAAATTTAATCAGGAGTTTTTAATGAAGAATAATAAGATAAGATTACAAAAACATCTCTCAGAATGCGGCGTCGCTTCGCGCAGAAAATCTGAGGAACTGATAATGATGGGTAAGGTTAAGGTTAACGGACACGTTGCACACATCGGAGACTCCGTTGACCCTAAGCGTGATAAGGTTACAGTCAGGGGAAAGGCTGTAGTTCCTACCACCGAAAAGGTTTACATAATGTTGCACAAGCCGCGCGGATTTGTAACAACAATGAGTGATGAAAAGGATCGCAAATGTGTTGCCGATTTAGTAAAGGGACTGCCTGTTAAGGTGTTTCCCGTAGGCAGACTCGATAAAAACTCCGAGGGCCTTTTATTTATGACTAATGACGGCGAGTTTGCCAACCGCTTAACCCATCCGTCCAGCCACGTAAACAAAACATACCGCGTAACGGTAGAGGGTGAGGTAAACGATGAACAGTTAGATAAGCTCTGTTCAGGTATTATGCTCGACGGGGTTAAAACGTTACCGTGCGATGTATTTATTGCCGATAAAAAGCCCGACCGCACCGTGCTTATATTTATAATTCATGAGGGCAGAAACCGTCAGATTCGCAGAATGTGCGAGGCGGTAAAACTCAATGTCCTGCGCTTAAAGCGTACCGAAATTGCGGGCGTTAAACTCGGTATGCTCGGACAGGGTAAGTGGCGCGACCTTAATGAGAAAGAACTGCATAGACTCACATCTATCAGCGCGTCGGCAAAGGAGTAATAAAATGATAAAAGTTTTACCTGTTACAGAACGCGAAACTTTGAAAGAAATTTTTGAGGATAGCGGCTGTGAGTTTAATGATAATTCGGGTTGTGTAGTGGCGGCTGACGGTACCGAAATACTCGGTCGCTGCCTTTACTATATTGATGATGAGTCGATTAAAATTATCGATGTGCGGCCCATAGACGATATAATGCTCGCTGACGGTATTTTGCGCAGCGCACTGCACGTTGCAGATTATCGCGGTATTACAGATGCCTTCTATCTTAATTCTGCACCCGAGCAGCTCTTTAAAAGCCTTGATTTTATTAAATCGGCGGCGGACAAGTCCTTAAAAATTGAAAAATTACACGAAAGTTGCTGTTCTTGTCAAAAAAATTAAAATAAAACTTGCAAAATGTTGTGTTATGTGTTATCATAACATTCGTATTTAAAAACTAATTTAGGAGGAGTTCTTGTGGGAGCTTTAGAAATAATTGTTGGTATCTTGGTAATTCTCGTATCTATCGTGATTATAGTTGCCGTTATTTTCCAGAAGGGTAGCCGTCGCGGTGTTAATGCTGCAGTTGCAGGCGGCTCTGATACCTTCCTGTCAAAAAATCAGACCAAGACTAAGGACGCTCAGCTTGCTAAGATCACAAAATACAGCGCTATTGCTTTCTTTGTATTGGTGCTTGTAGCTCACGTTATTACTTTACTTGCGAAATAATCAGTAGGAAAACTAAAAGGCTATGTGTGAAAACACATAGCCTTTTTTCTTTTATCTGTCAAATATATTGTTCCCGTATGAGTCTATGCCGACTATCAGCGGGAAATCCTTAAACGTAAGCCTTTTTACCGATTCGCAGCCGAGGTCTTGGAAGGCAATAACCTCGCATTCGGTAATGGCAGAAGCATAAAGCGCGCCTGCTCCGCCGATGGCGCAGAGATATAAGCCTTTGTTTTTCTTAATAGCACCGATAACCTCGGGCTTTCTTTCCCCCTTGCCGATGGTAGCACCGAGCCCTAAGTCGTAAAGGGTAGGGGAGTAAGGGTCCATTCTGCCCGATGTGGTGGGTCCGCAACTGCCTATAACACAGCCTTCAGGTGCAGGGGTGGGCCCTGCATAATAAATAACGGCATTATTAATGGGAAAGGGCAGCGGCTCGCCGTCTTTTAGTAACTCAAAAATCCGTTTATGGGCGGCATCGCGTGCGGTGTAGACGGTGCCTGAAAGATAAATTTTATCGCCGACCGATACCGTTTCTTTCCATATCTCGATATCCTTAGTATCAAAATAAAACTCGTTCATTATTTTGTAAGGCTGTTAAATATGGTTTCAAATTCGGCTTTAGTTTCGTCCGAAATCTCGGTAGAACGCTTGATGATGAATTTAGTTTTCTCGAGCGAATTATTAAGCTCGTCAACCCGAGCGGCAAATTCGGCCGTGATTTCTGCAACGTAAACCTTCATCTTGTTGAGGGACTCGTTTGTAGCATCAATAACCGAAATGTTATTATCTATCTCAGCCTTAGCCGATGCTTTAGCGTCCTCAGCGGCATTCATAATAGCGTTTGCATTGGTCTGCGCTACAAGGTAGAGTTTGCCGATGTTTTCACTAAGTGTCTTAACCTCGTCATATTTTTCTTTATAGAACTCGAGCTGCTGTTCACTCTCAGCCTTTTGTGCTTCGAGGTCCTTGATGGTTGAGCTAAGCCCACCCACCTGTGCTTCAAAATTTTTGATTTTTTCGTTTAACGAATTCTGAATTTCTTGATTTGATGCGAGCGTTTTGCGTACATATTCGGAAACTTCATCGCAGTTATAACCGAAAAGACTTTTATGAAAACCTAAAGCCATAATATGTACCTCCGTAAAAATTAATGTACATTGTATTATAACAGTATTTTCGACATTTTACAAGTATTATTATTAAAAAGCCGATAAGAATATGCAAATATGCATTTTTTATGCATATTTTCCTTGCAAATACCGCGCATATAGTATATAATCAAATTAATATTATCCTAATGAGAGCAGGTGTGTTATGCTTACAAGAAAACAGGCGCGTGAGCAGGCATTTATTTTGATTTTTGAAAAGTCATTCAATAATGAAACGGTTGATGAAATTCTTTCGCTTGCTGTAGAGCTTCGCGATTTTGAAACCGACGAATACTGTGTAAATGCCTTTAAGGGTGTTTATGAAAATCTTGAGACTATTGACGCAAAGATTTCCGAATGTGCGCAGAACTGGGACATTACCCGTATTGCGCGTGTATCCTTGGCGGTGCTGCGTTTGGCAATTTATGAAATACTGTATATGGATGATATTCCCGTTAACGTTTCGGCGAGTGAGGCGGTTGAGCTGACAAAAAAATACGCTACCGATAATGATGCCGCATTTGTTAACGGAATTATCGGTACAGTAGCGAGAACTTTAGAAAAGGACGCGTAAAATATGCCGTCGGTTTTATCTGTTAAGCAGTTAAATCTGTATGTTAAGTCGCTCTTAGAGGGGGACAGCAGGCTGTCGTTTGTGTCGGTAAGCGGTGAGATATCTAATTTTAAAAACCATTATTCGAGCGGACATTTATATTTTTCGCTAAAGGACAGTGACGCCCTTATCAAGTGCGTTATGTTCCGCGGTAATGCCGTTAATTTAAAATTCAGACCCGAGGACGGTATGAAGGTTGTTTGTACCGGCCGCGTATCCCTCTATGAGAGGGACGGACAGTATCAGTACTATATCGACAGTATGATGCCCGCAGGGCAGGGTGACCTTGCAGAGCAGTTCAGACTTATTAAAGAAAAGCTCGAAAAAGAGGGACTGTTTTCACCTGAGAACAAACGCCCGCTGCCGAAATTCCCCAAAAGAATAGCCGTAGTAACCTCTGATACGGGAGCGGCTTATCGCGACATTCTGAACATCATCAGTCGCAGGTATCCGTGTTGCGAGATACTGCTTTGTCCCGTCTTGGTGCAGGGCGAGGGCGCTGTGCCTTCTATGATAGATGCACTCGAGCGTCTTTACACTCTCGCAGATGCAGATGTAATAATTATCGGTCGCGGCGGCGGCTCGGCTGAAGATTTGTGGGCATTTAACGACGAGGCTCTGGCGCGTAAAATTTATGAGTCACCCGTGCCTGTCATTTCTGCTGTCGGTCACGAAACAGATTTTTCCATCAGTGATTTTGTAGCCGATATGCGAGCCCCGACACCGTCGGCAGCGGCAGAGATAGCCGTACCCGACGTTAATGAAATGAAGCAGTATATCTCATCAAACCTTACGAGAATTAAAAACGCCGTAAATGGATATATAAACAGAGCCGAGGCGGATTTTAATAAATGCTGTCAGTCGGTTTCGCTTTTGAAACCCGAAACCTTAATAGAAAACAGGTTTATTCAGATTGACCGCTTATATGACCGCTTAAAAAATGCATCAGCAAACAGTCTTAATAATAAGACTCAGAAGCTTGCTAATATATCGGCAAAGCTTGATGCTATAAGCCCCTTAAAGGTGCTGTCCCGCGGTTATGCTGTTGCGCAGGCGAACGGTAAATTGATACGAACCGTCGATGATATCAGCGCGGGAGATAAATTCAGGTTACTTTTATCGGACGGCAACGCCGAATGTCAGGTTATTGAAACCGAGAAAAATTAGGAGTTAGAGATGACAGAAAAAATAGATTTCGAAAATAATTTAAGTGAGCTTGAAAAAATCGTTGCAAGACTTGAATCGGTCGAATGCACCTTGTCGGAATCAATCGATTTATTCACAAAGGGTGTAGAGCTGACTAAAAACTGCAACAAGTGTCTTGAAGACGCTAAATTGCAAATAAAAACTTTAAGCGAGGCGGAGGAACAGTAATGCCGAAACTCGATGCAGTAATAAATTCTTACATCGATATAGTAAACACAAAATTGGATGAAGCCATTTTTGCTGAAAATACTAAATATGAAATTCTGACAAATGCTATGAAATATTCCGCTAAGGACGGCGGCAAGCGCGTCCGTCCTATGCTGTTAATGGAGTTTTATAAGCTTTGCGGGGGCGAAAGCAGCGAGGCTATCCGCCTTGCGGTGGCACTTGAGATGATACACACCTATTCACTCGTGCACGATGATTTGCCATCGATGGATAATGATGACGTGCGTCGCGGCAAGCCTTCCTGCCATAAGGCATACGGCGAGGCTTTAGCGTTGCTTGCGGGTGACGCGCTTTTGACCGAAGCCTTTACCTATGCCGCGGGCGTTACCGATATCCCTGCCGATAGAGTATTAAAAGCTATCGGTCTGTTGGGAGGTTACGCCGGTGTCAACGGAATGATAGGCGGTCAGGTCATTGATGTAAATTTCCCTGAAAGTTTGGATAATGCAGACTCTCTCAAAGAAATGTATGCACTTAAAACAGGTGCTCTATTAAAAGCGGCGGCTACTATCGGCTGTGTGCTCGCAGGCGCTGATGGTAAAACAACCTTAGCGGCTGACTATGCTGAGAAAATAGGTCTTGCGTTCCAGATAGTTGATGATATCCTCGATGTTGAGGGCGATTCCGAAAAACTCGGCAAACCGCTCGGCAGTGATGAAAAGAACAATAAAACTACATTTGTTACTATTTACGGTATAGATAAATCACGGCAAATCGTTAAAGAGTTAACCAATAAAGCCAAGGCTGACATCGACCTTTTTGGCGGCGACGGAACAGTTTTAAAAGAATTTGCAGATTATTTAGCAAACAGAACTTATTAGAGGTTTTTAATTTGGAATACAAAATTTTAGAGGGGATTTCCTCTCCCGAAGACGTTAAAAAACTAAATATCGCACAGCTCGAAGAATTATGTAATGAAGTACGCGACTGTATGATAAACACTGTATCGAAAAACGGCGGTCACTTAGCATCTAATCTCGGCACGGTAGAGCTATCGGTGGCACTCCACAAATGTTTCAATTCACCGAAGGACTCTATTCTCTTCGATGTGGGTCATCAGTGTTACACCCACAAATTACTGACGGGCAGATTTGAAAATTTTTCGACACTGCGTACCGAAAACGGACTTTCGGGATTTATGCGACCGGATGAGAGCGAGCACGACCCCTTTATTACGGGACACAGCAGCAGTTCACTTTCTGCCGCTTACGGCATATGCAAGGCTAAGGAAATGCTCGGCGAAGACGGGTATACTATCAGTGTCGTCGGTGACGGCGCTATGACTGGTGGTATGGTTTATGAGGCGCTTAATAATGCGGGCTCGGGCAGAAACAAGCTTATCGTAATTTTAAACGATAATAAAATGTCGATTTCGCGTAACGTCGGCAGTCTTGCGCGTCATTTAACCGTTATCAGAACAAAGCGTTCATATCACCGCTCTAAACGTGCGGTAAAATCGGTTTTAAGTGCTATTCCGTTTATCGGTAAAGGTATAGCGAGGTTTGCGCTGAAACTCAAAACA
>JAZULY010000104.1:0-2303 GCA_045603355.1 Acutalibacteraceae bacterium | reverse complement strand
TCCTACGGACCTGAAATGCGCGGCGGAACTGCTAACTGCAGCGTAATTATCAGTGATACGCCCGTAGGCAGCCCTATCGTATCTACGCCCGACTGTCTTGTGGCTATGAACCTTCCGTCACTCCTTAAATACAAGGATGATGTAGTATCAGGCGGCGTTATCATCGTTGATTCTACTTTAATCAGTGAGAAAATTGAGCGCGATGACGTTTCTGTTTACTATGTTCCTGCCACAAAAATGGCTATGGACGAAGGCTACGGCTCACTTGCTAATATGATTCTTATGGGTAAGCTGCTTGATGCTTGTGATGATTTTTCAATTGACGGCACCGAGGCTGCCCTCGAAAAGGTTATTCCTCCGCGTAAGGCTGAAATGGCAGGTATTAACCTTAAGGCTATTCAGACAGGATATAATTTTAAAGCTTAAAAGAAGGTATATTTATGTTAGATATCAAAATCACTAAAACTACCACACCGAAAGCCAAACCCGCACCCGGCACTAAGCTCGGCTTTGGTCATATCTTTACCGACCATATGTTTATTATGAACTATACTGAGGGTAAAGGTTGGCACGACGCGAGAATTGAGCCGTATCATAATATCGAGCTTTCTCCTGCGGCAATGGTATTCCATTACGGTCAGGAAATGTTCGAGGGTTTAAAGGCGTACAGAAACGGCGAAAAGGCTTATCTTTTCCGTCCTGATATGAATGCGAAGCGCGCAAACGCTTCTAACGACCGTCTTTGCATTCCGCATATTCCCGAGGAGGATTTTGTCCAGGCGGTTGCCGAGCTTGTTCGTATTGATAAGGACTGGATTCCTACTGATGACGGAACATCGCTTTATATCCGCCCCTTTGTAATTGCTACCGATGATTTTCTCGGTGTTGCACCCTCTAAAACATATATGTTCATTGTTATTCTCTCACCCAGCGGTGCTTACTACGAAAGCGGTCTTGCACCCGTTGGTATCTGGATAGAGGACGAATATGTTCGCGCAGTTAAGGGCGGTATGGGCTTTGCTAAGACGGGCGGTAACTACGCTGCCAGCCTTATAGCTCAAGTAAAGGCGCACGACGGCGGTTATTCTCAGGTGCTCTGGCTCGACGGTGTTGAGAGAAAGTACATCGAAGAGGTAGGCGCTATGAATATCTTCTTCAAGATTAACGGCAAGGTTGTTACTCCTATGCTTAACGGTAGCATTTTGCCCGGTATTACCCGTAACTCGGTAATTCAGGTTTGTAAATCCTGGGGTTATGAGGTTGAGGAAAGACGTATCAGCGTTGACGAATTAGTTGCCGCTGCTAAGGATGGCTCACTCGAAGAGGTATTCGGTACAGGTACCGCAGCCGTTATTTCACCCGTTGGCAAGCTCCGCTATGTAGATGACGTTATGGAAATCGGCGGCGGTAAGATCGGCGAACTCACACAGAAGCTTTACGATACCATTACAGGTATTCAGTGGGGCAAGTGTGAAGATCCATTTGGCTGGAGAATTGAACTCTAAAACGGAGGTTACTATGAGCGATTTTAAAATTGAAACAAAATGTGTTCAGGGCGGTTATACTCCCGGAAACGGTGAGCCGAGACAGATACCGATTATCCAGAGCACAACATTTAAGTATAATACCAGCGAAGATATGGGTAAACTGTTTGACCTTGAGGCAAGCGGTTACTTCTATACAAGACTGCAGAACCCGACGAATGACTCTGTTGCAGCAAAAATATGCGATATGGAGGGCGGTACTGCCGCAATGCTGACTTCTTCCGGTCAGGCAGCTAACTTCTACAGCATCTTCAATATCGCTAACTGCGGCGACCACGTTGTATCTTCTTCTACTATTTACGGCGGAACATTTAATCTTTTTGCCGTTACAATGAAGAAGATGGGTATTGAGTTCACATTCGTAACTCCCGACTGCACAGATGAGGAATTAGAGGCTGCATTCCGTCCCAACACTAAGGCGGTATTCGGTGAAACTATAGCTAATCCTGCCTTATCGGTGCTCGATATTGAGAGATTTGCAAAAGCTGCTCACGCGCACGGCGTTCCGCTTATTATTGATAACACCTTTGCAACACCCGTAAACTGCCGTCCGTTTGAATGGGGCGCTGATATAGTAACCCATTCTACAACCAAGTATATGGATGGTCACGGCGCAGGTGTCGGCGGATGTATTGTTGATTCGGGTAAGTTCGACTGGACGCGCTATGCCGATAAATATCCGGGACTTTGCACAAGTCGGATCGTAGCCATGTCGTTCTGTGAGCCAAGGAGTTGATCATTTGGTTTGTCTTCCTAAGA
>JAZULY010000103.1:0-9539 GCA_045603355.1 Acutalibacteraceae bacterium | reverse complement strand
GGATACCTAAAAGATCCGGATGATAAACATCATCTTATTATTGATGAGGAAACAGCACCGATAGTGCGAATGATTTTTGAACGCTTTATTGCGGGCGAAAGTATAATAGGTATTACTAAAGACCTGAACGAAATGGGTATACCAAATCCGTCAATGTATAAAAAACAAAAGGGACTAAACTACAAGCATCCGTCAGGCAGAAGCAATGACGGTTTATGGCCTGATAGTTCTGTGCGCCGAATTTTGCAAAACCGTATGTATGTTGGCGATATGGTGCAAGGTAGAAATACTACCTATAGTTATAAGATTAAACAATGCCGCGCGATTCCTAAGGATGAGTGGATTATTGTTGAAGGTACTCACGAGCCAATCATTAGCCAAGAGACCTTTGACAATGCACAGGCACTATTTAATAAGCATATCCGCAAAAGTCCCAAGAAGAAAAATGTTGATTTGTTTTCAGGGCTTGTGCGGTGCGCAGACTGCAAGCGTGTGATGAATAAAAAGACCAATCAGCATCCGTATGCCACTTATCATTATTACCGTTGTGTTACGGCACGAAAGATGAAAAAATCAGCCTGCACAAACCACACCATACGTATTGACAAGTTAGAAGAGGCGGTTTTTTTATCCATTCAAAATATGATTAACACTGCGGTTACGATGAGTGATATGTTAGATCTGATTAATAATAATGCTAAACGAAAAAGTGAATCAACTCATCTTCAAAAGGCACTCAAAACGCAAGTATCTGAACGGGAAAAATTGGTGACGATGCTTACTGACCTTTATCCTGACTGGAAAAGCGGTGTTATTACAATGGATGAGTACCAAATGTTAAAGGAACGTCTTAATGAGAGGCTTAGGGTTATTGACGAAAAAATTGCCGGACTTACAAAATCTGCCGATCAGTTCAAAAACGGTATTAACGAAGATAACGATTTTGTAGCGCATTTTAAGAAGTACGGTAATATTGAGGCTTTAACAAGGCCGATAGTAACCGAACTTATAGAAGAGATTTTCGTACACGAAGGCGGAGATATCGAGATTGTTTTCAAGTTCCAGGATGCTTATGCACAGGCAGTTGAATATATCGAACTCAATAAGCAACTCATCGAACCCGAAAATCCCGACAAAAAGAAAAAATCGGCATAAAGTTACGGCAGGGAGAAATCCCTGCCGTAAAAAAATTAATCCGATTTTAATCTAGAAATGATGAATATTAGCTGTTTTATACTCCAGATAAAAAATACAAATCCTAAAATCAAAGATGCAATTTCAACGTAATACAATATCGTAGATAATTTCTTGTTAACAGTACAGCACAAAACAGTTAGTGCACTTAAAATTGTAACTACATTTGAAATCATACCGATAAAGGATGCTTTATATAGGTTATCTAAATAATTGTTTTCCCACAATCTTTTGACTCTCTCTTTATCGATGGCAGAAATCAAAATACCTACACCAGTAAATAAAAATCCACCAATAATCGAAGACATTGAAATAATGTTGTACTGAAAGTCATCAGCTAATTCGATAATTTTTTCTATACTTATTAATGAATATTTAACTAATAAACACGAAATTATTATAGTAATAATAAACACACATATTAGTTTAATATTGTTTTTTATCTTTGTCATACATTTGCACCTTAAACTTTAGCATATCGCAATAATTCATCTTTATTGTTATTGTATGTGTTTTTTAATGCTGATTTGAAATCGCTTTCGGTTATTATTGATGATTCATCTCCAATGGTAACTGTTTTGGTGAAACAATACTGTAATAAGTTATATGGTTGAGATTCTTCGTTGTCATCTTTAGCATTAGCGGTTAAACCTAATAAATTGCTTCCAAATTTTTCTTTTATTGAAGTGATCAAATCTACTAAGCTTCCACTTGAGTCCAAAATGTTTTTGTTTCTAGTAGCAACAAGTTTTAAGCTTGCTGTTCTAGTTTTGACATTGCGTAAACAGTCAAAAGTGTTTTTATCCACTCCCAAATTGCTTAAAATATTATCTTCTGGTACTGAATATGTGACAGTCAATTTGCTAATAGTCTTCTTCTTGATAAGCGTATTTAAGATATCAGTTGTTAAAATTGACGCTATCTTAGTATATGTGGATTGTGTAGCAACAAATTCCTCATCAAATAATGTTCTAATTACAGATATTTTTGGAGCACCATTAACACCGATGTAACTAACTATGCCAGTTGTAAAATCAATCAGAAAATATGTAAACAACTCTAACTGCTGAGTATCGCTCATAGGCACTCGCTCTGTTTCGAGCGTATCGACATCTCGGAGAGCTACCGTGTTAACTGAATTCTGCTGACCGATTTTAATAAAAGCTTCGTGGTCTTTAATTTCTATGATTTCTAAAACATAATCGTTGCTTGAGTGACGAACTGTTATTGCCCTATTTCCGTTGGATAACGAATTGGTTTTATTATCATAAATGTATTTGAAATTATTTTCAATTGTTATATTGTCTAAATTTCTGATTTCAGTTGTATTGCGTTCTTTAATATAGGTGTGTTTTTCTTGCGTTAACTTATAAAAAGATACCTTACGCTTTTTTATCATATTTTCGCTTCCTTAATTAATTATTAGAATAATGCGACAAAATTCTACAAGAAAATTTTACCATAAATATATTAAAAAAACAACTAATAATATAAAGTAGATTGTTTAATAGAAGAGTAATGAATAATATTTTAATAAAGCATTTGATCAAAATAATGCTATCGTCTACCTTTCACATCTACCTACCCATAGCCGCACTCATAAATAAAGTCTCGGAAACCGCATAAACAAAGGAAAAAATAAATTTCTAAAAATTTATGGTGTTCTCTTGACATTTTCCCCTGCCGCTGCAGATACCATTAAGCGTTTTCTTAAAGACACCGCCACCTCACCGACCGACTACGATAAAATTTTTACTGGTGACTTAGGTCTTGTCGGCAGTGAACTGCTCTATGAAATTTTAGAAAAGGATAATATCGATATAAAACGGCAGCATAAGGACTGCGGACTTATGATTTTTGACCTTGAGAGCCAGGACACCCACGCGGGCGGCTCGGGCTGTGGCTGCTCGGCGTCGGTACTGTGTTCTCATATCCTGAAAAGGGTAGAGAAAGGGGAATATAAAAACATTCTTTTTTGCGCTACGGGTGCGCTTTTGTCACCTACATCTACCCAGCAGGGCGAGAGCATACCCGGCATCGCACATTTAATTAATATAAGGCATAATAAATCATAACCACCCGTTTGATGAAGCTTTAAAGCAATTATTGAAAAAATTTTTTTATTGTGTTATAATATAGCTACTGAAATTCAAAAGGGAATTGGTATATATGAAAACGTATACAATTGTCGCTGGCGTTAATGGCTGCGGTAAAAGTAGTTTGACCGGTGTTTTAAGAACTGAAATCGATAACTTAGGTAAAATTATTGATGTTGATAAAATAACCGTCGCTTGTGGTGGTAATGCTATTGAGGGCGGCAAACAAGCAATTGCAATTATTGATGACTGCTTGGAAAAAGAAATTTGTTTTACACAGGAAACTACCCTTTCGGGAAGAAAAACATTGAACACCATTAAACGGGCAATCGAAAAGGATTATTATATTCGTCTTTATTATGTTGGACTCGATACAATGGAAGAAAGTTTACTCCGCATCGATAACAGAGTAAGAAAAGGCGGTCATAATATTGACACAGAAGCAGTGACAAAACGCTTCCAAAAGCGCTTTGATGATTTGCTCACAGTGTTGCCGTATTGCAATGAAGCGACTTTTTATGACAACGACAATGGCTTCGTAACAGTTGCTAAATATAAAAACGGAGAGCTTCAACCGATTGGTAAAAATAGTCCCGGGTGGCTAAAAGAATTAATAGAAAAGATGAACTAAAATGAAAAACCATGTGTCAATTTGACACACGGTTTTTTGCTATACTTAGCGTTCGCATTGAATTTAAAACAGCAATTATCAGAACACCAACATCGGCAAATACCGAGAGCATTACGTTTGATAGTCCGAGCGCGGCTAAAATAAGCCATAAAAATTTAATAGTCAGCGCAAATGCAATATTCTGTTTTGAAATACCGAGCGCTCTGCGGCTGATTTTAATGGCGGTGGGTAAAAGAGAAATATCGTCATTCATAATTACGATATCGCTCGCTTCTACTGCGGCATCACTTCCGAGAGTACCCATTGAAATACCGATATCGGCGCGGGCAAGCACGGGCGCGTCGTTAATGCCGTCACCAACGTAGATTACCTTACCGCCCGAATTATCAATTATCTTTTCAAGCTCTGCTACCTTTTCATCGGGCAGCAGTTCGGTCTTAACACAGTCTATACCGAGCTGTTCAGCTACCGCTGTTCCAATGCTTTCGCGGTCGCCCGTCAAGAGCACCGTTTTAATACCACTCTTTTTTATACTGTCGATAGCCTGCTTTGCAGTCGGCTTAATCTGGTCACCGACTACGATAAGCCCTAAATACTCGTTATCATAGGCAACATAAATCACAGTACCTGCCTTTTCGGTCACGGGAACGGGGATGTTATGGTCATCCATTAGGTCGCGGTTTCCCGCTAGCAGTAGTTTTTCTTTGTATATACAGCTAACGCCCTTGCCGTTTATAACGGTGTGGTCGCTGCTATCCTTTAATTCTTCTGCCGCATCACATTCTTTTTTTATAGACAAAGCGATAGGGTGGGGGGAGTTATGCTCACAGACAGCGGCTAATCTGAGCAGTTTTTCAGCCTCGATTTTACCCTCAATATGCTGTACTGCAAAATTGCCAATAGTCAGCGTGCCTGTTTTATCAAATACTATAGTTTTCGCGTGGGACAATGCCTCAAGATAGTTACTGCCCTTTACTAACACACCTATTTTTGATGCACCGCCGATAGCCCCGAAAAAGGCAAGCGGCACCGATACTACCAGCGCGCAGGGGCAGGAGATTACGAGAAACATAATACTGCGGTAGAGCCAAACGCTCACGTCTCCCCAAATAAGCGAGGGCACTATAAGCAAGAGTAACGCGAGAGCTACTACGATGGGGGTGTAGTATTTTGCAAACGTTGTAACAAAATTTTCCGTCCTGCTCTTTTTGGAGGTCGCGTTTTCCACCATTTCGAGTATTTTTGATACAGTCGATTTATCGAAGGTTTTACTGACAGTAGCGGTGAGGGTACTGCTTAAATTAACAGAGGAACTCAGCATCTCATCTCCCGCCTTTACATATCGCGGCAGACTCTCACCCGTAAGGGCAGAGGTATCTATCTGTGAGTTACCGCTTTTCACAACGCAGTCCACGGGGATTTTCTCACCGGGGAGAATCTCTATCGTATCCCCGATTTCGAGCTCGTACGGGTCTACCTGTACAGTGCCTCCGTCTACTATTTTATTGGCATAGTCGGGGCGTATATCCATAAGTGAACTGATGGATTTTCTCGATTTTCCAACCGCAACCGCCTGAAAAAGCTCGCCTATTTGGTAGAGCAGCAGTATAAATACGCCCTCGGTGTATTCGCCGAGTATAAATGCGCCCGTAGCACCCAGAGTCATAAGTAAATTTTCATCGAGCATATGCCCGTGGATAAGATTATTAGCGGCGGATATCAGCACATCATATCCACCGAGTACTGCTGCGGCTAAAAATATAATAAGCGGTATAATTAAGGTCGGCAGAAAAGAATTAACTATAATCCCCATCACCGAAAGCAGGGCAACGGCTATTATGCGGTAAAGCAATTTTTTCTGTTTGCGGGTCATTTTTTACCTCACAATGCGGCAATCGCGCTCGATTCCGCGTATTATCTTCTGCGCGGTATCAACGGCTGCTTCAAATTCGTTATCATCGGCTTCAATAAATATCTTCTGCGCGAAAAAATTTATTTCACACTTAATGTTTCCCGTTTTGTTTATAGCCTCCTGCATTTTTGCGGCGCAGTGCGCGCAGCCTAAATCCTCTAAGGCGAATGCTTTTCTCATAAAATTCACTCCTATTCGTAAATATGGTCAAGACCTTGGTTGAGTATGAGTCGCACGTGTGAGTCGGCAAGGCTGTAGAATACCGTCTTACCGTCTCTGCGCGACTTTACAAGCTTGTTTTGCTTGAGTACCCTTAATTGGTGCGAAATTGCGCTATGTGTCATATTAAGAAGTTCTGCAATATCGCAAACACACATTTCACTCTCAAACAACACGAAAAGTATCTTAATTCGCGTTGAGTCACCGAAAACCTTGTAAAGCTCGGCAAGGTCATATAAAACCTCCTCGTCGGGCATCTTACTATTTACTTCTTTAATAAGATTTTCGTGAATTATTTTTTCTTCGCACAGTTCAATTTCTGTTCTCCTCAAAACAAACATCCTTTCATATGAATAATTGTTCATATATTATTATATTATGCTCTTCACCTGCTGTCAATACCTGTTGACAATTATTTTTATATTTTTTATAATTGTATTAACAAAAAGGGGAGTCCTGATAAATATGACTACCGTAAATGATTACTGTAAGGCGCTTTTCGGCGAAAAGGTTTATAAGGTGTCCCTCAGCGGCGGTATGACCTGCCCGAACAGGGACGGCAGATGCGGCAACAGAGGCTGTATATTTTGCTCTGCGGGTGGCTCGGGTGAGTTTTCGGCCGACCCGCAGAAAAGTATCTCTCAGCAGCTTTTTGACGCTAAAAAACTCGTATCAAAAAAATACAAGGGAAATAAATACATAGCCTATTTCGGCAGCTTTACAAATACCTACGCCGATGTTTCTTATCTCGAAAAAGTATTTACCGAAGCCTTAGAAGACGCCGAGGTTGTAGCGCTGTCGGTAGCCACGCGTCCCGACTGTTTGGGTGACGATGTCTTAAATTTGCTCGACCGCTTAAATAAAATCAAACCCGTCTGGGTGGAGCTCGGCCTGCAAACATCAAAGGAAAGCACCACACAATATATCCGCCGCGGCTACGCGAATGATATTTATAGGTCAGCCGTAAAGCGGCTTAAAGAAATAGGTGTGCATATAGTCACGCATATTATTTTAGGTCTGCCGAATGAAACAAAAGAGGATATGCTCGCGTCGGTTAAATTCGCTCTGAATGCGGGTACCGACGGCATTAAACTGCAGCTTTTACACGTGCTCGAGAATACCGATTTAGCGGACGATTATCTGAGCGGCAAATTCACCATTCTCGGCCAGGACGAATATATAGATATACTCATTTCCTGCCTTAAAATAATACCCGAGGGTGTAGTTATACACCGAATTA
This sequence comes from Acutalibacteraceae bacterium, assembly GCA_045603355.1. Taxonomy (GTDB): domain Bacteria; phylum Bacillota; class Clostridia; order Oscillospirales; family Acutalibacteraceae; genus SIG565. Next base: position 2,247 of record JAZULY010000103.1, on the reverse strand, counting down.
CGGGGGATGGGCCGAAGAAGATACTTATAGCGCCCGAGTGGAGTAAGGACAAAAAACGGGTATTAAATGCGATAACTAAAGCAATAAAACTTGCAAATTTATAAGGCAGAGTATATAATTATTTCATTAATACTTTAAAACAGAGGTTTTATCAATGGGAAAAATGTGGGAAGGCAGATTTACAAAGGAGCTTGACAGTCAAGCGGATGACTTCAACTCGTCGCTTCATTTTGACTGCAAAATGTACAAGCAGGATATTAAGGGCTCTATGGCTCACGCGGCTATGCTCGCGGCACAGGGTATTATCACGGCAGACGATGCCGATACTATTATCGAGACGCTGTCTGCTATACTCGATGACCTGAATTCGGGTGCGCTTGACTTTTCGGTAGGCGGCGAGGATATTCATATGTTCATCGAAGCAGAGCTTACCCGTCGCATAGGTGATACGGGTAAAAGACTGCACACAGCACGTAGCCGCAACGATCAGGTAGCGCTCGATATCAGACTCTATCTGCGCGATGAAACAAATGAAATAATTGAGTTATTAAAGGATTTAATCAAGGCTATCACCGAGCAGGCAGAGCAGCATAAAACCACAATTATGCCTGGGTACACGCATCTGCAGCGTGCTCAACCCATAGCCTTTGCCCATCAGATTTTAGCATACGCTATGATGTTTACGCGCGATATCACAAGGCTTACTGACGCGCTCGCGCATATGAATTATTCACCTCTCGGCTCCTGCGCGCTCGCAGGCACTACCTTTAATACTAACCGCGAAATGGTAGCCGAAAGCCTTGGCTTTGACGGTATTACCCTTAACAGTATCGATGGCGTGTCCGACAGAGATTTCTGCGTTGAGCTTATGGCGGCATATTCTACTATAATGATGCACTTATCCCGTTTTTCTGAGGAGATTATCCTCTGGTCAAGCTGGGAGTTTAAGTTTATTGAGCTTGACGATAGCTATACTACTGGCTCGAGCATTATGCCGCAGAAAAAGAACTCCGATATGGCAGAGCTTGTCCGCGGCAAGACGGGCAGGGTTTACGGCAACCTTGTAGCCACCCTTACAATGCTTAAGGGTCTGCCGCTCGCATACAATAAGGATATGCAGGAGGATAAACAGGCAATTTTCGACAGTATCGAAACGGTCAAAAAGTGTCTTTCTATCTTCGCGCCGATGATAGCTACCTTGACGGTTAAAAAGGAAAATATGTATAAAGCCGCGCAGGAAGGTTTTATAAATGCCACCGACCTTGCCGATTACTTGGTAAGAAAAGGCCTGCCTTTCCGCAGCGCATATAAGATAGTCGGTCAGATAGTCGGCTACTGTATCGAAAAGGGTACAGTGCTTGATAACCTCCCGCTGGCAGTGTATAAAGAGTTTTCCGACCTGTTTGATACCGACCTTTATAATGAAATCAGCCTTGAAACCTGCGTTGAAAAGCGCATTTCGGCAGGCGGCACAGGCAAAGCGTCTATTGAAAAACAAATCGAATACGTAAAAGGTGTTTTCCTCTAATTCCGTGTGGGAAAATGGTTAGTGTCGCAGCTATACCGAGGGAACACTTTTTCGGCGCATCTCTTCGGGGGTGCGCTTTTTATTGGGGTAAAAATTTATTCTCAGAAATAACGAAACACCATAGATTCACTTTTGTGAGTCTATGGTGTTTTTCATATGACTTTTTATTACGCAGGTAAGAATTTAGTTACAATACCAACGATAAAGAGAATCAGAACAATTACGGGAAGCACATAGGTCATATAACCGCGCATCCAGTTTTGCACTTTAAGGCCCTTGCCTTGGTTGGCTTCTTCTTTAAAGTTCTTCCAACCCCAACCGTAACGGGAGGTGCAGAAGATTATAAAGATAAATGAGCCGAGCGGCAGGAGAACGTTGCTGACGATAAAGTCCTCAAGGTCGAGTATAGCCGAGCCCTCGCCGAAGGGGGTGAAACCGCTGAGTATATTGTAACCGAATATGCAGGGCAGAGATAATACGAAAAGTAAAGCTCCGTTTATAAGGCAAGCCTTTTTAAGACTCCACCCAAATGTATCGCGGGTGTTTGCAACTATATTCTGGAATACTGCCAGCACCGTTGAGAATGCCGCGAAGGTCATAAACAGGAAGAAAAGGCTGCCCCAAATTCTGCCGCCCGGCATATTGATAAATACGTTAGGCAGCGTTACGAATATAAGCGGCGGGCCTGCGTTTACGGGGATATCATAGGTGAAGCAGGC
>JAZULY010000102.1:0-3020 GCA_045603355.1 Acutalibacteraceae bacterium | reverse complement strand
CGTGGCGGTGAAAATATTTACCCGAAGGAAATCGAGGAATTTATCTACACCTGCGATAAGGTAAGTGACGTACAGGTTATCGGCGTGCCCGATGAGCAGTACGGCGAGGAAATTATGGCTTGCATTATCCTTAAAGAGGGTCAGACCATGGCTGAGCAGGAAATGTAGGACTATATTGCCGCGCATATGGCTCGTCACAAGGTGCCGAGATACATTGATTTCGTATCTAAGTTCCCGATGAATGCCGCAGGTAAGATTTTAAAATACAAGATGCGGGAGGATGCAGCTAAAAAACTCGGCCTCAAGTAAACCGACCGATAAAAGTTGCATAGTATATAATGTATCCAATAATTGATTGTCATTGTCATATATATCCCGATAAGATTGCCGAAAAAGCGGCTGCGGCTACGGGTAAGTTTTACGGCTTACCTATGCCGTATAACGGCACCGCAGCCCAGTTAAAGCAGCTCGGTGATGAGGCAGGAGTTGACCATTATATTGTCTTTTCGGTTGCTACTACGCCAAAACAGGTTGCATCAATTAATAATTTTGTTGCATCACTTGTTAAGGATAGCGGCGGCACCATGACGGGACTCGGTACGTTGCATCCCGACAGTGAAGATATAAAAGGTGATATTGAGCAAATAATATCCTTAGGACTTAAAGGTGTTAAACTTCATCCCGATATTCAGGGCTTTAAAATTGATGACTACCGCTGCCTTAAAATTTATGAGCTTTGTGAGGGCAGGCTGCCGATATTAATGCACACGGGCGATAAGCGTTACGATTTTTCAAACCCTAACCGCTTAAAGCCGATACTTGAAACCTATACCGATTTGCTTGTAATCGGCGCCCATCTCGGCGGTTATTCGGTTTGGGATGACGCTGTAAAAGAGCTCGGCGGTTTTAAAAACTTTATGGTAGACACCAGTTCCTCTTTGGAATTTTTGCCGAAGGACAGGGCGGTAGAGATAATTCGCGCTTATGGCGCCGACCGAGTTATGTTCGGTGTTGACTACCCGATGTGGTCACACAAAAAGGAAGTAGAGAACCTTTTAAATTTAGGTCTCAGCGACGAGGAATACAAAAAAATCTTCTATAAAAATGCGGCAAACCTTTTTAAAATCGATATTTAATGTATTTTTTTGTTGACACGCGTCGCAAACTATGTTAATATTTAGACTTGATAGAGGTGCGTTATGTCAAAAGTACCTTCTGCGGTAAAGCCGTCGCGGGCGTTGCAGTAGGGGAAAGGGGCAGGCGCCGAAGACGGTTGAGGCGTAAAACCGATCTGGCAATTAGGGTTAAAACCCTTCTTGCTGTCGCAGTCATCTGCGGAGTGCTATCTGCTTTTATCTCTTTTCTTTTGAGCGGATAGCCCTTTTGCGGCTATCCTTTTTTTGAGTATAAATTTTTCAATATTTGGAGGATTGAATTTTATGTTAAAGGTATTAAAATTCGGTGGCAGCTCATTGGCTGATGCTAATCAGTTTAAAAAGGTTGCTGAGATTATTAAAGCCGAGCCCGAGCGCCGTTATGTTGTAGCATCGGCACCCGGTAAGCGCAATAATAATGATACTAAAATCACCGATATGCTTTTAGACTGTTTCGAACACTCTTATGATAAAGAGTATACCGACTCGAGCTTCTCCGCGATTGAGACCAGATATCGTGAGATAATCAGTGATTTAGGAATTGATTTTTCGCTCGAAGAGGATTTTTCAAATATCAGAACCGCATTCATTAACCACGCAGGTCGCGATTATTTTGCAAGCCGCGGTGAGTATTTAAATGCCAAAATACTTGCAAACTATCTCGGTTTTGAGTTTGTTGATGCGGGTTGTTGCATTTTCTTTAATAATGACGGCAGCCTTGATGCGGAAAAAACCAATAATACTATTGCTAAAGTACTTGCTAAGCACGATTATGCAGTAATTCCGGGTTTTTACGGCTCTATGCCTAACGGTACAATTAAGACCTTCTCACGCGGCGGCTCAGATATTACAGGCTCACTCGTAGCGCGTGCAGTTCTCGCCGATATATATGAAAACTGGACCGATGTTTCGGGTCTTTTAATGGTTGACCCGCGCCTTGTTGAGAATCCGAAGACCGTTACCGAAATAACCTACCGTGAGCTTCGAGAACTTTCCTATATGGGTGCTACCGTCCTTCACGAAGAGGCAATTTTCCCCGTAAGAAAAGCGGGTATTCCGATTAATATCAAGAATACTAATGCGCCTGAGGATGCAGGCACTATGATAGTTTCCAAATCGGCAACCGATACGCCCGACAGTGTTATTACAGGTATTGCAGGTATGCCCGGCTTTACCGCTATTCATATTGAAAAGGATATGATGAATGCAGAGGTAGGCTTTACCCGCCGAGTTTTGGAAACACTTGAAACACACAATATCTGCTTTGAGCATCTGCCGAGCGGTATTGATACTATGTCAATCGTTCTGCGCTCTGATGATATTAAGGAATTCAAGGGCAATATCACAGCCGATATCGTTAAAAAGGTAAGCCCCGATTCGATTACGCTGTTTGAAAATCTGGCTTTAATTGCGGTTGTAGGTCGCGGAATGATCAGCGCGCCAGGTACTGCGGCTAAAATATTTACCGCTTTAGCTAATGCTAAAATTAATATTCGTATGATAGATCAGGGCTCGAGTGAGCTTAATATCATCATCGGTGTTGAAGAAAAGGATTATGTAGCCGCTATTAAGGCTATTTACAATGAGTTTATTAACGAGGGAAAATAATGATTTGTGATAACATTTCTGTAAATGAAAACGGCGTTCTGTGTTTTTGCGGTCGCGCCGTTACCGAATTAGCACAAAAATACGGCACCCCGCTCTATCTTTTGGATGAAAACAAGATAAGAAGTAACTGCCGTACATATGTAAATGCAATGCGAGAAAATTTCGGCGAAAATTTTGCCGTTTTGTATGCAAGTAAGGCTAATTCCTTTAAAAAGATTTATAAAATCGTTGATGAAGAGGGTATGTATACCGACGTTG
>JAZULY010000101.1:0-2379 GCA_045603355.1 Acutalibacteraceae bacterium | reverse complement strand
TAAAATCTCTTAGATAAGCTCTTTAGCTCATTTACTTAATGCTGACGCATTAAAAATTGTCCTTGATTTCCTTAGATTTCTCTTTGGAATCGTCGGGTCCTTATTAGTTCGTCGTTGTTTAATTTTCAAGGTTCGTTGTGCACCCGTTTTGCGGGTGCCAGATTATAATACCACAACGGAACAGCATTGTCAAGCACTTTTTTCAACTTTTTTCAAAGTTTTTTAGCAGATTTTACGACTTCATTATTATACACATTTTTTGTTAATTCGGGTCGAGTTTTTTGCGCATAATTTCCATAAGTTTCCTTTCCCTGCGCGAAACCTGCACCTGACTAAGGTTTAAAAGTGCTGCCGTTTTGCTTTGGGTGAGACCTTCGAAGTATCGGTAATAGATAATTTGACGGTCTGCAGACCCAAGGCACTCAACTGCCCTTGTGATATCGAGGCGATTGTATATATTTTCCTCTTGGTCTATTATGGGCAAATCTAATTCTTTTATACCATCTTCATCAAAATATGTTAAAGACGAGGGCGGAATCGATACATTTATAGCTTCGGTGATATCGGTATCGTCTACACCTAAAGCGGCTGCGAGCTCCTTAACCGACGGCGCTCTGCCCTTCTCTTTTTCAAAACGCTCGCTCTCACGAGCAACCTTTAGGGATAGTTCCTTAAGCGTTCGCGACACCTTTATAGCGCCACCGTCACGAAACAGTCGTTTTATTTCGCCGAGTATACCCGGAACGGCATAGGTTGAAAACATAAAACCGCGGCTTTCGTCAAAATCGCGTGCAGCTTTAAGCAGACCGACGCAGCCCGCCTGAAACATATCGTCATACTCAATACCCCGACCGGCAAAACGGCGGCAACACGAATGGACGAGACCGAGGTTTTCTTTTATAAATTCTTCTTCCTTATTTAGCAGCATTTCCCATTCTCACACTTATTTTTTTAGTCATAGTAATGCTTGTCCCCTGCCCGAGTTTGGAACGAACGCGTAGTGAATCCATAAAGCTCTGCATAACGGCAAAGCCGAGACCTGCTCGCTCGCCGCCTGCCGTAGTAAACAGCGGCTGCATTGCCTGCTCGATATTATCAATACCGCAGCCCTTGTCCCGCACGCGAATACGCAGAGAATAGTCGTCCCTTATCTCGGCGGTTATGTAGATATTGCCGATGTTCTCACGGTAGGCATGAACAATGCAGTTTGTTACCGCCTCGCTAACGGCGGTCTTTATATCACTCAGTTCATCTATGGTAGGGTCGAGCTGGGCGGCGAACGCCGACACTGCGGCACGCGCAAAAGCCTCATTGGTCGACCTTGATGGAATGGTTAGTGTGAATTTATTTACGGTTTTCATTATTTATCTCCTTTTTCAAGTCTTGCTAATCTTTCTATTCCCGCGAGTTTCATAACCTTATATATCTGTGCCGATGTACCCGTCACATGCAGCTCGGCACCGCTTTTTGCAAGCTTGCGGTATCTGCCCATAACAAGCCCTATGCCCGAGCTATCCATAAAATCGACCCCGCTGAAATCTATTATTAATAATGTGGGCATTATAAGGTCGAGCGCATTATCTATTGCCTCGCGCATCTCCTTTGCAGAGTGGTGGTCAAGTTCACCCGACAGATATGCCGACATTACCTCGCCCGTTTGCTGAATACTTACTGCCATTTTTTACACCTCCAAAAAAATAAACTCCTATATAATAATAGGAGTTCAGACGGATAAAATTTGTCGCATTTCGTCGGCATTATTAAATTTTTATATAAAAACACCGCATATCGCGTGATATGCGGTGTTTTAAAACTACATTTTTGCCTTTATATCAGAAATACTCGCTTCAATCAGAGAAATCTTCTCAAGCACCTTGGCTAACTGCTCGCGCTGAGTAGCTACGAGCTGCTCGGGAGCCTTAGCAACAAATCCCGGATTATTGAGTTTTTTCTCGAAAAATTCCTTATCGACATTTGCCTTTTTAAGTTCCTTTTCGAGTCGCTCAAGCTCTGCGGAGAAATCTACCAGCTCTGCGAGAGGCAGATAAATCTTAGCAGAATCGGTGATAATAGAAACGGCATCGGGCATATCGAAGTTATCGGCAATTTCTACGCTTGAGGCTGATGCCAAGCGACTGATAAAGCCTTCGCCGTTTGCAAAGGTTTCGGGATATGCGGTTGCGATGCATACCTTTGCCTTTCTTGACGGCGGAACATTCATTTCCGAGCGGCGGTTACGGATAGCGCGGATAGCGTCCATAACCTTTTCAAACTCGCTCTCGTCTGCTTCATAGTCGTGAGCGGGGTTATATGTGGGCCAGTCACTAATCATAATAGACTCGCCGCTATGCGGTAACGACTGCCAGATTTCCTCTGTAA
>JAZULY010000100.1:0-12331 GCA_045603355.1 Acutalibacteraceae bacterium | reverse complement strand
CGTGCCCCATTCGTCTTCGTAGACATAATACCAGTTGCCGTTCTTCCATTGCCAACCTGCAGTAGTTATGTCAAGCACTTCGCCTGCACCGTATTCGTCAAAGGCATACCATGTATTGGTTTCCCAATCACATCTTGCACCGTCGGCAAACATACGGCCTGCCCACTCGAAGCAATAGAGCTTTCCGTCTACCGTCATAAACTCGGACTCGGGTGCTGCGCCGTTTTCGCCGTAATAGAACCAGTCGCCCCAATAATCCTGATACCATTCGTTTTCATAAAGGGGACCGCCCTCTTTTGCGCGATAGCAAATTGAGCCGTACTCTGAATCAAACCAGAACGAAGTATCTTCGTACATACAGCCCCAGTCGTTAAAGGCGTATAAACAGTCACCATACTCGATAATCTCGTTGGTAACCATTACGCCGTCGCGGTAAAAATACCAATTGCCGTCTTCTTCATAGAAGCCGTCAACAGGTATATCGCTTGCACTTGCAGGAAGTGCGAAGATTATTGATAATGCCAGAATTAACATTACCAATACCGACAGTTTTCTTTTCATTTTCTCTCCTCCTAATCAGATGGTATGACCTATATTAAGCCATAAACATTATAGCATAACATCAGGAGATAAGTCAATAAACGCATCGTATCTGTCACTATTTTGTAAACAATAATAACTTTTCAGAGGAGTGTTTGTTTGTAATTTACAAACATCTGTTCATGAATACGCCAAAAAAGCCTTCTTTCACGGCTTAATTTTACAGATTTCTGCACATTTTTCTGTCTTTATTTGTCTGAATTTCAGTACACCCTCTGATAAGGCAGGACGCGCTTGCTTTTTACCTTGTATTATGATATAATATTGTCAGTTTATGTCATGTATATAGTTATTTATTATGCGGGTGATGCTATGAATAAATTAAAGGTGCTGTTCATTGCAAGCACAGGCGGTCATTTATCCGAGTTGCTTCAACTGAAGCCTTTGTTTTCTGAATACGATTTTCATTTGGTGACCGAAAAAACAAAATCCACCGAAAATTTCAAGAATGAATATAAGTCAAGGATTGATTTTCTGGTTTACGGAACAAAGTCCCATATGCTGTCGTATATGCTTAAGTTCCCGTTCAATATTTTAAAATCCTTATTCATTTTTTTGAAGGTGAGACCTGCCGTTGTGGTTACGACGGGCACACACACAGCGGTGCCTATGTGCTATATAGCAAAGCTTTTCAGAAAAAAAGTAATATTTATAGAAACCTTTGCAAACAGCACAACGCCTACGAGTTCGGGTAAGATGGTTTATCCCATTGCGGATAAGTTTATAGTTCAGTGGGAAGGTCTTCTTGAACATTATCCCAATGCGATTCACGGGGGATGGATATATTGATTTTAATTACACTTGGTACAAATGATAAAAGTTTTGTGCGCTTGCTCGAAGAGGTTCAACGCCTTATAGACGATAAAAAGATTACCGACCGCATAGTAGTTCAGGCGGGCGAGACCGAATTTAAGTCTGACGATATGGAGATACTGGACCTTATTCCGGTTGTGGAGTTTGATGACTTAATCAGTCGGTGCGATTTGCTTATAACTCACGGCGGTGTAGGTTCAATTATTACGGGACTTAAAAAAGGAAAGACCGTTATTGCGGTGCCGAGACTTGCAAAATACGGTGAGCACGTCAACGACCATCAGCTTCAGATAATCGATAACTTCCACAAGGCGGGATATATAATCGGAGTAACCGAGGTATCCCAGCTCGAAGAGGCGCTTTTAACCGCCGAAACGTTTGCGCCGGGCGAATATCATAGCAATACGGAAAATATGATAGCGCTCGTTAAAAAATGTATTGAGGAATAGGGTCGATATTTATGAATAAAATTCGTATTACCTCTCTGCACCTGGAGCACGGCGGAATTGAGATGGCTATTTCTTCCCTTGCCAACGCTTTAGCGAAAAGAGATTACGACGTAGAAATACTTTGCACCTATAATTTAGGTGAGCCGGTTTATTATCTGGACGAAAGGGTTAAGGTTACCTATTTAACCGATGTTAAGCCGAATAAAGAAGCCTTTTTGAGCGCTTTGAAGCAGAAAAATATTTTTAAAATTTTCAAAGAGGGAATTTACTCGCTGAAGGTTTTATATTTAAAGAAAAAGGTTTTAAAGGAACAGTTTCGCGCTATAAATGACGGTGTTATTATTTCAACCAGAAACGAACACTCGGTGTTGCTTTCAAAATACGGCAACGGAAATACGCTTAAAATAGCGCAGCTGCACCACGACCACCGTTTCGATAAAAAATTAATACACGATTTCAAAAACAATTATAAAAACATCGATACCTTTCTTTTGTTGACCGACGAGCTTCAGAGGGAAGTCAGCGAAATGATGGCAGACAATAAGCATACCAAATGTATTACTATGCCGAATTTCCTGTCCGACTCTGACAACACAAAAACTGCCGAAACAGATAGAATGAACCAGGCAGTAGCGGTTGGCAGACTTCACGAAGTAAAGGGTTTTTTGAGGCTTATTGATATTTGGGCGAAGGTTGCTGACAAAAGCGATACCGTGCTTAAAATCATCGGCAGCGGTGAGGAAGAGGCAAAGCTCAGAAACCGCATTAAAGAGCTGGGGCTTGAGAAAAGCGTTATTCTCACAGGTGCGATGGACCACAGCGATGTGCTCGCAGAAATGAGACGTTCTCTTTTTTACGTTATGACATCTTTTACAGAGGGTTTCCCCTTTGTGCTTATAGAAGCAATGTCGCAGGGGCTTCCCGCAGTTGCTTTTGACGTAAGGGTGGGCCCCAGAGCTATAATTGAAAACAAAAAGAACGGTTTTCTGGTTGAAGACAACAACCAGGACGAATTTGTAAACCGTGTAATTTATTTAATAGAAAACGCTGAAGCCAGAGAAGAAATGTCAAATGCCGCTTATTTAAGGGCAGACGACTTTACAGAAAGCAACATTCTTAAAAAATGGAATGACGTTTTAAATAACGAAAGGTAAATTCAAATGAATCAAAAATTCAGGTTAGCAAAATTGATTGAGGACAAGTGTTTTAATATCCAGGTAATTGTATTTTTAATGCTTCAACCCTTTATAAATATGTTCAGAACTTTTTTCGAAAGCAGTGTGCAGTTATTTGGAATATCCTTGCCCGAACTAATTAATTTAGGGTTCATAGGGTATCTTTTATGCCTTTTTATGATAAAGTATTTCGGTCAGAAAAAGGTTATTATACCTTTTGTAATATACCTGTGCGCCATCGCGGTTTATACCGTTTTCCACCTATGGAATATTTCAAACTTCAATCAGAATATTTTAACACCGTCAGATATCAACATCTTTAAAGAAGCTTACTATATGCTAAGAACATACATAGTGCCTGTAATCTTCTTCTATATTTTGCTTAACTGTAAAATACAAAACGCCGCCTTCTTTAAAGTTACCGAAATATTATCATGGATAATAAGCGGTAATATTGTTATTACCAATCTTTTTAAGGTCGGATTTATTTCTTACGCGAGTTCTTTGGAAAAAAATCAGTTTATTGAAAAGAATATTATTGAATGGTTCACAAATCCCGATACCCAGAATCCCATGCTGATGACAAGCAAGGGCTGGTTCTATATGGGTAACCAGATCGGAATGGTTTTGTTTATTCTTTTCCCCTTTGCGGTTTTGCAGTTTTTGAAAAATAAAAGTATTAAAAACTTTATACTTGTACTGCTCAACACTATTGCTATGATTATGGTGGGCACAAGGGTAGCATCCGTGGGCGCGTTGTTGATTCTTATTTCAAGCGTTTTTATAGTGATTCTGTTTGCCTGGATTTTAAAGCAGTTCAAATTTAATTTTAAGCACTTTACGGCATTTGTGTCGGTTTTATTGATAGGCGCGTTTTTGTTCGTTTATTCACCGACCATAAATATTGCTGCCGACCGAGAAGAAGCTTTCAGGGATACGCATATATACGAGGAAGATGATATAAACGAAGAATTACTGAATTCTGATGATTCGGGAATGTCGGGCGCTGATTATTTTGAACGTGTTTTCGGTTATCCCTGCACATATTTCGGAATTGACAAAGAATTTACAGAACTTTTGGACGTAAAGGAAAATATAGGCTTCTGGAAGGAAATTGTCACGAATAACAGCAAATCCCAAATTGAATACAGACAATTTAAATCTGTAATTTACGAGGAAGTTTTAAGAAAAAACGACAATCCTGCCGACAGGTGGCTCGGAATAGGCTACACGTCCTATTTCCCCTACACAGAAAAAGATTTCGTTTCGCAAAATGTGTGGTTCGGATATATAGGAACATTCCTGCTTATCTGCCCCTATGTAGCATATTTAATTTACGCTCTTGTATCAATTTTAAGAAAATTCAAATCGCGTTTCACATACGAAAACGCAGCGTTTGTTATATCTCTTGCAGGCAGTTTACTGCTATGCCTTATGGCAGGTCATTTGTTCTTTGATATTTTTTCTATTATAATTTTTTCTTGGGTTTTATCCGCATTCTGCCGCAAACAATATTCCCCGGAGGAATGATAATGAAGAAAATCCTGTTTGTAACATACACCTTTTCATTAGGCGGAGGCGCCGAAAAAATCTTAAGCGATTTAGTAGGCAACATCGACCGTGAAAAATATCAGATAGATATTCTCCCCTATGCAGATTACGGTGTTAAACAAGAGTTTGTGCCTGAGGGCGTAAACTTAATGCCGGGCATCGTCGATATGAAGAAAGCCGGGAAAATAGAAAAGGCTGTAAAATATTTTTTGGTGCACTTTTTCCCTTCTGTACTCCGCAAAATTTATATAAAGAAAAAATATGATTTTGAGGTTTCGTTCAATTATCAGATACCGTCTTTTTTGGTTAAAGAATCCATTGGCACAAAGGCTATTATGTGGAATCACGGTGTAATTGATGATTTGAAAACGAACAAGCTGGGATATTTACTGCAAAAAAGAAGTTTCAAAAGGGCTACGAAAATTATATCCATCGCCGAAAACACAAGGGATTCTATATCAGAGCTTTATCCCGAGTTTTCCCATAAATCAGAAATAATATATAACGGTATCAACACTAAAAGAATTATAGAGAATTCTAAAGTTCCGACAGAATTAGAATTTAAAAATCCCTCTATAGTCTTTGCAGGCAGACTGGAAGACGCAAAACAGCCGCTTGCTGTTTTAGAGGCTGTTAAAATATTAAAAGAACGCCGGAAAAACGTTTTCGCGTATTTTATAGGACAAGGCGAACAGCAGGACGTACTCGAAGAAAAAGTGCGCGAATGGAATTTGCAGGACAACGTATTTCTTTTGGGATATCAAACCAATCCTTATCCTATTTTCTTAAACTGCGATGCTGTTTGTATGCTTTCTAAATCAGAGGGATTCCCTACGGTTTTCGCAGAGGGTATGACGCTCGGCAAACCCTTTATAAGCACCTATGTGGGCGGAGTTAAGGAAATGAGTGATAACGGCAACTGCGGTGTTATCGTCAAAACGCCGCAAGAATGTGCCGACGCTATTGAAAAAATTGTTTTAGACAGTGCTGTAAATTCAAAAATGGGCGAAAACTGCCGAAAACATATTGCCAATTTCTCCATGGAGCGTCAGAAGGTAAAATTGCAAGAGTTATTTGATAATTTATGAGGTTATGAAGGTAATGAAGAAAGCTTCTGTTTCTGAAAATTTATTTTACAATATTCTGTATCAGGTTGTAATTACCGTATTGCCGATACTCACTACCCCTTACGTTGCAAGGGTTTTAGGACTTGAGGCGAGCGGTATTCACTCCTTTACAGAAAGCATTGTAACCTATTTTATTTTGTTTGGTTCTTTGGGAACGTCCCTTTACGGTATAAGGGCCGTTGCGCGCGTAAGGGATAACCCTATACAGTTAAGCCAGACAACCATCGAAATTATCGCACTGAAGTTGGTGCTTTTATTAGCAACACTTGCGGTTTATGCCCCTGTTTTATGCATCAATTCAGAATATGCAATTATATACAGAATACACCTTATAAACGTTATAGCGGGCGGTCTTGATATATCTTGGTTTTACCAGGGCATAGAGGATTTTAAAAAGGTTACCATCAGAAACTTTATTGTTAAAATTTTGTTTGTGGTTTCCTTGTTCGTTTTTGTAAAGAGTCCTGCGGACCTGCCGATATATGTATTTTCCATAGTAGCAAGCACTCTCTTCGGCAACCTTTTGATGCTTTACTATCTGCCTAAATACACAAAAATAAAGACCTCTGAAAAGATATCAATAATTCCTCATTTAAAGGGTAGTTTAATTCTGTTTGTACCGCAGATTATGAATTATATATACGCCCTTCTGGACAGAAGTCTTCTTGGTTGGATGACCAACACCGATAATGTCGGCATATACGACCAAGCCCAAAGACTTATTCGTATGGTTACGGGAATTTTAATGTCATTAGGCTATGTTATGATGGCGAGAATTTCCAACCTTTCGCTGAATGATGACGTGGAAGGAATTAAAACATATATCAGAAAATCAATTAATTTTACCCTGTTTTTAGCACTGCCCGCAATGTTCGGAATTATTGCCGTAGCTAACGATTTTATACCCTTCTTCTTAGGGGAAGAGTTTTTAGAGGTTGTTCCTACGCTTAAAACATTAAGTCCGTTAATTTTAACGCTGTCAATCAACAGTATTTTAGGTGTTCAGCTTTTAATACCCATCGGCAAGGAAAAAAGATATACCTTAGCCACCATTATGGGCGCATTGACCAATGTTGTATTAAATCTGCTGCTTATACCTCGTTTGGGTATATTGTCGGCCTGCATAGCATCGCTTTCTGCCGAACTCGTTGTCTTTACAATTTGTTTTATTGCGGCAAGAAAGATGATATCGGTAAGGGCTGTTTTCAAAGATAATATTTTAGTTTTACTGGCATGCATTATTATGTACTTTGCGGTTACGTTGGTATCTAAAATCGAAATTAATCTTTTTGTGAAGTTAATTTTAGAGGTAGCCGCGGGCGGACTGGTTTATTTAATTATAACCTTCATTACAAAGAACGAAATACTGTTCAGTATTCTTGAAAAGGCTAAGAATCTATTAAAACGTGGGGCGTAGAATATGGACTCTGTAAAGGTAAGTTTAATAATACCCGTTTATAATGTCGAAGACTATCTGAGAAAGTGTTTCGACTCGGTTGCAGCCCAGACCTATAAAAATCTTGAGGTTATTATAGTTAATGACGGCAGTACCGATAATTCTTTGGAAATTATAAACGAATATACCGCAAAATTTGATAATATGACCTGCTACACGATAGAAAACAGAGGCCTCGGCGGAGCCAGAAATTTCGGAATGGAAAAAGCCACGGGCGAATATCTTTTTTTCCTTGACAGTGACGATTATATTGAAAACACCTGTATTGAAAAATTGCTCACAGCGGCAATTAATTCGGGCAGTGATATTTCGGTTTGCAATAACTATGACGTTAGTGAAAACGGCGATATACTGCTGACCTATAAAAATCAATATAAAAACAGCGTAACAAGCCTTGCCGAAGAACCTGAACTTCTTTTCAACAGGGTTTGCGCTTGGGGAAAGCTTTATAAAAGAGAGTTGTTTTGCGACCTTCAGTTTGTATCCAGATTATGGTATGAAGATATGCGCCTTACGCCAAAACTGCTTCTCAAAGCCGAAAAGATATGTTACGTTGATGACTGCTTGTTGTATTATCTTCAAAGACAGGGTTCTATAATGAATAATAGCAACCTTAAAAGAAATTTAGAGATCATTGATGTTTTTAATGACGTAATTAAATATTTTGAAGATAAGGGTAAATATGCGCAATTCAAAAACGAGTTGGAGTTCTTAATCATTGAGCATATTGCCGTAGCCGCTGTAACGCGGGTGGCTCAAGGGGATTCAAGCGATAAAACGGATGTTTTAAGAGAATTTGATAATTATTTAAACGGTTTTAAGGATTTATATAATAACCCTTATCTTAAAACGCAAGAAAAGAACCGCAAAATCATTTTATGGTTAAACAGACACAAACTTTATTGGATTACAAAACTTATTATGAAGTTAAAATCCTCACTGTAACAGGGTGAAAAGAATGAATAAAATTATTGTTCCTACAGGATATATGGGCTCGGGTTCATCGGCTATAACCGATTTGATTTCTGAAATCAGCGGATATGATGCCGACCACGGTACTTTCGAATATGTTTTTTTACACTGCCCAAACGGCGTTTTTGATTTAGAGGACAAACTTCTTATAGGAAACAACGCTTTGAGAAGTGACGAGGCACTGCGCAGCTTCAGACATACAATGAAGCAACTGTTCGATAAAAAATATTGGTGGGTGGGCAATTATAAGACCCATTTATGCCCTGAATTTATGGATTACACCGATAAATATATTGACTCACTTATTCAACACCGCCCCGATTTTTATTGGTATTACCAAGAAAATGCCGACTTTGAAATGATAATTAAATTAATCGTAAAAAGAATCGTAAAGATTTTATCGTTAGGCAGGATTGAAACAAAAAAGCCTCTGGTTTATGATGATATGGTTATTTCTTGTGTAACCCCCGAAGAATTTTATGAAAAAACCCGTGTTTATCTTAAGAAGCTTTGGAACAAATTAGGCATAGACAACCGCAATTTGATTTTAGATCAATTACTGCTTCCGTTCAATTTGCACCGCGCCCATAAATATTTTGAAGAAAACGAAGCCGAAATATTTGTGGTTGAGCGCGACCCGAGAGATATGTTTATAATTAATAAATACATCTGGCAGAAAAACGGCGAGCCCGTGCCCTATCCTACAGATGTTCACGAATTCTGTAAATACTATGCTTCACTTCGTAAAATGGAAAAGCAAAGCAGTTACTCGGGTGTGCACCGCCTGCATTTTGAAGATCTGATATATAATTATGAGGATTCGGTTACAAAGGTTTATGAGATTTTAGGCGTAAATCATAATGACCATATTAAAAAAGGTCAGAAATTCAATCCCGACCGTTCAATAGAGAACACACAATTATTCCTTGCCGACCCTAAATTTGCCGAAGAACGCAAGGTTATTGAAGAAAAGCTTTCGGAATATTTGTATCCTTTCCAATATGAAAGAAAGCCCAACTGCAACAAATCATTTTAAAAAGCATTCGAAAAGCCTCTTTGTTTAAATCAAAACAAAGAGGCTTTTTACAGTTATACGAGAAATTTGTCGCAATGTTTACTTTTCCCGTTAATTGTGGTATAATGTGAAATCGAAATTTATTTTCTTGAGGTACAGTAATTTATGAAAATGCTTGCTTCGCCCTTAAAACTGTGTGGTTTAGGTTTATTAATAGGAGTTCTTGGTGGATTGACGAGTGCCGTGTTTTCTCATCTGTTATCCTTTGTAACGGTTTTAAGAGAATCGGCTTCGTGGTTGATTTTCCTATTGCCAATAGGTGGTGTTGCTATTGTTTTGCTATACCGCGCTTTTGGTATGAAAGACAGCTACGGAACCAACTCGCTTATAGAAAGCATTAAGAACAAAGGTGAAATTCGGCCTGTTGTGGCACCGCTTATATTCCTATCTACGGCAATAACGCATCTTTTTGGCGGCTCTGCGGGAAAAGAGGGCGCGGCTATTCAATTAGGCGGTGCTGCCGCATCCGGAATTTCCAACGTTTTGCGGTTAAAGGACGACGAGCGGACCGTTTTTATTACGTGCGGTATGAGCGCTATGTTTGCCGGAATGTTCGGCACTCCTCTTACGGCGGCATTTTTCGTTTTGGAGTTCAGGTCAAACAGAAAAATCCTTTCTTTGTCACTCCTTCCCTGCTTTATTTCGGCAATCGCCGCAAAAAGTGTTTCTTCTCTTTTAGGCGTGGTTGAAAGCACGGTTGCTTTAAAGGAAATTGCGCCGTTTTCTTTCGGTCTGCTCAGCAAGGTTCTGGTTTTATCAATAGGTATATATTTATTAGGTATATGTATGTGCTTTATTTTTTCAAGCACGAAAGCGTGGGCTAAAAAATTACTTCCTGATTCGTTTCTTCGAATTTTGCTTGGCGCTGTATTGCTCATCATTTTAACCGTTTGCGTCGGAGATATGCGATATAACGGTTCGGGAATGGATATGGCAATGACGGCGATAAAAGGCAACTCGGATTGGTTCGATTTTATTTTGAAGATTGTTTTCACCGCCGTTACACTCGCCGTAGGTTTTAAAGGCGGATCGATTGTACCAACCTTTTGTATTGGTGCCACCTTTGGTTGTTTTTTAGGCGGTGTTTTAGGTTTAGATATGGGACTGGCGGCGGTGCTCGGTTTAGTAGGCTTATTCTGTTGCGCCACGAACAGTCTTGTAAGCGCAGTTTTTCTCGGCATCGAGTTGTTCGGTTTCGCCGCGCTGCCGTATTTAATTATTGTTTGCATTATTCTCTGGCTCTTGCCGACCAAAGATTCACTGTTCGTAAACAGATTTTTCGTTTCCCCGTTTTCTCCCAAAACTAAAAATGTATAAAATGAAATGCACCCCAAAAGTTGGGGTGCATTTATTTTACTCTGATTTTTCTATGATTTGTTCGGTGATTTTATTGTTTTCTGCAATCTTTTCAAAACCCTCGGTGCTTTCTTTGCTGAACATAATACGAACCGTTGTAAGTACGAGCTTTATATCGAGAAGTAATGAATAATTTTCTATATAGAGCAGGTCCATACGAAGTTTATCATAAGCGCTGGTATTATATTTGCCATAAATTTGAGCATATCCTGTAAGGCCGCCCTTTACTTTTAAGCGGTATTCAAACTCAGGAATCTGTCTGGTATATTCCTCAACGTGTTCAATTCGTTCAGGGCGTGGACCTACTATACTCATATCTCCCCAGAGGATATTAAGAATCTGCGGAAGCTCATCAATACGCGTTGCGCGGATTACCTTGCCCACCTTGGTGATTCTGGGGTCGTCACCCGTTGCAGGTATAGAGATTCCTTCTTTCTCGGCATCAACAATCATACTTCTGAATTTAAGAATCTCAAATTCCTTTGAACCAATCGTAGCTCTCTTCTGCTTGTAGAATACCGGTCCTCCATCCTCAATCTTAATGGCAAGAGCAACAATAAGCATAATCGGAGCCGCCGGTATCATTGCAATTAAACACAAAACAATGTCCATAAAGCGTTTGACTGCCCTCTGAATAATGTTAAGGCCCGTACCCTTAACAACAAAAATCGGGGTGTCAAACAAACTCATATTATTTGCCCCGCGCATAATAACGTCGGTAATTTTAGGAACAACATAACAGCTGATTTGATTTTTATAACAGAACTTTAAAATATCGTTTCTGACCTGCGCCGTAACATCGTTTATTACTACTGCGGAGAATTTCGATATTTCCTCGCAAATCTTATCAAAATCCTCTTCTGCAGAAATCCATTTTTTAATATGGTACTTGTCCCATCTGGAATCAAGTTTAACCTTGAGTCCTAAAGCGGTATCCGTTCCGAAAATCATCAACATTTCATGCGGCGCATAAATTCGTTGGTAAAGATATGTGTATAAAAATACAAAAACAGTACTTATAATAACATCTGCAACCACAAGAAGCAACATGGGTACAGGGGTTATCATTCCATTTGCAATCAAACACAGCTGGAAATAGGTTACAAAATTAGTAATGAAACTTCCGATCCACTGTGCCAACATCAAATCCAATCGGCGCAAATTGCCGAATTCAAAACCGTCCATATTCTGAAAGAGGAAGAACATAATTATGGCATAAACACCCATAAGAACATACTTTCCTTTAAAAACGAAAAGACCTGTCAGGTCATATCCGAAACGCCAAAACAAATAATATACCACCGAAAGCACGCCAACCTCGAAAATTGCTTCGATCAACCTGACTAAACTTTTTGTGCTTTCGCGTTTTACATTAGTACTCATTTTATCCCCAGCTCCTTTTACATTTCACTAAGGCTTTAAACTTTTTAAAAAAGAAATAATGCCACGCATATATTACATTTGCATTATATCATAGCAAAGCCGAAAAGACAAGCCTATTTTCGACATTATTCTTTTTTCAAAACAATCATTATACAGATATTTTACCCCTGTTTTCAGGCAATAAACTTTGCGCGTGCTCTTTTGTGTTTTTCCTTTAAAAAGAATGAGTCCGATACAATACCGGACTCATTCATTAATAATGTAATATTAAATTTGGGTACTCACTTCACGCCCCACGAAGTTTATTTTTAAAATTAAGCCTTGTTTACAGAACCGAAGAGTTCCATTTTCTCCTTAACGGTAGCCTTGATAGC
>JAZULY010000099.1:0-1528 GCA_045603355.1 Acutalibacteraceae bacterium | reverse complement strand
GCCTCCGACTTGTCCCTGGCTATTGTATCTGAGGTTATCGCCAAAGGCTATAACGCTGTTTACGGCTCTGCGCAAAATCTTTTCTCGGCAGTAGAACGCGAGCATTTTTCCTACAGCGGCAAAAGTGATAAAATCGACGCTCTCTTGAACGCCGACCTGCTTGTTATTGACGACCTCGGCACCGAGTTTTCGACCTCGTTTACCCAGTCGCTTTTCTATGATATTATCAACACCCGTCAGCTTTTCAGCCGACCGACCATAATCAATACAAATCTTACCCTAAAGGAGCTCGAGGACCGCTATACACCGAGAATAACCTCCCGTTTTATCGGCAGCTATGAGCTTATAAAGTTCTTTGGCCGAGATATCCGTCAAGAAAAGGCACTGCAGGGTAAATAATTACATAAAAAAAGAAATCGGTTAAACCGATTTCTTTTTGTTTTTACATCTGTCATATATCACCCACGGCAGGTACATAACCGTAACCACTGCGGTTATGAGTACGGGGAAACCAATAAGGTGGCTGCCGAGCGGATAGAAATAGTAAAGCGGGTTACCGGGGTCTGCGTGCATTAAGAACATAAAGTTGGTATCCCAAATTAAGTTAGCTGTGAGCGCTATGGCTGCGAGACCGACAAGCAGAAGCAGGGTCTGCGGCAGCTTTTTAACGTCGGGTCTTATCTCGCCCGACACCGTGAGCATAAGCGAATAGAGAATCAAGAAAATATGCACCAAAAAACTGTGGTTATGTATGAAATTCGCTATTGGCAACGTTGTCCAGGTCGGGAAAAGCATTGCCGCGAGCGCACCCGGAATACAGGTGGTATAAAGAAAATTACCAAGCGGGCGGTAAGGCTTATAATAGTGAACCGCGATAAGAATTATATTAATACCGCATAAATGCAGTGGTAGATAATCGGGTTTGAAATGACCGACGCATATGAGCATTACATCCTTAATAATCTCGGTAATCACGAGAAATGCCATTACGGTAAAGCGCATAACTCGGCGCATTTTTTCGCCTGCCCGTCGGTACAAAAGCGAACAACCGACGCATATTATCACCATAGCCGCAAGCCATAAGAGATGGTGTGTATCAAAAAGCGAAAATCCGAGTCCCTCGGGTATCGTTTCTACAGTATCAAAAAAATATTGCATTTTTGTTCCACTATTATCCCCATTATTTTACGTATATGTTGATGGTATCTATCACGGGTTGGTCGGCTGCAGGAATAGTACCGTTACCATCGGTCGGCTGTGCGGATTCGCAAACCTCGTCAACAACCTCAATACCGTCGGTAACATAGCCGAAAGCGGCATACTGCCCGTCAAGGAAGGTACTGTCCTCGTGTACTATAAAGAACTGCGATGAGGCACTGTCATACTCATTCGAGCGCGCCATCGAAATAGCACCGCGGGTGTGCGAGAGGGTGTTTGCAACGCCGTTAAGCAAAAATTCGCCCTTGATTTTGTTTGCCGAACCGCCCGTGCCGTCACCGTCGGGGTCGCCGCCCTGCATCATAAAGCC
>JAZULY010000098.1:0-4962 GCA_045603355.1 Acutalibacteraceae bacterium | reverse complement strand
CATGGTACTTTATCCGCTATACCGACCCGAAGAACACCGAAGCACTGGCAAGCAAGGAAGCAATGAATTACTGGCTTCCGGTTGACTGGTATAACGGCGGTATGGAGCACACCACGCTGCATCTGCTCTACTCCCGCTTCTGGCACAAGTTCCTCTATGATATCGGCGTTGTGCCCACCAAGGAGCCCTATGCCAAGCGCACGAGCCACGGCATGATCCTCGGCGAAGGCGGGGAGAAGATGTCTAAGTCCCGCGGTAACGTTGTTAATCCCGATGAGATTATCCGCGACTACGGTGCTGATACAATGCGCCTTTACGAAATGTTTATCGGTGACTTTGAAAAGGCAGCCCCATGGAGTTCGGCTTCTATTAAGCGTTGTAAGCGTTTCCTTGAGCGCGTTTGGGCACTCGCTGATATCGTAGTAGACGGCGACGGCTACAGAAGCGAAATCGAGGCAGAAATGCACAAGGCTATTAAAAAGGTTACCGACGATATCGAAACCCTTAAGATGAATACCGCTATCGCAACACTGATGTCGCTTATCAATACTATCGCGTCGAGCGGCAAGATAACCCGCGGCGAGTTTAAGACCTTTATCACGCTGCTTAACCCCTTTGCTCCGCATATTACCGAAGAACTTTGGGAAAATGCAGGCTTTGAGGGAATGCTCAATGCTACACAGTGGCCCGAATACGACGAGTCTAAGTGTGTTGATTCTACCGTAGAAATCGTGGTTCAGGTAAACGGTAAAATTCGTGCAAGACTAAACATTCCGGTTGATATTTCTGCGGCTGACGCTATCGCTCTCGCGAAAGCTGATGAAAACGTAGCAAAAGAAATAGACGGCAAAAACATTATTAAGGAATTATATGTTCCGAAGAAGCTTGTAAATATCGTTGTAAAGTAATTAAAGCGAAAGGGCGGTCGAAAGACCGCCCTGAATTGCAAAAAATGCAGGAATAATAAAGAAAAGTATTGACAATACTGATTTTGATTGATATAATATACAAGTCGCAAATTTGATCCATTAGCTCAGCTGGCAGAGCACTTGACTTTTAATCAAGGTGTCCGGAGTTCGAATCTCCGATGGGTCACCAAAAAAGACGAAGCACCTTTTGGTGCGTCGTCTTTTTTATTTTGCGAAGCAAAAAGGAGATTCGAACGGGGAGTTCGCCGCTTTCCATAAAACTGTAAATTGACAAAGCGGCAAAATAATTATATACTGTATTTGTGAAAATTTGTGCTAAGGTGACCCGATGAAAAACTTCTTTCTCCCACTAATTAATGCCGTTTTGTTTGCCGCTTACTCCTTTAAATGTTTTTGTAAGGAGCTGGGACCTAATACTCGGCATTTCTTCGGGGTAATACGCGAGAAAACAGAATACCGTATGAGCATCATCCGGCTGGTTATCGGCGCTGTAAAAAAGCGCTGGATAGTGCTGTGGTGTGCTTTTTTATTGCTTTTTGTCGGTTTTGCGGTGATGATTTTTAATGCCACTACCAATTACTATTTGGTTTCGTATAACGGCACGGGACTCGGCTACGTGCGCAACCTTAATATGGCAAACACTGCGGTGAATAGCCTGAAAACTCAGTTTGCTGACAACGAAAATGTTCTTGAAGACCTTTCAAATTTCGAAATCAGTCAAATTCAAAGCTCAAATTGGTTTTTACACTGCTTTAATAAAGACGAACTACTGCAGGCTATGGCAATAGCCTCCGACACTATCGAATACGGCTATATGGTGTATATCGATGGCGAGTATGTGCTCAGCATTAATAATATGACGGTTTTCAATAACGCCTATAACGACTATAAGGTTGACCGAATTACACTCAGCCCCGATGTGCGGGCAGAGTATGAAGAGTGCGAGGTTGAGGTGCTGAATTCCGTAAAGACAGAGAACGCCTGCATGCTTGCGGGTGATATTTGCGTCAGCGAGCCGTATATGAAGCTCTATGACATTTTTGAGGATAAACTGAAATATAGAATCGAATGTGTACAGACGGTCACCGAAAATGTGCCGTATGTAACCTATTATCAGTATAATGAAAATTTAGCGCCGGGTTCTAAAAAGGTAGTTCAGGCGGGTAAATACGGCACAAAGGATGTGCGCTCGCGCCTTATTATTGAAAACGGTGAGCTTATTTCCACCGAGATACTTTCTGAAAAGGTGATAACAAACGCGGTTATGCGCCGCGTACAGATAGGCAACGGTGTTACAAGCGGTGCCGCGGGCGGAATTTCTCTCCTGTTACCCGTTGAGGGTTATTTAACCTCTGGCTACGGTGACCGCCCCGACCCGTTTACGGGGGAGGAAGCATACCATACAGGTCTTGATATTGCGGCTTCCAGCGGTACCGAAATAATTGCTGCCGCGTCGGGCAAGGTGATTCAGGCATCAGATAAGAATAACGGCTACGGAAAGTGTGTTATTATCGAGCATTCCGCAGGCTTCAAAACGCTTTATGCCCATTGTTCCTCTCTCGATGTTCAGGTTGGTGACTATGTTGCGGCAGGGCAGGTTATCGCCCGCGTAGGCTCTACGGGACGTTCTACAGGTCCGCACCTGCATTTTTCGGTAATCATAAACGGCGAGTATGTAGACCCAAATCTTTATTTTTAAAGAATAAGGTTAGGGAAATTCGCAAGCCTTTAAAAAGATGGGGTTTAATAAATCTGTCTACGGCAGACAAGATTTGCAGGGCGTATAGCCTTGTTTTAACAGTTCACCTCTGTCGGTTGATATGAGTCGGTCACTATCCGCTATTTTATCCGCGTGCGAACAACTGCTTATATGAAACTTTTCGGTTTTCGTATTAACTACAAAATAACCGCCGACGGTATTGCGGGTGTCGGATTCTACGGCTTCCGAGCGGTAACCATTAAGGTTTTTACGAGCCAACTCGTCGGGGTAGTGTATTATATCATCTGCTGACCCACACGCGGTTAACATTAGAAACATACAAAGCATTACTAATAATTTCTTCATTTAATCACCAAGAATATATTCTATACTAATTTTAAAAGGAAATCAAGGAGGTGTGTGTATTGAGCGAGAAAAAAGCAGAGCTTAAGAAAAAGGCGAATAGCCTGCCGCTGCTACCGGGTGTCTATATAATGAAGGACAAAGCGGGAAAAATTATATATATCGGCAAGGCGAGAAAGCTCAAAAACCGCGTCACGCAGTATTTCGGCTCGGGCTCTAACCACACCGAAAAGGTGCGCCGAATGGTCGATAATGTCGAGAATTTTGATTACATTATCTGCGATACCGAGTTTGAGGCGCTCACTCTTGAAAACTCACTTATAAAGCAGCACACACCGAAATATAATATCCTTTTAAAGGATGACAAGGGCTATCATTATGTGCGTATAACCAATGAAAAATGGCGTAAAATTCAGGCGGTAAAGAATAATACGGCAAGTGGTGAGTATATAGGCCCCTATAATTCCTTCCGCGTCGTGCGTGACACTGTAGAGCAGGCGGCAAAGATTTTTAAACTGCCGAACTGTAACCGCAGTTTTGAGAAATATTCAAAGCCCTGCCTTAATTTTCATATCGGTATCTGTATGGCGCCCTGCCGCGGAAAAACCGATATTAACGATTACAACGAGAGCATAGACGCCGCCATTCGTTTTATAAAAAAGGGTGGCAGCGAGGCGCAGGATATCGAGCAGCTTGAAGAAAAAATGCAGCAGGCTGCAGAGGAACTCAATTTCGAGTATGCCGCAAAGCTGCGCGACCGTATAAATTCCATTAAGCGTATAACCGAAAAACAAAAGGTTATAACGGATGCCGCCTACCGCCACGATGTTTTTGCTACGGCGCTGGTGGGTGAGACAGCCTGCGTTCAGGTTTTTGTTTTCAGAAACGGTCATTTGAGTGACCAAGAGCACTTTTTCTTCGACGGTATTGCCGATAAGCCGAGCCTTTACAGTGAATTTTTGCAGCAGTATTATTTAGGAAACGGCGATATCCCGAAAGAAATTTTGATAGATACCGAGTCTGACGATTTTGAGGTTATTTGCGAATGGCTGTCGTCAGAACGACGGGGTGCCGTCAGCATTGTTACGCCCAAAATAGGGGATAAAAAGAGGCTGGTTGAGATGTGCTTACAGAATGCCGCAGAGCATCTGTCCCATAAGGTCGAGCGTAATTTAAAGGAAACATCAGCCCTCGGTGAACTGGCAGAACTGCTCGGTATGGCAAACCCGCCTCGATACATCGAGTCTTACGATATTTCCAATATTGCAGGCAGTGAGAATGTTGCGGGTATGATAGTCTTTAAGGACGGCAGACCGTATAAAGCGCATTACCGCAAGTTTAAGATTAAATCCTTTATCGGTCAGGATGACTACCGCTCTATGGCAGAGGTGCTCGACCGCCGACTTAATGAGTACGAAAAAGGGGAGGATGAGGCTTTTTCTGTTCTGCCCGACCTTATATTGCTTGACGGCGGCAGGGGACAACTCTCGGTAGTAAAAAGTGTTTTGACACAGCATAACATAGATGTTCCCGTTTTCGGTATGGTAAAGGATTCCAAACACCGCACAAATGCTATTGCCGATACGGGTGGAAATATAGTGATAAAAGCAAACCGCCGCGCGTATACACTTATTACCGCCGTTCAGGATGAGGTGCATCGTTTTGCGATTGGCTATCATAAGAGCCGCCGCAGTAAGTCAATGCTGAAGTCCGAGCTTACCGATATTGAGGGTATCGGCGAAAAACGCGCCGCCGCACTGCTTCGGCACTTTAAAACGGTATCAAAAATAAAAAGTGCAACGGTAGAGGAACTCACCGCCGTAACGGGTATTACCGAAAAAAACGCACAAAATATAGTTGATTACTTCAACAAATAAGCGAGGTCTTGCCACCTCGCTTTTTATGTCCTTTTTTTCAGTTTTTCCTTAAACGCTTCGGCGCTTATGCCGTTTATATTATCTATCAGTATAA
>JAZULY010000097.1:0-3424 GCA_045603355.1 Acutalibacteraceae bacterium | reverse complement strand
GGTCGCGAGGTTGAATTTAAAGGGGAGGACAGAATCCTCGTGAATTCTCCAAAGTTTGCAACCTATGACCTGCAGCCCGAAATGAGCGCAGTACCCGTTTGTGATAAGGTTTGCGAGGCTATTGAGAGCGGAAAATACGATGTTGTTATACTTAACTTCGCTAACTGCGATATGGTAGGCCATACAGGCGTCTTTGAGGCAGCCGTTAAGGCGGTAGAAACTGTTGATACCTGCGTTGGCAGGGTAAAGGCTTCCACCCTTAAAATGGGCGGCGTAATGCTTCTTACTGCCGACCACGGTAATGCCGACCGTATGCTCGATACCGACGGCTCACCCTTTACCGCGCACACAACCAACCCCGTTCCTTTCGCCGTAATCGGCAAGGACTGCGAGCTGCGCGAGGGCGGTAAGCTCTGCGATATTTCTCCGACAATTATAAAATTGTTAGGCCTTGCTCAGCCCGAAGAAATGTCAGGCGAATCGATAATTAAATAGGTTATTAAAACCAAAAGCAGACTCTGTGAAAGAGTCTGCTTTTTAATTTGTAGGGGGCGACGCCCACATCGTCCCGTAAATAAAAATTATCCGTTCAATTTATCTATCAGCGATGGTATTTCTGCTACGGTATCAACCTGCAGTTCGGGTTTTTCGATATCGGGATATACCCAGGTGCCCGTTGTACGCACCCAAACGGGTATGTAACCCGCGTTGCGGGAGGCTTCAACATCGTTTATCGGATTATCGCCAATGTAAAGCATCTCCTCGGGCTTTAAATCCATAAGCCTTGCCATCTCGTAAAATATGGCGGTATCGGGCTTCGGCTTGCCGTAATCTTCACCGACGAGTATGTGGTCAAAAATGTTCTCGTATCCGAGCAGGCGTATTTTACTGTACTGTACCTCGCCGTAGCCGTTGGTAATAAGTCCGAGCTTAATGCCTTTTCGGCGCAGCTGCTCCAACATCGGCATAGAAAATTCAAAAGGCACGGCAAATTTTTTGTGCTGCGGTGCTATGTATTTTTTATAAAACCCTTCGTGTGTGATACCGTCCTTCAGTATGCCCTGCTCGGCAAAATACTGCACAACGCGTGCGAAGGAAATATGTGTAAAATTTCGGTCGCCGTATTCAATATGGTCTGCAATTTCCTCGCGGGATAGGCTTTCCTTGAAGGGTAACTCTGAGTAGTCTATCTGCGATATAATTTTTCGTATAGTGGCATACCTATCAAATAGGGTGTGGTCTAAATCGAAAACTGCCGCTTTAATCATTTTATCATCTCCGAAAATAAGTATATCACAAAAATAATACTGTGTATACAAATTGACAATATTTATTTTAAATGGTACAATTAATATGTAACCAAAAGGAGAAAAATAATGAAGCAAATTTTGAAATCTCTGCGCTGGCAGAATTTTTTGATACTGTTTATCGCAGGTATAATAAACGCCTTCGGCGTTACGGTCTTTTTAGCGCCTGTAAAGCTGTATGATAGCGGCATTTCGGGCACGTCTATGCTACTGTCGCAAATATCGCCCGAGTTTATGACGCTCTCGGTATTCTTAATAATGCTTAATGTTCCGCTTTTTATATTCGGGCTTAAAAGGCAGGGAGCAGCATTTACAGTTTATTCGCTCTTTGCAGTTGCTACCTATTCGGTCTGGGCGTGGCTTATAACCGACGTTTTACCGATAGACGTAAGCATCGCGTCGCCCTTAGCAGGGGATGACCTGCTGCTGTGCGCGCTGTTCGGCGGTCTGATTTCGGGTATTGGCAGCGGTCTGACTATTCGATACGGCGGCGCTATTGACGGTATTGAGGTTATGGCGGTTGTGTTTGCTAAAAAGCTCGGTATTACGGTCGGCACATTTGTAATGGTATATAACGTGCTGCTTTATGTTATCTGCGGTTTTGTAATGCAAAGCTGGATTCTGCCGCTTTATTCCATCGTGACCTACGGCGCAGCGCTCAAGACCATCGACTTTATCGTCGAGGGTATCGACCGCTCAAAGGGTGTAATGATTATAACCGATAAGGCTGAGGAGATAAGCGCCGCGCTTATGGAAACCTTCGAGAGCGGTACTACTATGATAGACGCGAAGGGCGGCTACTCGGGGACGGACAAGACGGTTATATATTTCGTAGTAAACCGTTTTCAGATTTCGCGTATGCGCGGCATTATACACACCATTGACGAGAACGCATATGTTACTATTAACGAGGTTGCCGATGTATTCAAAGGTCCGCAAAAGTAATGGTGCTATAATAGGAAAGAAAGTGAAGTAAATGGAAAATAAATTATTCAAACCCGTTTTATCGGCGCTGTTTGCCGCTATTATCTGCGTGGCAACATTTATTATACAAATACCCATCGTCGCTACGGGCGGCTACATAAATTTGGGCGACTGCTTTGTGTTGCTCGGCGGTATTTTATTAGGTCCCGTCTACGGCTTTTTGGCAGCCGCCATCGGCAGTGCGATAGCAGATATACTCTTCGGATACTTTTTGTATGCCCCCGCAACCTTTATTATTAAGGGCGTAATGGCACTGCTCTTCGGCGCAGCTTTCTACCGAAGGAAGGCAAAAATCAGCATTTTAAATCTGCTACTGTTCGGCATTCTCAGCGAAGCCGTAATGGTGCTCGGATATTTTCTTTATGAGTGCTTTGTGTTGTCTTACGGCCTCGGTGCCGCCGCTGCAATACCGGGGAATACCATTCAAGCCGTCGCCGGCATTTTCATAAATACGGCATTGGTTTTAGTTATTAAAAAAATCCCTAAACTTAAAAGCCTTATAAATTAATTACGAGGCAGGTTTGATATTGTAAATAAAAAAAAGTCCCAAGATTTGGGACTTTTTTGTTTAGATGTTAAATTATTTGTTAAGCGCTTCGTAAACTGCAACTGCGCAGGCAACTGTAGCGCCAACCATCGGGTTGTTACCCATACCGATAAGACCCATCATCTCAACGCACCCTGAATAAGTCGATAAAAGACCTTTTCAGAATATAGCCCGAAAGCCTTGTTATAACTTGCTTTTTAACACTATTTAATTGTGAAATTTGTCCCACTAAACACATCGTTTTGAGTTTTCTTGATTACATTATAACGTGTTTGAATGTGTTTGTAAGCACTTTTCAACTTTATTTTTAATTGTTTGCCTTTATAAATTCAACTATCTTTTCTACTAAATCTTTTGCCTCGGTAGATAACATGTCATAATCAGTAATAAATGTTATAGCATCTTGGCAAAATTCCAGTTTATTTTTGATTGTACCACTATCCGCCGAATATTTCTTAAGTCCAGCGTCTTTAAACAATCTATCAAGATAACTTCCTAGTTTTTGGTTTTTATACTTTCTTTCTTCTGAAAACTTTTCCTCTATTATATCAACATAGTTTGGGTTTTGTTTTATCAATATTTGTTC
>JAZULY010000096.1:0-7512 GCA_045603355.1 Acutalibacteraceae bacterium | reverse complement strand
ATAGTACTCAGCAAGTGTTACCGCAGTATAAACCGAAGCTTCACGGGAGGCAACGGGCATAGAGGAAGTATTACATATAATAATGGTTCGTTCCATAAGCGCACGGCCGGTTTTGGGATCTGTCAGCTCGGGGAACTCAGTGAGCGTTTCAACAACTTCACCGGCACGCTCACCGCAGGCGGCGATAATAACGATATCAACATCCGCATATTTTGATGTGGTATGCTGCAATACGGTTTTGCCTGCACCGAAAGGTCCGGGCGTACAATAGGTACCGCCTTTTGCTACAGGGAAGAAGGAGTCGATAAGTCGCACTTTAGTTTCCATTGTTTCTACGGGTGCTAATCTCTCGCTGTAGCATTTAACCGCGCGTTTAACAGGCCACTTGAAAGACATAGATACGGGTATCTCACGACCTCGTTCATCGGTTAAAACCGCAATCGTTTCCTTAACGGTATATTCGCTCTTTTCGGCAATGGATTTTACCGTATAGTTTCCAAGCAGATAAAAGGGAACAAATATTTTATGTGTAAACGGACCTTCGGGAACGGTTCCGATGTATTCGCCCGCACGAACAATGTCGCCGACATGGGCTAACGGTGTAAACTCCCATTTCTTTTCAGTGTTAAGCCCGTCTGCGTAAATTCCTCTTTCCAAAAACCAGCCTGCTTGCTCTGCTAAAACAGGGAGCGGATTTTGCAATCCGTCATAGATTTGACTGAGCAAACCGGGGCCGAGATCTGCAGACAACATATCTCCCGTAAATTCCACATTATCTCCGCATTTAATGCCATCGGTCATTTCGTAAACCTGTATTTGTGCGATATTTCCTCTTATGCGGATAACCTCGCTTTTTAGGGCAGTATCACCCACAAAAACATAGCATATTTCGTTCATGGAAACATTGCCGTCAAATTCCACCGACACCAAGTTTCCATTTATGCTAACTACCTTTCCTTTATTCTCGGTCATTGTTTTGCCTCCAACCTATCTCCGTTTAAAATGGAGTTGTAAATATTTCTGTATGCTTCTTCTCCTGCTTTTGTATCGAACTGTCTTATGCGGAGAATCAGTTTCAACTTAAGCCCGTAATAGAATATATAATCCTCTGAAAAGTTATCCATAGGTCTTAGTGTTTCTAAGATTTCTAAACGGTAACT
Organism: Acutalibacteraceae bacterium; assembly: GCA_045603355.1. Lineage (GTDB taxonomy): Bacteria > Bacillota > Clostridia > Oscillospirales > Acutalibacteraceae > SIG565. Next base: position 6,352 of record JAZULY010000096.1, on the reverse strand, counting down.
GTTTAGATATTTTTCTGCTTCCATTGGATTTTCGAATTCTATTGCCGTACTCGCAGCCTTGATATACTCCACTGGCAAAATTCTGTTTTCCGTATCAAATGGCTTTTTAATTTTTTCTGCCCGAACTTTACCAAGTGCAAACCGTAAATTCCGTTCGCTTTCGTTAAAGCTATCAATCAACGCAGAACCCGAACTCTCAAAACTTTTCGGCGGGGACAGTGTAAGCTTTTTCATCTCATTCTGTGCTTTTTTCCCTAAAAAACGATTGCAAAGCTCTGTAAATCGATCCTCTGTAATCGGAAGCGGAGCATTTTCACTGATTCCATCCAAAGATGGTAACTGCGATATTAAATAGTATTCAGCCATAGTTATTCCTTCGCCTCTTTCAAAAGCTCGGTAACCTTAGGGCTAAGATAATTTGAAAGCATATCCACAACCGCCTCTGCCGAATAATCGTAATATGCGCTACCGTTATTTACGGCAATGCGGAATCCACCATCAAAATTATCATTTGCTTTCAGCGTGATACCTTTCAGCATTTTTTCTTTAAGAGCTGCCAGCAAGGTTTCTTCGAGTTTCTTCAAATCCGCGCTGTTTAAGATTACGGATATATCTTCGGAATCAGGATTGTTTGCCCAACTCTCGACAATACTGACGATAAGCTGTGCAAGCGACTCCGATGAATATACGGCGGAAACGTTTTCACCTATAATTGATTTGAGTTCTCTGGATACACTTTCTCTAAAAGAAATCAGCAGATTGCGACCCGCCTGACGAATAGCATCCTCACTTGACTTCACCATTCGGTCATTCTCAGCTTTAGCATTAAGCAAGATTTTATCTGCCTGTACCTGTGCATCGGAAATAATTTGTTCCGCTTTTTCTTTTGCAGATTTAAGTATAGCTTCCGCCTCTGTTTCAGCAGCCTCTACACCTTCCTTTTTAATTTGGTCAATCAGTTCTTGGAGTTGTACTTCCATAATGCTATCTCCTTTTTATATTTAATCATAATGATTTGCTATAAAAAAACATAAGGGAGCCATTGCCCTCTGCAGTCAGCTGGTTCCCTTAAATATTATTATAACTATTCGATTTTATATTATTATACCACGTTGTTTATTCTCCGTCAAGGATTTTCTGAAATTTGTTTATCTATAGCTTTCTCAATACAAAAACCGCCATTTTAAGCTAAAATTCTTTCAAATTCTTGACAATTCTCAAAAGGTGTGTTATTATATCTGAGTTAAACTGAATATTGGCTAAAAGAACTCAGCAGGAGATAAGGCTCACGCCTTTCCAAAGGGGTAATACTCTCGGGTGTCTAATTGACGAGGACTGCTGACGGATAGCAATCTGGAGAAGTTCGCTTTACGCGGATGCCGAAGGGGCAAGGGTCAAACCATAATCTCTCAGGCAAAAGGACAGATTTATTATTTATAAAGACATTTACGTAGAATATCTTTGTTATACTGCCTTCTCTATTTTCACCGCTATCCGATTGGTTAGCGGTGATTTTTATTATATCGGTTTAACTAATATTTATAGGGGGTTCATTTGCAATGGACAAAATCTTACAAGCGATCGAAAACATAAACGGCGAGATCAACGGCGTTGTTTGGGGTGCATTCGGTCTACTTCTTCTCGTTGGTACAGGCATCATCATTACTGTACTTACAAAGTTTTTTCAGGTTTCTCACATCGGTTTATGGTTCAAGCATACGCTTGGTAGCCTTTTTAACAAGGATGTTATCAAGCACAGCAAGGAAAAAGGTTCTATTTCGCCGTTCCAAGCACTTTGTACCGCACTTGCCGCAACTGTAGGAACAGGTAATATTGCAGGTGTTGCCGCTGCTATATGCATCGGTGGCGCAGGCGCGGTGTTCTGGATGTGGCTGGCAGCATTCTTTGGCATGATGACCAACTATGCCGAAAACGTTCTCGGTATTTATTACAGACGCAAAAATGCAAACGGCGAATGGTCCGGTGGTGCTATGTACTATCTTGCCGATGGTCTTGGCAAGAAAAAAGGAATGAAGTATGTCGGAAAAATTCTTGCGGTTCTTTTCTGTATCTTTACAATGCTGGCTTCCTTTGGAATAGGTAGTATGGGACAAGTTAATAAAATCGTTACTAACATAGCTCAAGCATTCGACGTAACGGCTCTTTCTTCTGTTGAAGTATTTACAGGTGTTTCACTTTACAACATCATACTCGGTGCAATTATTATGTTACTTACTGCTCTTATCACTCTTGGCGGTCTTAAGAGAATTGCTAATGTAGCTGAAAAAATCGTTCCGTTTATGGTGGTACTTTTCGTCCTCGGAAGTCTTGCTATTATAGGTGTCAACTACGCAAACATCATACCTGCCTTTAAGGCAATTTTCGTTAACGCCTTCAAACCGGAAGCCTTTGTCGGAGGTGGGATCGGTGCAATCATAGGCAAGGTAGTTACCCAAGGCTTCAAACGCGGCGTATTCTCAAACGAAGCAGGTCTTGGTTCTTCCGTTATGGTTCACTCCAACTCCAATATCAAAGAACCTGTAAAACAAGGTATGTGGGGCATCTTTGAGGTGTTTGCCGACACTATGATTGTCTGCACTATGACTGCTCTTGTTATTCTTACTGCCGGCGGTCTTAACGGCGGCGTATTTAATGCTTTGACAGGCGAAATTGCAGAAGGCTACACCGATGCTACTCTCGTTGGTGGTGCATTTAACTCGGTATTCTCTTGGGGAGATATTGGTGAGAAGTTCATCGCCATTGCTATGTTCCTTTTCGCCTTCACCACCGTCCTTGGATGGTCTCACTACGGTTCAAAAGCGTGGGAGTACCTTTTCGGTGCCAAAACCACCTTCATCTTCCGTATCATTCATGTTTGTACTGTTATCTTTGGTGCCGTTCTTACATCCTCTCTTGCTTGGGACATTTCAGATACCTTCAACGGTCTTATGATGATTCCCAACCTTATAGGTGTACTTGCCCTATCTCCCCTTGTTGTGAAGATAACTAACAATTATTTGAGAAGAGTCAAGAAGGGCGAGGATATCGAACCGATGTACAATTTTGATCCTGAAACCCAAGCCCAAGAAATCGAACGTGAAATATCCGTGGACTAATTACAGTCTGTATTTGATAAATATATCTTGTAAACTTAACGACGGCAGAGAAGTTCATCTCTGCCGTCATAATTTTACACTGTTTTCATCCTTTTTCACTTGAAAATAATTACCGTGCAAACTAAATTGTATTGAATAAGAAGTGGTCATAACTGTGTGAGTAACAATTGTTATAAAATTAATTTTCGTTTTTCTTTGGTTAATGCGTAGTAAATTTTTCCTACTTGATTTATCTAAAAGAATACGGTAAACTACCTACGACAGAAACAAAAAATCTCCGTATCTGAAACGACCACATAAAACTGTTGTTTCTACTGTGGGATGATTTCAAAAACGGAGAGTATATATCTTTATTTCACGACCACATTTCATCCCACAGAGCCGTGTGGAACACACGGAAACAGTGGAGAAAAGATGCACAAAGACGATATTCTGACCGAGAGAATAGCCTTATAATCCGCCAAAGATGGCTTAACTGTAGGCTTTCAGATGCGTTCGGGACGCAGAGGCCGCAGGTTCTTTCACTCTTGCGGTTCCCGACAACTCGATACTACCGTATCTCGCTTGTCGACCGCGGCGCTTCGTTTTGCTCGCTGTATCTGCCACAGGCAGCGCTCGCAACCTCACCTGTCACCTCGACCATTTTACCGAAAGCACTTACTTCTGTAGGTGCTTTTTATTTTTTTGATTTTAGGGTTGAGATGAAATTTACTGATATGAGGGCGAGAACTATTACGCCGAAATAACCGTAAAGCGGATAGACCGTGCCAATTAAGTCACCAAAACCGCATAGGCTACCGATGAAATTGAGCGCGGCGAGAACTATTACCACCGCCCACGGGCGAGCAAGTTTGAGTTTCACGGTTACATAGTTTGAAACCGACATCATACTCGTAAGCGCGGCACCGAACATACCGCCGAGCAGAAGACAGGCATATATAGCGCCGACAACACCGCCCACCGCGCGAGCGACCGATAACATCGGCAGCTCACCGATTTGTCCGCTGCCGAGTGCATATACCGACAAAAGTATCGCCACGGCTATGACAAACAGAATTATGCCGCCGAGCAAAATTCCCGATATGTAGGTTTTACTATTTTTTACACGACCTGCCAACGGGGATATTATGCCGACCGAAGAAAAAATGCTGTACGACAGATACGAGAGCGACGCGAGCGCCCAGTGACTAAGCAGTGGGTTGGTATCATTAACCTCTACGGCAGCAATATCGGGAATACCGTTTGCGGCGCAAACATAAATGCTAATCGCGACCGAAAAGACCGCGATAGCGGGTATCAAAAGCGAAAAAAAGGCTGACATACCGCCGATACCCGTAAGGGTCACTACGGCGAGCAGCAGGCTGAAAAGCGCTGCCGCTATATATCGCGGAAGCGCTATCGTTTCGTAAAGGAGTGTTGCGGCACCCGAGGTCATAATAACGATTATGGCAAAGACAAGCAGACACTGAAAAACACCTAAAACACTGCCTATCCACTTAGAACGCCACGGAAGAACGATATCCTCAACCTTTTCGGTACCCGTTTTACGGGCAATATAAATTATCATAACACCAAAAAGGCATATTGCCGCGACGGCTACAGCACAGCCGAAGATACCCGCAGCACCGAAATTGCCGAAAAACTGTTTCAGCTCATTGCCCGACAAAAAGCCTGCGCCGAGAAAGCAGCCGGCAAATATAAAGCTTATATTTATTGCATTTAAATTTTTCACCTTATAACTCCCGAATATAGAGTCTACTAATATATATTTTATAAGCTACTTTGTTATAACTTCGTATATGAGGGTTTGCTTCTCGGGTGGATTATCGCCGAGTGTAATGGCCGAATTCACCATTTCTGCCGCCGCTGTCATATCAGACACGGTGCTTGAATACAGCGTCGCGACGGTGTCCCCCTTATTTACCTTATCCCCTGTTTTACGGCTCAGCACTATACCTGCGCTGTAATCGATTACGTCGTCCTTTTTAGTTCTGCCAGCCCCCAGCATTACCGAGGCTCTGCCTAACGTTTCGGCATCCATTTTTAGTATATAACCGTCGCGCTCAGCGGTAATATCGCATGAATACTCCGCTTTGCCGAAGGTTTCGAGATTATCGAAGACCGATATGTCCCCGCCCTGCGCGGATATCCACTCTAAAAACTTTTCGTATGCTCGGCCTCCCTTCAGCGTTTCTGTTACCATTTTTTCGGCTTCGGTTATACTTATACCCTTTAGAAGGCTTACCATATTAGCGGCAAGCGCTATGCTGACGGTGGCTAAATCGCTGTCGGTATCCCCTTTTAAAACCGATATTGCCTCTTTAATTTCTAAGGCGTTGCCGATATTTCTGCCGAGCGGAATATCCATATTTGTAATAACAGCAGCCGTCTTTTTGCCGCAGTCGGTACCGATATCAACCATACAGTTTGCAAGTTCACGTGCTTGCTCCAGACTCTTCATAAACGCGCCCGAGCCGACCTTAACATCAAGCACGATTACATCGGTGCCTGCGGCTAACTTTTTGCTCATAATACTTGACGCGATAAGCGGTATACTGTTAACCGTTGCGGTAACGTCGCGCAGGGCATAAAGCTTTTTGTCGGCAGGCGCTAAATTTCCACTCTGCCCGATAACCGAAATACCGATATCCTTTACCTGACGGGTAAATTCCTCGGATGTGAGGGTGGTTTTATAACCCGGTATGGATTCGAGCTTATCTACCGTGCCGCCCGTGTGACCGAGTCCCCTGCCCGACATTTTTGCAACAACACCGCCCATTACCGCTACTGTGGGCGCTACGATAAGGGTGGTTTTATCCCCCACACCCCCGGTGGAATGTTTATCTACTTTAATGCCTTCAATTGCGGATAAATCCACCATATCGCCGCTATGTGCCACTTCCATGGTCATAAAATGTGTTTCACTCTCAGTCATTCCCTTATAATAAACTGCCATAAGAAAAGCCGCCATCTGGTAATCCGGAATACTTCCGTCCACATAACCCTGAATCAGGAATGCAATCTCTTCTTTTGTCAGTTCGTTGCCGTCTCTCTTTTTCTGGATGATATCATACATTCTCATAGCCAAATCCCCCTTACAAATTCTCCGGTCCGAAGGAAAGTGGAAGCAATTCCTCTAATGTGTAACAAAACAGTTTGGCACCGTCTGTCAAATATACGCGGAATATCTTTTCATCGCAAAATTCGCGAAGCACCTGGCGGCACACGCCACAGGG
>JAZULY010000095.1:0-36881 GCA_045603355.1 Acutalibacteraceae bacterium | reverse complement strand
ACACATTTTTACAAAAAGTACAAATAATTTAAAAAACAAAACAGGAAGACTACCGTCTCCCTGCCTTGTTTCATTTTTATTAACTCAGAATTATGAGTTTACATTTATCTATATCATTGGTCTGCACCAAATTCGTTTTATGGTTTTTTGTCGTATTTTGTTCAAAAAGAATTTTTAAACCATCGGACTCACCATTCATTAAAATTTTGTTTGTCTGTTAAAGGGCTGAACTGTACTTCGGACTCACCACTTTCTTATTTAATTTTCACACCAATACGATGCGGTTTGGCTTCCTTGTTCATCGGTATCAGTCCTTTCTTGTTTTTCTTTGATTATAATATAGCACAATATCACCTATTTGTCAATACAAAAGTTAATAAAATTTGTGTAAAAGTTATAAAATCGGCAATTTCAACAAAATTTCATAAAATAGGTGAAAACAGCACGCATTTCTATTGACTAACGGCAAAAAATATTTTAAAATAAAAAGGATGGAACTTTATAAAGGAGACGAAAAAATGAGCGAAAACATTATAAATGACGATTACAATCCCGATATTATAAATCTCAGTGACGACGAGGGCAACGAATATACCTTCGAGGTTCTCGATGTAATTGAGAATGATGATGCGCGTTACATGGCGCTGCTGCCCATTCACGAGGACCCGCAGGCACTGCTTGATGACAGCGGCGAGCTGGTTATCGTAAAGGTTGACGAAGAGGACGGCGAAGAGTTCTTCAGCGAAATCGAAGATGATGAAGAATATGAGATGATAGCCGACGCGTTTATCGACCGACTGCAGAATGCTTTTGAAATCGAAGAGCAGTAGTATATAAACCAAAAATTAAAACATAATATAAACATCCTGCTCTGTTCGCGGACTGTTCTATTATAACCCTACAAGCTATTTATCGGGGTCAGGATAGTACGGTGGGCTTGCAGACCTCCCGTTATAGCCGGTATACCCGTTGTTATAACGGAAGAAGGGAGCGCGAAGCCGTGCACGAGACACCCACCTGCCATAAAGCAGGTTATCATTAGCGCATTACGGCAGAGCGGGAGCCATAAAGACAAATTTATTGCCCAAGTGTTAAAGGACACTTGGGCAGTTTTATTGCTTCGCAGTGGTATTTGTCTTACGACAAGTGATATTGCCTGCGGCAGTTTAACGCTAATAAAATACAATCTGATAATTTATTATTTGTTGACCTGCGGATTATCGGTGCGACACATAATATAATCCATACTGACGTTATAAAAGTCAGCAAGAGTCATAAGTGTTTCGGTCGGTGGAACTCTCTCACCGTTTTCAAATTTTGAGAGCAACGCCTGCTCAATACGCGTTGCCATTTGCACGGCGATTTGAGTCATTCCTTTGTTTTTGCGTAATTTCCTCAAATTTGTTGTCATAATATCACCCATATGACAGTATGTCATTTTTTCGCTTAACAACTATGACAGTTTGTCATATCATATATAAAAATATGCAATACGGGTGTTGTTTTATGATAAAAAGAGTAGTGGTAGCAGGGTGTAGGGTTACCATAATTATAACGAGGCAAAAGAATACATAGATTTTTGTATCAGCAAAATCAGAAATGAATATACTCTGATTTTTATTTCTGGCGGATGCCAAGGTGCTGACCTGCTCGGCGAAAGATATGCGCGTGATAACGGATTTAAAATCGAGCGATATGATGCTGAGTGGGATAAGTATGGCAGGAGTGCCGGACCGATAAGAAATGAGAAAATGGCAAGGTCGGGGGATTATGTTATTTGTTTTTGGGACGGAAAGAGCAAAGGAACAAAATCGATGATAAATTATGCTAAACAACAAGGAAAACCGCTAAAGGGTAAAATGATAATCGACCGATAGTTTGACATTTTATGTAAAATATGGTATACTTTCCTAAACAAAACAAGGAGGCATAGCGTATGAAATCGACAGGAATGATAAGACCGGTAGACAAAAACGGACGGGTTGTAATACCGATGGAGCTCAGAAAACAGTTTGCGGTTGAAAACGATGTTGACTGTTTTGAAATTTTTACCGATGACGATAAAATCATTTTGAAAAAGTATCAGCCCTCCTGCATATTCTGCGGCGAGGCAGAGGACCTTATCAAGATGAAGGGTCATATGGTATGTGTAAGCTGTATCGATAAACTATCGGCTATGAAAAATTCATTATAATAAACGCGAAGCATCCGACAGGTAAAATACACTGTCGGATGCTTCACTTTTATGTGAAATTAAAGAATGGCGGAATTATGCGCATATCTTATGCGCAGTGTTTATTATATGAGGACTTAGTGTCTACCACCTTTAGGGAACGGCGGCGAATAGCCGCCTTAATTTTATCCTCAAAATTAATTAATTTCTGTTCATTGAATATGCCCCAGATAATAAATCCAACCGCTGCACATTCGAGTAAAGTTTGTAAAACCGCGCCTAAATTCATAGTAATTTCTCCTTGCCGAACATTTGTTCGATTTCTGTATTTTCATTATAATTGATGTTTTTTAATTTGTCAACATCTTTTTTACATTTTTTATTATAAAATTTTCAGTGTCCTAAAATCGGGACAATTCAAAAAGGTTACAAAATAATTAATTAATAGCAACTTTTGTTGAATTATTGTGAGGTTTGTTTTATAATTACAAGGAACAGGAGATGCTTTATGAATATATCTTTTTACACCCTTGGCTGCAAGGTTAATCAATACGAAACCGAATGTATGGCAGAGCAGTTTGCCCTGCACGGTTTTACATATGTAGAAGCGAGTGCCGAGGTTGATGTTTTTGTTATCAATTCCTGCACAGTGACGGCAGAGAGTGACCGCAAAACCCGTCAGATGCTCCGCCGCGCAAGGAAGAAGTACCCGAGAGCGGTAGTAGTTCTTGCGGGTTGTATGCCGCAGGCTTTTCCTGACGAGGCGGCAGAATTACTCGATGCCGACATCGTAGCGGGTAACACCGCCCCCGAGGAGTTACCTCAACTCGTACTGAAATTTTTGGAAAACGGCGAGCGCATAGTTCATATAGGCGAGCATAAGCGTGATGAAAAATTCACAACGCCGAGTATTAAGAATTTTTCTGCACATACCCGCGCCTTTATGAAAATTCAGGACGGGTGTGAGCGTTACTGTACCTATTGCATAATCCCGACGGCTCGCGGTGTTATCCGTTCAAAGCCGATAGAGGATATAAAGCAGGAGGCAGAGCGTCTGTCTGCGTCGGGTTTTCGCGAGGTCGTACTCGTTGGTATAAATCTTACCTCCTTCGGTAAGGATACGGGTCTTAACCTCTGCGACGCGGTAGAGGCGGTAGCGGCGGTGGATGGAATTGAGCGTGTAAGGCTCGGCTCACTCGAGCCCGACCATATGAGTGACGAAATGCTTGGTAGATTATCGCGAGTGGATAAATTCTGCGAGCAGTTTCATCTATCTCTCCAGTCGGGCTGCGATAAAACGCTGCACCGAATGAACAGACATTATGACAGTGAATATTATATGGATCTCGTAACGCGCATAAGGGGCATTTTCCCTGATGCCGCCATTACCACCGATATTATGGTTGGCTTTGCAGGAGAGGATGAAACAGAGTTTCAGGAGAATCTCGCCTTCGCGCGCCGCGTCGGTTTTGCCAAGACCCACGTGTTTGCCTATTCGCGCCGTGCAGGTACCGTGGCATACGGACTGCCGAATCAAGTAACAAGGGCAGAAAAGGAAAGACGAAGCCGTGAGATGATAGCTTTGTCTCGCGAGAGTGAGCGGCAGTTCTTGTCCGCTCAGGTGGGTAAAAAGACGAAGGTGCTCTTTGAAACCAAAGATAATAATATATATTCGGGTTATACGGGCAATTATACCTATGTAAAGGTTTGCTCGGACTGGGACCTCGGCGGTAAGATAGTTGATGTTATAATCACCGCCGCACACGATGATTACTGTGAAGGAAAGGTAGTTTAATGAGAAAAAGATTTTCTGTGACGGGTATGTCCTGCAGTGCCTGCTCGGCGCGCGTGGAACGGGTTGTTAATAATCTCGCGGGTGTTGAAAAAGCAGACGTTAATCTGCTCGCAAACTCGATGGTGGTCGATTTTGATGAATCGGCAGTATCGGGTGATAAAATTATCGCCGCCGTAGAAAAGGCGGGCTTCGGCGCGGCAGATTATATCCCGTCGGCAAAAAGAGAGGATGATAATGCGGGCATATACCGTAACTTTAAAATACGGCTTATAGTGTCTTTCCTGTTTTTAGTGCCGCTTATGTATTTGTCAATGCAGCATATGTTCGGTTATGCGCTGCCGCAGGTATTTAATAACCATCTTGTAAATGCCATAACTCAGCTGATACTGACATTACCGATTATTGCCGTAAATTTCGTTTACTTCAAACGCGGATATAAAAATTTATTTATCGGCGCGCCTAATATGGATACCCTGATAGCAGTAGGCTCATCGGCGGCGTTTATTTACGGAGTTTATGCCGTTTTTATTTACGTTAACAGTAATGCCCATATAGATTTGTATTTCGAGTCGGCAGCTATGATACTCGCCCTTATTACCTTGGGTAAGTTTTTTGAGGCCAAGGCCAAGGCAAGAGCGGGGGATGCTATTGAGCAACTGATGAAACTGCGCCCCGATACCGTAACGGTTATAAAAAATGGCGTGAGTGAAACGGTTGAGGTGGCGTATCTGCTAAAGGGAGATATAATCGCTGTAAAAGCAGGCGAGCATATAGCGGCAGATGGTGTTATAGTAAGCGGTAACGCGGTGATGGACGAGAGTGCCATTACGGGCGAGAGTATCCCCGTAGAAAAGGGTATCGGCGATACTGTTGTTTCGGGTACGGTAATTAAAAGCGGATATATCGAATTTAAGGCTGACAAAACGGGCGAGGATACTACTCTTTCTGAGATTATCCGTTTAGTAGAAGAGGCGGCGGCAAGCAAAGCCCCCATAGCCCGTCTTGCCGATAAGATAAGCGGTATTTTCGTACCGACGGTTATGGGTATAGCGCTATTAACATTTATTATCTGGTCACTGATAAGTGACTGGGTTTCAGCTCTTACCTATGCTATTTCTGTGCTTGTAATTTCCTGCCCTTGTGCGTTGGGACTTGCAACCCCCGTTGCCGTAATGGTCGGTACGGGTACGGGAGCTAAACACGGTATACTCGTGCGACACGCCGAGGCACTCGAAACGGCGCATAAAATTGACGCCGTAGTGCTCGATAAAACAGGTACTATAACCAGCGGTAAATTGTCGGTACGGGATATTAAAACCGATATAGAAACCGATGAATTTTTGAGCCTCGCCTACAGTATTGAGGCGGTGTCAGAGCATCCTATAGCGGCGGCTGTTTGCGAGTATGCGGGTAGTAAAAACGCGAAGAAACTCGCGGTCAGCAACGTTACTACGCTGCCCGGTATGGGCATTTCGTGTGAAATAGACGGCAAAAAGTATTTCTCGGGTAACGAGGCGCTTGCGCGTCATATGGGAATTGACGTAAGCGGGGAGAAGGAATATCTTGATACTGCCGCTAAGGGTGGCGCTACGCCGATAATCTTCTTTGATGAAAAGGATATACTCGGCATTATTACGGTTGCCGATACAATAAAGGATACAAGCGCCGACGCGGTAAACACGCTGAAAAATATGGGTATCGACGTTTATATGATAACGGGCGATAATAAATTCACCGCCGAGAGCGTGGGAATGAGTGTCGGCATCGAAAATGTTTTCGCCGAGGTTCTGCCTCAGGATAAGGAAAAACACGTGCGAGGCCTTCAGGCCGCAGGTAAAACGGTTGCTTTGGTGGGTGACGGTATTAACGATGCCCCCGCGCTCACGGCGGCAGACGTCGGTATAGCCATCGGTGCGGGTACCGATGTGGCGCTATCCTCTGCCGATATAATTCTCGTTAAGAGTGACCTAAAGGATGTATCCCGCGCGATACAGCTTAGCAAAAAAGTAATTAAAAACATTAAAATAAATCTCTTCTGGGCATTTTTCTACAACATTATAGGTATACCCGTTGCTGCGGGTGTGCTGAGCACTTTCGGCATTGTGCTGAGCCCTATGCTCGGCGCGGCGGCTATGTCGCTGAGCTCCGTTTGTGTTGTAACCAATGCCTTAAGACTGAAAGGAGCACTTAAAAATGATTAAAACAATTTATATTGAGGGTATGGCTTGTATGCACTGTGTAGCATCGGTCGAAAAGGCTTTGGCGGACACAGCAGGAGTAAAAAGTGTGCAGGTTAGCCTCGAGGATAAAAAGGCAGTAGTCGAGGGTGCGGAGTTATCAGACGAAGTGCTGTCCGATGCTGTTACAGAAATAGGCTTTGAAGTTACAAATATCGAGTAATTACTAAATACGGAGTGGGGAAATGGGAATTAAATTAATGCTGCTATTAGCGGCAGTTGTTATCTCCGTAATAGCATTGGTGGTATTTCTTTGTAAGAAAATTTCGCACAGAGCACTTATGCTGACCATATTTTTTTCATTTTCTGCGGTCATTGTTGCTACGGCGCTTACTTCGGCTATAATCGAGCCGAGAATAGTGCTGAACGGCAGACACATTCTTACAGTTCCGGTATACAGTGAGTATACCGAGGAGGGTTACACCGCATATTTGGGCAAGCAGGATATTACGGATAAGGTAAAGGTAAAAGGCGCCGTTGACGGTAATACCCTCGGCGAATACGAGGTTACATATTCAGTAGAGAGAAAGGGTAGGACATACCGTGCGACCCGACGAATTCAGGTTGTGGACGAGCTTTCCCCCACAATAGCGCTGTCGGGGGAGGGCAGCGTTACCGTTTCTTCAATGAAATATTATAAAGAAGCAGGCGCTGTGGCTACCGATAATTACGATGGCGATATAACAAATAATATAGAAATAACCAAAAAACGAATAAACGATGAAAAATACGAGGTTATCTATACTGTAACCGATTCTTCGGGCAATAATCAAACTGCGGTACGCTCGATTACGCTTAAAGACCTTGTTTCTCCCGTTCTGACGCTGAAAGGTAAGAATACCGTAACGGTAACGCTGAACGGAAAATACGAGGAGGCAGGGGCTACCGCGATAGACGACCTTGACGGCAATATCACGGCAGATATCGTAATAACGGGCGATGTGGATACCGCAAAACCGGGTTCATATAGTGTGCGCTACCAAGTAACGGACGCTGCGGGAAATGTGGCTGTCGTTACCCGTGCAGTAATTGTTCAGGACCCTGAGGAGGCTAAAAATAACCGCATATACCTTACCTTCGATGACGGACCGAGCACCGATGTTACGGTAGAAATTTTGGATATATTAAAGAAAAACGATATCAAAGCGACATTCTTTATTATTGATTATTCTGCCGATAAGTTACCTGTAATAAATCGTATTATTAACGAAGGGCATACCATCGGAATTCACGGCTACTCGCACGATTATTCAGTGATTTATGCAAGCGAGGAGGCGTTTATGTATAACGTCAATCAGCTTTATGCAAAACTTTTAAATGATACGGGATATAGCGCAAATATTATGCGTTTCCCGGGCGGCAGTTCGAATACTGTTTCTAATAGGTACTGCCGAGGCATTATGGGGCGACTCAAGCAAAAAATGCCTGAATGGGGTTGGACTTATTTTGACTGGAATGTAGACAGCGGTGACGCGTCGGGTACTTTATCGGCTGACAAAATTGCTAATAATGTAATATCGTCACTGCGCAAAAACCGCTCTAATGTGGTGCTTATGCACGATTCCTCTGCAAAGGGAACAACCGCCGATTCACTCCAGAAAATAATCGATTATGCATATGAAAATAACTATTCCTTCTGGGCAATAGACAGCACGACAGAACAAATTAAACATTAAAAAAGCACCCACTTAGGGTGCTTTTTTAATGTTACCATGTTCGTATGCCCTCTATATGTAGAAAGCGTGCGGTTTCATAGATATAGGTCGACAGCGGTCTGTTAAGCGCATCAAAGGTGTGCGCCGCTACCAGAATCGTCGGTGTTACGGCGGTAATAACGGGCGAGTGGTAAAAGTCGCCACCCATTGTGCCGAGCTGCACAATATCTCCCGGCAGTACCTCATTTTGCGATACCTCGCGCGCATATGGGCCGACAGAGCGGTTGCCTATTAAAAAATTATAAAGATACTCGACTCCCGTCCAGGACGGTGTGCGGTCAGACGATGAACGGTAGTACCACCCTAAAACGGGGGTGAAGTTCATTACCTTAGCGCCGGCATAAATGCATTGTGACGTAAAATTGGTGCAGTCACCGCCTAAGTTTTCGAAATCGTAGTAAGCGGGATTTCTGCCGAGCGCCCACCGAAAAGCATATGTAACGGCAGCCTGCCTGTTATAAGGTATCTCTCGCATACACTCGCCTCCCTTATATTTTATGATGGGGAGTGGGAAGTGTTAAAAAGGGGGGTTAATTGTTTGAAATGTAGTTTTTAAATTCGTCTTGGCTGCCGTAGAAGACATTCATATCAATGAATCTTTCTTCGCCGTTGTATCCGCCCAGCCTTTCGCGGTTGGTATATTGCCAGAAGGTCCATTTTCTGCCGTCGCTCATTGTCGGCTTGGTGATTACGTCGCGTATCCAGATGTCGTATTCATCGTATCCGCCCGATAAATACATATCATATGAAATTTCGGTAGCGTAGATAATAGGCTTCATACCGTAGTGTTCCTCGAGTTTTGTGAGCATAACCCCAAGTTCGGTCTCTACATCTGCTCTGGCAGGCGGATTTTTTTCTTTATCGCCGTAAAATTCAAGGTCGATAACGGGCGGTAGCATTCCGTCAAACGGTTCTACCGTATTTATAAAGTTTTCTGCCTGCGTAGTGCCCGAGCTATCGAAACTGAAAAAATGGTATGCCCCGACAGCAAGCTCGGTTTTTCGGGCACAGGAGTAATTGTACGCGAAATTTTGGTCAACAAATGAACTGCCCTCGGTAGCTTTAATAAATGCGAAGGAAATGTTCTCTGCAGCCAGAGTGCCCCAGTCGATTTCGCCTTGGTAGGAGGAAACGTCAACACCTCTTACGGGGTACTTCTCGCGTGACGGGTTATTAAGTAAAATTATGCCGTTCCAAACGAGCAAAAACAGCGCTATAGCGCATAGAGCTACAGCCGCAGCGCAAATTAGTGTAGCTTTTATTAATCGGCGTTTATTCATAACTATCGCCTCCCAAGGATTATTTTACCATAAAAGTGATAGAATAGCAAATGCGGTAGGAGCAGTTGTGTGAAATGTTTTTATTTAGGAGAGATACTCTGCGCTGCTTGATTTTTTGAATTTCTACGTATAATTTATAATTCGTCCGCGTAGCGGACTCCTTGTACTTCTTCACTATTCACTATTACTTATTACTTCCGCCAAAATCGACAGTAAGAGAATAGTGAAAAGTGAAGAGTGAAGAGGTAAAAAGTAAAATCGAAAGGCTTCTATCGAAACCTGCCGATTTTGGCGGGGATGGAGAGATTCGAACTCTCGAACAGCTGTTAACCGTTACACGATTTCCAATCGTGCGCCCTCGACCGGACTAGGCGACATCTCCGTGTTTTATTGACACCCATATATTATACATACGAGAGTCACAAAAATCAAGTGTTTTTTTTATTAAATTGTACAGTTGCAAAATTTGTCGAAATAAGGTATAATTAAAATACCATTTTTGAGGAGGTATTCATAAATGAAAACAAATCGCGGTTTACTCAAGTTCATTCTTTTGACCATCGTTACTTTCGGTATCTACAGTATCGTTATGTTCTCGGGTATTTCTGAGGATATCAACGTTATCGTAGGCGGCAAGGACGGTAAGAAGACAATGCATTACTGCTTGCTTTTCTTTATCTTCTCTTGGCTTACCCTTGGTATCGCACCCATCGTTTGGTACCACAGAATTTCTGCAAGAATCGGTAACGAGCTCTCCGCTCGCGGTATTTCCTACAGCTTCGGCGCAGGCTCTTACTGGGGTTGGTGCATTCTCGGTTCATTAATCGGCGTTGGCCCGCTTGTATATGTTCACAAGCTGTGCAAGGCTATGAACCTCTTAGCTGCAGACTACAATTCAAAGGTTCAGCAGTAAGCTACATAATCAAAAACGGCACTCTTTCGAGTGCCGTTTTTATTTTTATCTATTTTACCGAAGCGATGAATTTCTTGAATGCGGCGATGCCTTTCGCGTCGCGTTTGTAAACACCCGCGTGCTCAAGTACCTTGGAGAAAACAATACCGATTTCGCGTTTCACGATATCTTCGACATTGTCTTTATTAATATCATCATATTTTGCCGTAAATTCTTTTACCCATTCGGTGTGTTTGCAGAGAGTCTCGTCGGCGCAGATATCCTTACCGTTTACGATAGCGTCGCACAGCCCTGCAATTTCGGTTTTCAGCCTTGCGGGCAGAACCGCCAGACCCATAACCTCGATAAGACCGATATTTTCCTTCTTTATGTTATGAAGCTCTGCGTGGGGATGATATACACCTAAAGGATGCTCGTCGGTCGTGATATTATTTCTCAGCACCAAATCAAGCTCGAATTTATCCCCGTTTTTGCGGGCGATGGGGGTGATGGTGTTGTGTGGCTCACCGTCTGTTTCTGCGAATATAAAAGCATCCTCATCGGTGTAGCCACGCCAAGCGGCTAAAATCTTGCGCGCGAGCTCTATAATACGCTCGGTATTATCGGCGCGCAGACGAATTACCGACATCGGCCATTTAACGATACCTGCCTCGATATCCTCGTAGCCCTCAAAATTAACGCTGTGCTCTATAGGGGCTTTAGCCATAGCAAAGGTGTGGTGACCGCCCTGAAAATGGTCGTGACTTAAAATTGACCCGCCGACGATCGGCAGATCGGCATTCGAGCCCACAAAGTAATGCGGGAAAAGCTTAACGAAATCGAAAAGTTTTACGAAGGTATCGTTATTTATCTGCATGGGTGTGTGTAAAGAGTTAAACACGATGCAGTGCTCGTTGTAATAAACATAGGGGGAATACTGGAACATCCACGGTTGCGAGTTAATGGTAACGGGGATGATTCTGTGGTTTTGTCTGGCAGGGGAGTTGACTCTGCCTGCATACCCCTCGTTTTCCTTACAAAGCAGGCATTTCGGATAACCTGCCTGCGGCGCTGCCTTAGCGGCTGCGATGGCTTTTGGGTCCTTTTCGGGTTTCGAGAGATTAACTGTAATTTCAAGTTCACCGTATTCGGTCTCGGTCAGCCATTTTAAATCCTTTTTTATGCGGTAGCGGCGGATATAATCAGAGTCGCAGCTGAGGCGGTAAAAATAATCGGTCGCATCGACAGGGTTGGCTTCATACAATTCGTAAAATTTCTTAGTAACCTCGCTCGGGCGCGGTATCATAAGACCCATAATGCGCGTATCAAAAAGGTCGCGGTAAACGATACTGTCCTCTATAATGCCTTTCTCTACCGCATAGTCGAGAATTTCGCCGAGGGTCGACTCAATATCAACATCACTGTACTCTTTGCCGTTATCCTCAAATTCATCAAGACCCAGCGCATCGATAATACGGTTGGTGATATAAACCGTGTCCTGGCGTTCGAAAAAGCCTTTTTCGAGACCGTATGATACTAATTTTTTAATGCTGCTATAAATCACTCTGATATCCCCTAAATAAAAATATAATTAATTATAACCCCTTAAAACAATTATGTCAATTAAAATAAACGCTTGATATATCTGCAAAAATATAATATATTAATCAAAAAGGCGGTGATATAATTGATATATACTCTAACTCTTAATCCTGCGCTCGACCTGGTTATGCAGGCTGACAATATAAGTGTGGGTGAAACTCACCGTAGTACCCGTGAAAAAATATTTTTCGGCGGCAAGGGTGTAAACGTATCGCGTGTGCTAAAGGCTCTCGGGAGACAGAGCGTCGCACTCGGCTTTATCGGCGGATTTACGGGCTCTGCGCTCGAGAGTTTTCTGAAACAGAAGGGCATTAAAACAGACTTTACTGTAATAGACGATAACACGAGAATCAATGTAAAACTAAAGGGTGACTCAGCCACCGAAATTAACGCCGCAGGCCCCACAGTGACCGATAAAAATATAGGGGATTTGCTCATAAAACTCGAACAAATTACCGATGGGGACACTTTAGTTTTATCGGGCAGTATACCGCGCGGCGCGCCTAGTAATATATATGAAATCATACTCTCAAAATTGACAGACAGGGATATACGGGTAGTTCTCGATACTACGGGGGACGCGTTGCTATCAGCACTGCATTATAAGCCGTTTTTAATAAAACCGAATTTGCCCGAGCTCGAAGAATTGGCAGATAAACCCCTTAAAACGGATGAAGATATTATATCCGCCGCGTGGCAGTTAAAAAATAAGGGCGCTCGGAATGTTTTGGTCTCATTAGGGGACAAGGGTGCGCTGCTGCTCGATGAAAACGGCGCTATTCTCCGCAAAGAAGCCTTTAAAATTAAGGCGGTAAACCCCGTCGGCGCGGGTGACTCTATGGTTGCAGGCTTTATTGTAGGTGTGGAGAGGGATTACGGTTTCGCTTTAACCCTCGGCACGGCCGCAGGCGCCGCAACGGCAGAGAAAGAAGACCTCGCAACACAAGAGGATATACAAAAATTTTTAGGACGGGAATAAAATGACAGAAAAGGTTATACAATTCGTGCGCGAAGCGGCGAAAATTATTAAGGACAGAAATATAAATATTGAGCAGAAGGGGAATGTGTCAAATTACGTTACCTCTGCCGATATTGCGGTACAAGAGTTTTTGACCGCGAGGCTTACCGAACTTTTACCCGACAGTCAGGTGCTTGGCGAAGAGGGTGAGCAGAGCGAGACCGACAGCGAATACATATGGGTAATTGACCCCATTGACGGCACCTCAAACTTCATAAGAGATTTGGGACTCAGCGTAATTTCGGTGGCTTTGCTTAAAAATAAAGAGCCGTATCTCGGCGTTGTTTACCACCCCGAGCGGGACGAAATGTTCTATGCCGAAAAAGGCAAAGGGACATACAAAAACGGTGAGAAAATCACGGTATCAAACAACGATTTTGCCCATTCGCATCTCTGCTCTGCGATGAGCCTTTATGACAAAAGATGGGCAAAGCCCTGCTTTAATATAATCGAGCGCGTCTATGCAGAATGTGACGATATGCGTCGTCTCGGCTCGGCGGCGCTCGAGATGGCACAGCTCGCCGCAGGTAGGGTCGAACTCTACTTTGAAATCCGCCTTTTCCCGTGGGATGTAGCCGCGGCAGCGCTTATAATAAAAGAGGCGGGCGGGTATGTAGAATTTATGTTTTATACTTCACTGCCGCTAAGCCACCCCTTCGGTGTAATAGCGGCAAACACTAAGGAAAACTTCGAAAAGCTAAAAGAAATTGTTTACAAAGAAATACCGGAAAAACTGTATTAAACGGGGGTGTTCGGCGAGACCGGACACCCTGATTTTTTTACAAAAATTTACATAATTTTCACGGTATATATTAATATATATATAAATATTTGACAAACCGACATATATGTGATAAAATTTTAATGGTTTTTTGTGTTTATTTTTATGAGTAAAAGGACAGGTATTATGGAAAACAAAAGAATATGGTTGTCAACACCAACCATGCACGGTGAAGAACTTGAATACGTACGCGAGGCTTTCGATAAAAACTGGCTGGCACCACTCGGCTTCAACTGTGATGCGCTCGAGGAGAGTATTGCAGAATATCTGACGGGTGACACGGGTGAGCAGCTTCATACATTGTCGCTATGCAGCGGCACATCGGCTCTGCATCTTGCGGTAAAGCTCGCGGGTATTAAACAGGGCGATATAGTGCTCTGCTCTGATATGACCTTCTCCGCAACGGTCAATCCGATTTCTTATGAGGGTGCGCGTCAGGTGTTTATTGACAGCGAGGCAGATACCTGGAATATGGATCCTGCGGCGCTCGAGAAGGCTTTCGAAAAATATCCGAATGCTAATGCAGTAATGCTTGTGCATCTTTATGGCGTACCCGCTAAGATGGATGAAATCATAGAAATCTGCAACCGTCACGGTGCGGTGCTTATTGAGGACGCAGCCGAGGCACTCTCAGCCACCTACAAGGGTAAACAGTGCGGCAGCTTCGGTACATATTCAGCCATCAGCTTTAACGGAAATAAAATTATTACAACATCGGGCGGCGGTATGCTTATAACGAAATCAGCCGAAACCCGTAAAAAGGCATTCTTCTGGGCAACACAGTCGCGAGAGCCGAAGCCGTGGTACGAGCATAACGAGATAGGCTATAATTACCGCCTTTCGAATGTCTGTGCAGGTATTGGCCGCGGTCAGCTTCTGCATTTAGACGAGCACCGCGAGCGCAAGGCAGAAATTTACAACTGCTACAAAGAGGCGTTCCGTGACCTTCCCATTACTATGAATCCTTATTTAGAGGACAGCGTGCCGAACTTCTGGCTGTCCTGTTTTACGGTTGACAAAGGGTGCGGTGTGAGCCCTATGGATATTTTAAATCACCTTAACTCGCTTAATATAGAATCCCGCCCTATCTGGAAGCCTATGCATATGCAACCCGTATTCGCAGGGTACGACTTTATCTCTGTCGCAGAGAGCTCTGTCGATGAAGACATCTTCGCACGCGGACTCTGCCTGCCGTCTGATATCAAGATGACAGATGATGAAATTCAGCGCGTAATTAAAGCTGTCAAGGAATGCTTTTAAATTTCGATTTTAGGGGTACATAAGAGTGTATAATAAATTTTTCAAGCGTGTTATTGATTTCACGCTGTCACTGCTGGCATTATCGGTACTGTCCCCGATAATGATTATCCTTATCCTGCTTACCGCCGTACAAATGAAGGGCAACCCCTTCTTTACACAGCTGCGACCCGGTAAAAATGAAAAAATATTCAGATTAATTAAGTTCAGAACCATGACAACCGAGACCGACGAGCAGGGTAACCTGCTACCCGACGAGGTGCGACTGACGCGTTACGGTAAATTCCTGCGAGCAACCTCGCTTGACGAGTTGCCCGAGCTTATAAACATTCTCAAGGGCGATATGTCCATTGTCGGTCCGCGCCCGCTGCTTGTGCGGTATCTGCCGCTTTATAACGAGCATCAGCGCCGCCGCCACGAGGTACGTCCCGGCCTTACTGGTCTTGCGCAGGCAAACGGCAGAAACGCCCTTTCCTGGGAAGAACGTTTTGATATGGACGTTGAGTATGTAAACAATATCACCTTCCTCGGGGATATCAAAATTATTCTTCAAACCGTCGGTGCCGTTTTTGGTCAAAAAGGCATATCCTCGGCAACGAGTGAAACAATGGAACCGTTTGAGGGCACGAAGGAGCCTGCCGTCGAGCAGCCTGCAATACATAGATAAAGAAGGGTAGTCAGTGAAAAAAGTCTTATTGATTTTGGGTGGCGGCGGTCACGGAAGAGCCGTAGCCGATATCGCCGAAAAATTGAATAGGTACGAAAAGATAGCTTTTCTTGATGATAAATCCGAAAAGGTCTCAGACTTCGAGGTTCTTGGCAAAACGTCTGATTTTATTAAATTTACCGATAGTGCAGAATTTTTTGTTGCCGTCGGTAATGCTGCCGTGCGCGAAAAATTAATGTGTGAGCTTAAAAACGGCGGCGCAGAGATAGCAACCCTTATTCATCCGAGCGCCGTAATAGGCAAAAACTCGGTTATAGGAGAGGGAAGCGTGGTTATGGCAGGCGCAGTTGTAGGTGTAGACACGGTTATAGCACGCGGTGTTATTATTAATACCTGCGCGTCTGTCGACCACGATAACAAAATTGAAAATTACGTTCATATAGCGGTGGGCGCGCATCTTTGTGGCACTGTCAGTGTCGGCGAACACACCTGGATTGGCGCGGGTGCCGCTGTTATTAACGATGTAAATATCTGCTCCGGTGCCTATTTAGGTGCCGGTGCTGTCGCAATAAAGGATATTACCGAGGCCGGCACATATGTCGGTGTGCCTGCGGTAAAAATCAAGTAACGGAGGATAAAATGGCTAATAAAACACTGTTTATCGGTAATAATTCAGCAGGTCTTTATCTCTTCCGTAAAGAACTTATGTCAAAAATAGTAGAGAACGGTGACGAGGTCGTAGCGCTGATACCCTTTGATGAAAAATTAGAGGAAATTAAAAAGCTCGGTGTGCGCCTGACAGAAACACCGATGGACCGACGAGGTATAAATCCCGTTACCGATTTTTCTCTTTTTCTGAAATATTTCAAAATACTCAAAAACGAGAAGCCCGACCGCGTTATTACATACACCATAAAGCCGAATGTATACGGAGCGTTTGCGGCAAGACTGTTGCGCATCCCGTATGCCGCGAATATTACGGGACTCGGTACTGCCTTCCAGAAAAAAGGCCCCATCAGAACACTTGTTACGCTTATGTACAAGCTATCCCTTCGCGGCGCAAGGGTGGTGTTTTTTGAGAATACCGAAAACAAAAATATCCTTGTCGGTGAAAAAATCATAAAAGAGGAAAAATGCTGTGTGCTAAACGGTGCAGGTGTTAATCTCGAGCAGTACGAGGTAAAGCCCTATCCCGCAGCCGACAAACCTGTCAAATTCCTTTTTATAGGCAGAATAATGCAGGAAAAGGGCATTGATGAGCTGTTCTGCGCCACACAGCGTCTGGTAGATGACGGTATAGAGTGCGAATTGCACGTTCTCGGTTTTTATGATGAAGAAAAGTACAGTAAAATAATAGCAGACTATGAGACTGCAGGGTGGCTTAAATATCACGGCTTTCAAAATGATGTTCGTCCGTTTATAGAGATGTGTCACTGTTTTGTACTGCCGTCCTGGCACGAGGGCATGGCAAATACGAATCTTGAGAATGCCGCCGTCGGCCGTCCCGTTATTACGAGTAATATTCACGGTTGCAAAGAAGCGGTAATAGACGGGGTGAGCGGTTATCTCTGTGAAAAGCAGAATAGTGATAGCCTGTATGCCGCTATGAAACGCTTTGCAGAGTTATCATTTAGTGAAAAAAGAGATATGGGAATTAAGGGCAGAGAGCATATGGAAAATGTTTTCGATAAACAAAAGGTCGTGCAAAAAACTATAGAAAATCTTTGAAAAGGAGGGCGTTCGGATGATGGAAAATCCGCTTATCAGCATTATAGTGCCGGTTTACAAGGTTGAAAAGTATCTGAAAAAATGTCTTGACAGTATAATTAACCAGACATATGAGAATATCGAAATTATATGCGTGAATGACGGTAGTCCGGACGGCAGCCGAGATATTTTAGAGCAGTACGCCCACGCGGACTCGCGAATAGTTGTTATTGATCAGGAGAATCAAGGACTTTCGGGCGCGAGAAATACGGGACTTCGGGCGGTACACGGTAAATACCTGACCTTTGTTGATAGTGATGACCATATTGAACCCGACACCTGCAGTCTCGCTGTAAAAGCCGCCGAGGAAAACGGCGCCGATTTGGTATTCTGGTCATATGTGCGGGATTTCGGTGACTACTCTCGGGAAAAGCATTTCTTCTGGGAAGACGGTACCGTTTTCGGGGAAGACGATGTTAAAAATCAGTTGCACAGAAGACTGTGCGGGCTTTTAGATGAAGAACTCGCACATCCTGATTATGCAAACGCCTTTGAGACCGTTTGGAATAAGCTCTACCGAGCTGACTATATTTTGAATAACGATGTTCGGTTTGTTGATACAAAGGAAATCGGAACAGAGGACGCGCTTTTTAATTTGTATGCTCTCTATTATGTGAAAAAAGCGGTATACATCAAAAAATGCCTTTACCATTATACAAAAACCAACGACGGCTCGGTTACTGTAACCTACAAGGATAAGCTGTTTTCACAGTGGCAAACCCTGTTTGATAAGATGAGCGCATACATAGAAGAAAACAATTTGCCGCAAAGTTATCGCGATGCCCTCGATAACCGAGTAGCTTTAAGTCTTATTGGTCTCGGTCTTAATATTGTGTCGGGGGACTTTGGCGGAGCCAAAAAAATCAGCCTTATAAAAGAGATTATATCATCAAAAAGATATATAAATGCGTATAAAAAATTAGATTACAAATATCTGCCCGTGCATTGGAAGATATTTTTCTTGTCTGCAAAATATAAATCATCAGCACTGATTTATGTACTATTGTTATGTATTAAAAAACTCATTTACAGGTAAGGTGGGATATAGGTGAAAACGCGTGTCGCAGTAGTTTTGCACGGCTTGGCTGCAAACGGAATAGACACACTGTTTGCAAATCTCTCGGGTTGTTGGGATTTAGAAAAATATGATATCACATATTTTTTAGCGCTTGACGAAGGTGTGCCTCAGATTTGGGAGGAGCAGGTTATAAATAACGGTATCCGTGTCGTGCATATTTCGGATTTGGACGGTAAAAAACTCTTTAAGTGGCCGAGTCTTCTTTATAAAAATTTAAAGCAGTACGGTCCTTTCGATGCAATACATGTTAATATGGATATGCTTAACGGTATAAATTTACTTGTAGCTGCATTAGCGGGAATAAAGATAAGGGTATGCCACGCCCACACCTCATCGAATAAGAAGGGCGGTAATTCCCTTAAAGCCCTGTCCAAAGAAGCATATCTCGGTTTTATGAAATTTATGATTAAACTACTCGCTACGCAGCGTGTGGCGTGTTCAGACGTATGCGGTGAATATTTTTTCAAAAATCAACCCTATAAAATAGTGTATAACGGAATAAACCTTAGTAAATATTCGTCTGCCCGTGAGAAAAATGGAGAAAAGGTCAAATTTATAACAGTGGGCAGAATTACCGATCCTAAGAATCCTTTTTTCATAGTCGATATTATGAAGGCTGTAGCAGAGAGGTTGCCGAACTGTGAGTTAGATTGGATTGGAACGGGTGAACTTGAAGAGGCGGTTAAAGAGAAGGTAAAGGAGTTTTCTTTAGAGGATAAAATTAATTTCCTCGGCGTCAGAAGCGATGTAAACGAGCATTTAAGTCGGGCAGATTACTTTTTACTGCCCTCTAAATATGAGGGGCTCTCTTTGGCGCTTGCCGAAGCGCAAGCGGCGGGACTTAACTGCTTTGTATCTGACACGGTATCTCGGTTGTCCGATTGCGGAAAGTGCAAGTTCATCCCTTTGCAAAATACCGCAGAACAGTGGGCGGATGAAATCTGTGAATTTATAAGTTCGGGTAAGGACTTAGAAATAGACCGCGAAAAATTATCTTTATTTGATATACGTTCTACAGCACGCAGCCTGCAAAATATATATTCGGGAATATCATAATACCGAAAAACGGGAGATAAAATGAAAAGAATATCAATAATAATGGGGATTTACAATTGCGCCGATACTCTCGATGAGGCGATAGAGTCGATACTCGCCCAAACATATACCGACTGGGAAATGATAATGTGCGATGACGGCTCGTTTGATGACACCTATGCCGTAGCACAAAAGTACGTGCAGATGTATCCCGATAAGTTTATTCTTATAAAAAACGAACAAAATGAAGGTCTTAATAAGACCCTGAATAACTGCCTCGAGATTGCAAAAGGCGAATATATCGCCCGTATGGACGGTGACGATATATCTCTGCCCGAGCGATTCGAAAAAGAGGTAGAACTGCTCGATAATCACCCCGAATACGCTATAGTCAGCTCGCCGATGATTTATTTTGATGAGTCGGGTGACTGGGGCAAAGGCACCGCTATTGAGGTGCCGCAGATTAATGACTTTTTCCATCACGCGCCCTTTCACTGTCACGCGCCGTGTATGATACGTCGCGAGGCTTATCTCGCGGTAGAGGGTTACTCACTCGATAAAAGGACACTGCGGTATGAGGACTGTAATTTGTGGTACCGCCTCTATGCCGCAGGCTACAGAGGCTATAATATTCAGCAGCCGCTTTATAAAATGCGGGATGACCGAAATGCCTTTGGTCGCAGAACTCTTAAATCCCGTATGAACGGCGTCTATGTAACCTATGACGGTATAAAAAGGCTTAAATTACCAAAAAGATATTATATATATGTAGTCAAAGAGTTTGTTATGGGTGTTATCAAGGGAATTATGCCTGTGAAACTGTATATGATGATACATAAATCAAGCAGAGGATAACAGCAAGGTTTATTTTAGGAGAATTTTAATGCAAGCAAGTCTTAATTGGGGCCACGTATTAGTATTTGTGGCGGTTATAATGGCCCTTATGTGGGTAGCAAAGAAAACTAAATCAAAGGTAGTTCTGTTTCTGACGAGCGTGACAATGATATGCGTCGCGGGTCTCAGGCACGGATATATTGATACACGCGCGTATCGGCACGGATTTATGGCTCACGACCCGAATGTGATATTCACATCCGAGTTCTGGGCAGACCCCGACATAAAGGATAAGGGATTTGCAGTTTTACAGTCGGTAGTAAAATTTTTTACTGATGACGCGCAGGTGTTTCTATTTTTAATGTCGCTCATCACGGTAGGTTGTCTTTTCTGGGCTATAATCAAGTATTCGCCCGAAATGGATTTCGGTATATTCCTGTTTATCGCTATGGGATGTTATGTAGATACCATGAACGGTCTCAGACAGGCTATAGTAGCGGCGGTACTGTTCTTTTTATTGCCTAAGCTGCTAATAGAGAAAAAATTCATCCCTTATTTGATAATTATTTTTCTCGCCTCTACCGTTCACGGCTCGGCACTGCTGTTTATCCCGATATACTTTATAGTTGATAAAAAGCCTTGGTCGGGCTCTACAGCAGCCATTATCATCGCCTGTCTTATTATTTACGTTTTCTTTAATACAGGTATAGGTGATACCCTTGTAGAAATTCTTGACGGCACCTCTTACGGTGAAGACTACGGTCAGATGCTAAGTGAGGGTAACAGCAGCGTTAATGTTTTCCGTGTTTTTGTTGCGGGCGTTCCCATTATGCTGTCGCTTCTTTATCATAATGCGCAAACGCGTAAGGAAAGGGGCATAAAATCCTACACCCCGATAAACCCGAATGACCTCACAAACGAGCAGATAGCAGAGATAAAAGCTAATCCGATGTATAACCTCTCATTTAATATGTCGCTTATCAGCTTGCTGTGTTGGTTCTTTGCTACTAAGGTGTTATATTTCTACCGACTCGCCATGTATTTTACACCGTATACCATAATATTTATCGTATACGAAATAAGCTGTATACGTTCCTATGAGGAGCGTAAAATAGTTAAATGGATAACCATTATTTGTTATTTCATTTTCTTCATATACGGTTTACACTCGATGGGTAATCAGTTCTTTGTAGGATACTTAAAATATTAGCTTTGGCTAAGTAAAGGAAAAACAGTATGAAAACAGTTTTGTTTTTAATACCGAGTCTCGGCGGCGGCGGTGCCGAACGGGTGCTCGTTAATTTGGCAAATAACCTTGATAAAACTAAATATAAGGTAACTGTTCAAACCCTTTTCGATGTGGGCGTTAACCGAAACTTCTTAAATGAGGATATCGAGTATATCGCAGGCTTTAAACGGCAGTTTCCGGGTAATACAAAGATGTTTAAACTCTTTTCCCCCGAAACGCTTTACCGCAAAATAGTAAAAAAGAGGTATGATATTGCGGTATCCTATTTGGAGGGACCTTCAGCCCGAATAATAGCGGGATGTCCTTACAAAGATACAAAAAAGGTTAGTTGGATACACGTAGAGCAGTTAAGCGAAAGGGCACTGTCCCATAGCTTCAGGTCACTCGGTGAAGCAAGAAAGTGCTACGGCAGTTTTGATGCTACGGTATGCGTAGCCGAAACCGTAAAGCAGGATTTTTTGCAGCTGTCCAAAATAGAACACCCCTGTACCGTTTTATACAATACCAATGAGGATGAAAAGATATTGGCTTTATCCGATGAGGCGGTAGAGGATATACGCTTTTCGGATAATATCAACGTTATATCTATAGGCAGACTGCGCTATGAGAAGGGCTATGACCGACTGATAAAGGTGCATAAAAGGCTTTTGGATGAGGGATTTAGGCATAACATTTATGTTCTCGGCACAGGCACCGAGGAGGAGAGACTCACCCGATTAATTGAGGACTATGGTGTTAAGGATACGTTTCATTTATTAGGCTTTAAGGAAAACCCGTATAAGTATGTAAAACAGGCGGATTTATTTGTTTGCTCATCGCGCCGCGAGGGCTTTAGTACCGCCGTTACCGAAAGCCTTATAATCGGTACTCCCGTTGTAAGCACCTGCTGCAGCGGTGCCTACGAGCTGCTCGGCGACAGCGACGAGTACGGCATAGTAACCGAGAACAGCGAAGAGGGTATTTTTGCGGGTATGCGAGAAATCCTGTCAGGCGGCAACTTAGAATACTATAAAGGGAAGGCTGTCGAGCGCGGAAAATTCTTTTCAAAGGAAAACACCGTAAAGGTAGTAGAAAATTTATTTGACTCTTTATTAAATGAGGTGGAATAATATGAAGGTTGTAATTTTAGCGGGCGGTTTCGGTACGAGAATATCCGAGGAATCGCAGTTCAAGCCTAAGCCGATGATAGAGATCGGCGGAATGCCCATTCTCTGGCATATTATGAAGGAATATTCCCATTACGGATTTAACGAGTTCATTATCTGCGCAGGCTACAGACAGCACGTTATTAAGGAATGGTTTGCCGATTATTTTCTTCATACGTCGGATATTACCTTTGATTTCACAAACGGTAATGAAATGATAGTACATAATAAGCATTCAGAGCCGTGGAAGGTAACGGTTGTTGACACAGGCCTTAACACCCAAACGGGCGGCAGAGTAAAGCGTATTCAGGAATATGTAGGTAACGAAACCTTTATGCTGACCTATGGCGACGCGGTAGGCGATGTTAATATAGAGGAACTACTGAAAACCCATAAGGCAAGCGGTAAGATGGGTACTATATCGGTTTACAATTTCGGTCAGAACAAGGGCGTTTTGGAGTTATCGAGTGACGGCAGCGTTGAGGCATTTCGCGAAAAGAGTGACCTTGACGGCGACCTTATCAACATCGGTTATATGGTATTTGAGCCGCAGCTTTTCGATTATATTCCGAGCGACAGTACCGTTTTCGAAAAAGAGCCGATGGACGCACTTGTTAAAATGGGGCAGCTCGGCAGTTATATTCACAAGGGTTTCTGGCAGTGTATGGATACATTAAGAGAAAAGCAGAAATTAGAAAAGCTTTGGAATAACGGCACTGCACCTTGGAAATTATGGGAGTAAAAATTTATGGAATTTGATTTAAGCTTTTATAAGGGGAAAAGGGTATTCGTAACGGGTCACACAGGCTTTAAGGGCTCGTGGCTATGTAAAATATTGTCACACGCGGGCGCCGTTGTTACGGGTTATTCCTTAAACCCGCCGACCTCTCCGTCACTTTTTGAAATAGCCGAAATTGAAAAGGATATTCAGTCAATTATAGGTGACATCAGGGACTATAATTCCCTTAAAGCGGCGTTTGACGAGGCGAAACCCGAAATTGTACTGCATTTAGCGGCTCAGCCGATAGTAAGAGACAGCTACAAGGACCCCGCATATACATATGAAACTAATGTTATGGGCACTGTCAATATCCTTGAGTGTGTAAGAAACAGTGACTGTGTTCGCTCATTTTTAAATGTAACAACCGATAAGGTTTATCTTAATAAGGAGTGGGAGTGGGGATACCGCGAGAATGAAGAACTCGACGGTTATGACCCGTATTCTAACTCAAAATCCTGCTCTGAGCTGGTTACCCACAGCTATAAAAACAGCTTCTTTAGTGACGGTAAAATTGCCGTTTCCACCGCGCGCGCAGGCAACGTTATCGGCGGCGGCGACTTCGCAAACGACCGCATTATACCCGACTGTATCCGCGCGGCGATAGAAAAGAAAAATATAATCGTGAGAAATCCCTTCTCGACACGCCCGTATCAGCACGTTTTAGAGCCGCTTTATGCCTATTTAATGATAGCGGCGCGCCAGTACGAGGATAATAAATTCGCAGGCTATTATAATGTAGGTCCCGATGACCGCGACTGCTTCCAGACAGGCGCTTTGGTCGATTTATTCGTAAAGCACTGGGGCGAGGGAATGGTCTGGGAAAACAAATACGACGGCGGACCGCACGAGGCTAATTTCTTAAAGCTTGATTGCTCAAAACTTAAATGCACCTTCGGCTGGCGTCCCCGTTGGGATTTAGACGAGGCTATAGCCAAGGTTACCGAGTGGAGCAAATGCTGGATATCGGGCGGAAATGTTCGCGAATGTATGGACAAGCAGATAAAAGAATACTTTAGCAAAGAGGTTTTCTAAGTGGAAAAGGTAATTATCACAGGTGCTGACGGTTTTGTCGGCAGCTATACCGTAGATTATTTTTTAAAACAGGGCATAGAGGTTTTGGCTCTCGATATCAGCGAGACTCCAAATAGACTAAAGCCTGCACAGGGTCTTAAATACCTTCAGTGCGATGTTTTAAACCGCGATGAACTGAGCGCTAAAATACCCGTCGGTGTATATGATACATTTATTCATTTCGCCTGGGTGGGCTCGGCGGGTCCCCAAAGGGTAGACTATAATTTGCAGATGAAAAATGCACTTAGCACCGTAGAATGTCTGAAGGTTGCAAAGGAAAAGGGCTGTAGCCGTTTTGTTTGCGCAGGCAGTATTATGGAATACGAGGTTGAGGCTGCCGTGCATGCGCAGGGAAACCGCCCGGGTATGGGTTATATTTACGGTATGGGCAAGCATATTGCACACAGTATGTGCAAGGCGGTAGCGGCGGATATCGGCATAGACCTTCTCTGGCCGATGATTACCAATGCCTACGGTGTGGGTGAATTATCTCCCCGCTTTGTTAATACCACCATCCGCAAGATTATAAACGGCGAGCCGCTGCAGTTTACCGCCGCAACACAAAATTATGATTTTGTTTATATAACCGATGTGGCTAAAGCTTTCTATCTGGTGGCCGAACGCGGCAAGCCTTTTTGTGAGTATATGATAGGCAGCGGAAACGCGCGCCCCTTAAAGGAATTTATCCTTGAAATGCAGGCCGCTTTGTCTCCTGATGCCGTTCCCGTTTTCGGTGACGTTCCCTTTACGGGCGTTAATATGCCGCTTAAAGTTTTCGATATAACCGCGCTAAAAGAGGACTGCGGTTATGAGGCAGAGGTCGGCTTTGCCGAGGGCACCCGCCTTACTATGGAATGGTTGAAAACCATTTAAGGAGAAGTTTATGATACAAAAATTCGATTTTACCGAGCTCGATTTAAAGGGCGCATATTTAATAAAACCGTTTTACGCGACGGATGAGCGCGGCGGTCTTATTAAGGATTATAATGTAGATACCTTCCGTGCTAATGGTATCGACCACGATTTAAAGGAAGTTTTTTATACAATATCTAAAAAGGGTGTTATCCGCGCTACACATTTTCAGCTTGTAAAACAGCAGGCAAAATTAGTTCGCTGCGTCAGTGGCCACGTGTATGACGTTATAGTCGATTTGCGTCCTGAGTCCCCGACCTACGGGCAGTGGCGAGGCTTCCATTTAACAGGAGAGAACACTAATTGCCTTTTAGTTCCGCCCTATTTCGGCCACGGCTACTTAGTTATTGAGGACTCGGTAGTCAGCTATAAATGTGCCGAGGTTTTCTATGGTGAGGGTGACTCGGGCATTATGTATAACGACCCCGATATAGGCATCGTCTGGCCTTTCCAGGAGATAGGTGGAAAAGAGAACCTTATCATCAGCGAAAAAGACCTTAATCTTATGAGTTTTAAAGAGTATACCGATTTATTGGCGAAATAAAAAATCTCGGAGGAGAAATTGATGAAAAAAGTAGGAATCGTTACAATCCATAAGATAAATAATTATGGTGCGTTAGAGCAGGCGTATGCCCTTAATCGTTATCTGCGAAATATAGGTTACGATGCCAAGACTATCGATTTCAGAACATATCGCGTAAAAGAGAGCTATAAGATATTTTATCCTTTCCACTCGGTTATGGATATCCCGAGAAATCTGCAAGCGTTACTGTATAGCGGTCGTCTGCATCGCAGGAAAAAGCGCTTTGATAATTTTTTGAGTGAAATGGTACCGATGACCGAAAAAGCGTATTTTTCCAACGATGAACTTAAAAAGGCTGATTTAGATTTCGATTATTACGTTTGCGGAAGCGATCAGATATGGAACACTTATTGCCGAAATTACGACCCCGCATTTATCCTTGATTTTGCTGAAAATAAGGGAAGTCGCATTTCTTATGCAGCAAGCGTAGGGGCGTTGGATATTAACGAGGATGTAAAGGCAGATTTTTGTAAGCATTTACGTGATTACAAAGCAATTTCTGTTCGCGAAAGTAATGTGGTAGAGGTTATTTCCGATATATCAGGTCAGCAGGTAGAGCACGTAGTAGATCCGGTGTTTTTATTGGATCAGGACGAATGGAAGAAAATTTCTCCCAAGAACAAGATAAAAAAGCCTTATATTTTCTTTTATGCCGTGCACGGGGATTTACCCGGAATGAGAGCATATGCACAAAAATTAAGCCAGGAAACAGGCCTACCTATTGTTGTGGTCAGTATGAATTTGCGTGAAATGCTATACAGCAACATAAAGTGTTATGATGCAGGACCGAAGGAATTTGTTTCTTTGATAGAAAACGCGGAATATGTGTTCACAAATTCTTTTCACGCTACAGCCTTTTCGATTATATTTAAAAAGAAATTTTTGGTATTTGCCGACACTTCCAAAGAAAGAGGTGCGGGAACTTCGCGTATGCACAGCATTTTGAATGCCTGCGGTATACCCGAGAGGCTATCAAACGAAAATAGCACGGTAGAGGATATGAAGCGCGATATTGACTATGATATGGTCTATGAAAAGCTTATGCCTATGATAGAAAAATCAAAGGACTTTTTGAAAACAGCGTTAGATTACAAGGAAAAAATAGTATGAAACTATGTAAAAGTGAACAGTGCTTAGGCTGCTTTGCCTGTGCGAATATTTGTCCCCACGGTGCAATCGAAATGGAAGAGGATGCTATAGGCGCGCTGCAGCCCGTAATAAATACTAAAAAATGCATAGAATGCGGTGCTTGCAGCAAGGCGTGTCCTGTTTTGCATCCTGTCGGCACTAATTCGGTAATGGACTGTTACGCGGTTTGGAGTAAGGACGAAAATGTGGTTCGGAATTCCGCATCGGCAGGCCTTGTAACGACTCTATCTAAAATAATAATTAATGACGGCGGCGTTGTATTCGGCACCCGATATGATAATAATTGTCTGATTTTCGACTATGCAGAGGATATCGACAAATTAGGGGAATTCCAGGGCAGTAAATATATTCACGCTCACGTGAGGGATTCTTACCGTAAAATAAAAGAATTCCTGCGGCAGAACAGAAAAGTTCTTTTTGTCGGTACCCCGTGCCAGACGGCGGGACTAAAGAGCTTTTTACGTAAAGATTACGAGAAGCTTATTACTATCGATTTAATCTGTCACGGCGTACCTCCGCAAAAATATTTAACCGAATATATGCAAGGAATTATGGGGAAAAAGCCCTATGATAAAATCCTTTTCAGAGGACCCGAAGGGGAAAAAACCGTTGCATATAATAAGGGAAAGACAGTTTACCGAAAAGATAAAGCAAGAGATTTGTTTTACAGTGCCTATGCAAAGAGTTATATAAACAGAGAAAATTGTTATACCTGTCCATTTACCTCTCTTAGTCGCGTGGGCGATATTACAGCGGGCGATTTTTGGGGTTTAAACAAAAAAGACCTGAAGGAAGATGCCGCAAATATCCCTTATGTTTCTCTTGCGTTTGTTAATACTAAAAAAGGGCATGACCTTTTAAAAGAGGCGGAGAAAGAACTTTATTGCGAAAAAAGAGAAATCACGGAAACCTTACAAGGTAATAAGCAACTGCAGACCCCCTGTGTAAAACCAAAAGACAGGAATGTATTTTTAAAAAAATACGCAAATAAAGGTTTTGTTAAGGCTTTAAAAGGCACAGTTGTATATAAGCAGGTAAAAAAGACGAATTTGTATTTTGCTATCATTAATCCTTTAATTAAAATTTCAAAGATATTCAAGAGCATTATAAAATAAAAGAACACAGAGGACTGTTTTATGAAAGTCAGTATTATAACAACCGTTTACCGAGCCGAGCAGGATCTGCCGAGGCTGCTTGATTCTATGATGGCGCAGAAGAGCGAGGAGCTTGAGTTTTTCCTCATTGATAACGCGTCGGATGACAGATGCGGCGAGATTTGCGCCGAGTACGCTAGGCGCGACCCGCGTTTTACGGTATATACCCTAAAGGAGAATATCGGCTATATCAGGGCGAGAAATCTCGGTATTGAGAAGTGCTCGGGCGACTATATCGGTTTCTGCGATTCGGACGATTATTTAGAGCCGGGCGGGTATGACCGCGCGATAGAGATAATCAAAAAGCACGACGCAGACCTGTATATAACCGCCTATAACACCGTTACTCCAAACGGTACGGAAAAATGCCTTATTCCGTATGATACAGGCCTTTATACGGGCGAGCAGATAAAAAATGATATTCTGCCGCAGGCGTTCGGTAATGTTGACGGTAAACTGTCGCTTCACGGCTTTGCCTGGAAGCAGATATTAAGACGCAGTGTAGCTCGTGACAACGGTTTTACATTTATGGTAGAGCTGCAACCCTATGAGGACCAGATTTTTAATATCGATATTATAAAGAAATGTAACAAGATATATATAGATGACAGTGTTATATATAATTACATAGTAAATCCGCAGTCGATAACCGTAAAGCTTTTATCTAACTTTGATTTAGCGACTGAATGCAGAAGAATAGCTCTTTTTTACCGTGAGAAGAAAAAGAGAGCCGAAAATGATATAGAGCTGCAAGCCTGCAGCCACCAGTCATTGTTCTTTATATATTTAATATTCGTTAAAATGGCGAAACACAGGAAAAAATCCACAAAAGTGTTAGCCGCTCAGTTTGCCGACTTATCCGATACGCAGGTATTAGACTCGGTTGTTGAAAATTCGAACCCTGGTAAAGAAATGTTGGGTTTTGTCAAGTGGTGCCTTAGAAGAAAAAGATACCGTCTGCTTATCGGGACGATAAGAATATTATCAAAATTTAAAAGAGGTTAATTATGGGTTTTAAGGATTATTTAATTTCCCAAAAGCAGTATTTTGAAAACAGGTCAATCTGTAATGAATTAAAAAAATACAAAAATATACATAAAGGTCAGCGTTGTTTCATTATCGGCACAGGGCCCAGCCTTACCGCCCGGGATTTAGACCGACTGAAGGGCGAAATAACCTTCGGTTCAAACCGTATTTTTGAAATTTTCTCCCAGACAGATTGGCGTCCTACATATTATATGAATCAGGATTACAAGCTGATTTGCAAATTCGAAAAGGAAATAAAAGAGCTATCGGTGAGGCGAAAGTTTATGCCGATAGACTGTAAGAATATATTTGAAGGCGAGACCGATATTTCTTATTTTGTGCTCAGGCACAAGGAATATTACCCTAAGGATGCTGATTTCAGCCGAAAGATAGATAAGTATATGGGGCAAGGCTTCACCGTTACCTACGGCGCAATTCAGTTGGCTTTTTATATGGGCTTTAGCGAGGTTTATTTACTCGGTATTGACCACAATTATTCAATAAGCCTTAATGAAAAGGGTATCCCCGTAATGGATGACGGTGTTCAGGACTATTTCAAAGGCTCTAAAGCGAGTAATCAGGGACTTAATTTGCCGCGGGTGGTTGAGAGCACAGTCGCATATATGACCGCCCGAAAATTTGCCGACAAGCAACCGAATTTTGCGGTTTATAACGCTACGCGCGGCGGTAAGTTAGAAGCATTCGAGCGGGTCTGCTTAGATGAAGTATTAAAGAAAGAAGATTAGTTTTATTTATGCTCAGAAGTATAATAAATCTGGAATTGTCAAGAAATAAGCAAAACGTAATAAATATCGTAGCGGGTATTGCTAATATGCTCGTAACTACCCTTATAAGTTTTTTTCTCTCCCCGTATATTGTAGGCACGCTCGGCGTTGAGGCTAACGGTTTTGTAACACTTGCTAACAACTTTATTTCTTACGGTATGTTAGCCAAAACTGCGCTTAATTCTATGGGTAGTCGCTTTATAATGTTGGCTTATTATAAAGATGAGCACGATAAGGTAGAAAAGTATTATTCCTCATTGTTCATCGGCGACCTTGTATTAGGCGTTGTTATGGGAATTATCGGCGCGGTATGTGTATGGAAACTCGAAAGTTTTCTTGTTATTCCTGAGCATCTCGTAAGCGATGTAAAAGTACTTTTCGCACTTCTCTTTACAAGCTTTGTTGTTTCCACCGTTGTTACGGTGTGGAGTGTTGCGCCCTATGTGAAGAACAGGCTGTATCTCGATTCTGCAACTAATGCTATTTCAGCGGTTCTTCGTGCTGTAATAATATTCGGTCTGTTTATGAGTTTCAGCCCTACGGTAAGCTTTGTCGGTGTAGGTACGCTGGTCTCAGGTCTTATCGGATGTCTCCTTAACATGCTCTATAAACGGCATTTATTCCCCTCGCTTCGCGTAAATGTCAGAAACTTTTCTTGGAAAGCCATAAAGACGCTGGTGTCTTCAGGTGTATGGAATACCGTTTCTTCACTCGGCTCAATTTTAACCAACGGTCTGGATTTGCTCGTAGCCAATATTACGGTCGGGGATACTGCGATGGGTGTTTTATCGGTTGCTAAAACCATGCCCGTGTTTGTCAGCACCCTTAACGAAACTATTGCTAATGTTTTCACTCCGTCTTTAATAATAGATTATGCTAAAGATCAGGCACAGAATATCGTTAAAACGGTTAAGCAATCCTCGAAAATGATTTCGGTAATTTGCTCTCTGCCGCTTGGCTTTTTACTTGTATACGGCGAAGAGTTTTATGCCTTATGGCAGCCGACACAAGAGGCAAGAACGCTCTATATTTTATCGACGATAACTATTTTCGGACGTGTGTTTTTCACAGGTATGCAGCCGCTTTTCAATGTGTTTACGGTAGTTAATAAGGTTAAACAAAACTCTATTGTAACTATTGTTACAGGGCTTGTCAGTGTGGCTTTAACCTTGCTTATGCTTAAAACTACAAACCTTGGAATCTACGCGATAGCGGGCGTTAGTGTGGTTTGTTGCTTTATTAAAAATATGGTATTCGTTATCCCGTTCTCGGCTAAGTATTTAGGGCTTAAAATGACGACATTTTATTATACCTTAGTACCGTCGGTGCTCTCGAGCCTGGTGCTTTGTGTATGGGGCTTTATATTAAAGATGGTAATTGCGGGTAACAGTTGGATTACCCTTATAGCCGCGGGCTTTGTTTTCTGCGTGGTAGGCGTACTTTTAACTTCGCTTATCGTTTTAAACAAGGATGAGCGTGCATATCTTATCTCAATGATAAAAACCAAACTGAAAATAAACTAATCAAAAATACCCCCGCGAAAGAAGAGAAGACCATTTAATGTTCAAAAAGATCGTGCAGCTTGAGCTGTCACAAAACAAGCAAAACTTCATAAATATCGTAACTGCGGTTATTAATATTTCGGTTACGGCAGTTATAAGCTTTTTCCTCACGCCCTATATAGTTGATACCTTGGGCGCGGCGGCAAACGGCTTTGTTAATCTTGCCAATAATTTTATAAGCTATGCCACCCTTGTAAAAACCGCCCTTGATTCTATGGGCAGCCGTTTTATAATGATGGCGTATTATAAGGGCGAGCACGAAAAGGTGAAGCGGTATTATTCCTCACTGCTGTTCGGCGATGTTATTCTCGGTGTAACTATGGCGGTGCTCAGCGCTGCCGTTATATGGAACCTTGAAAAACTACTGAATGTGCCCGAGCATCTCGTGGGTGACGTTAAGCTGCTTTTTGCGCTCGTGTTTGCTAATTTTATAATATCGACCGTTATTAATGCCTGGAGCACCGCGCCTTACATAAAAAACAAGCTCTACCTTACCTCTTCAACCGCTGCTTTATCGGTGATAATAAGGGCGCTCATTATATTAGCGCTTTTTGTAAGTCTTGATGCGAGGGTAAGCTTTGTAGGCGTGGGCACACTCGCGGCGGGAATTATGACAAGCGCGGCTTATTATTTTTATAAGCGCAGCCTTTTTCCGGATTTACACGTAAGGGCAAAGGATTTTTCCTGGCGGACTATATGGGAGCTGGTGTCTTCGGGCATCTGGAATTCCATTTCTTCGCTCGGCTCTATTCTGACAAACGGTCTCGATTTGGTTATTGCCAACCTGTTTGTAGGACCTACCGAAATGGGCGTTTTATCGGTATCTAAAACAATGCCGGCTTTTGTATTGGTGCTTAACGAAAGTGTGGGCAACGCCTTCACGCCGTCGCTTATAATTGACTATGCCAAAAAACAAAACGATAATATTGTTAAGACCATTCGACAGGCATCAAAAATACTATCCATTATGTGCGCGCTGCCCGCAGGTTTTCTGTTTGTATACGGCAAAGAATTTTATGCCTTATGGCAGCCGACACAGAAAGCTGAGTCACTCTATCTATTAACCGTAATCGCGCTGGTGGATGTTGTAGTTTTCAGCGGTATGCGTCCGCTTCACAGTGTGTTTACCGTAGTAAACAAGGTGCGGCAGAGTTCGCTGGCAACTATCGTTACGGGGGTTGTCAGCACCGTAATTACCCTGCTTATGCTGAAATTCACAAATTTCGGTATATTTGCTATCGCAGGTGTTAGTGTTGCCTGTTGCTTCGTCAGAAATTTAGTGTTTATAATACCGTTTTCGGCAAAGTATCTGGGTCTAAAGATAACTACATTTTATTGTGTATTGCTGCCGAGTGTGGCGGCAAGTGTGATAGTTTGCATATGCGGTGCGCTGATTAAAACAGTTATTCCGGGCACCACCTGGATAAGCCTTATTGCTGCCTGTGCCGTTTTAGCAGTTGCAGGTGCCTGCCTTGCTTCGTTGCTGATTCTGAATCGGGCAGACAGAGAGTATCTATTTTCGGTTATTAAAAGCAGATTAAAAAGAACTACGGACTGATAGTGCCGTATAAAAAGGAGTAATATATATGAAAATTATCGGTGTAATTCCCGCGCGTTACAAGTCCTCCCGTTTCCCCGGCAAGCCGCTCGCAGACATATGCGGCAAACCGATGATATGGTGGGTTTATCAGCAATGTATGAAGGTAGAGGATTTCGATGAGGTCTATGTGGCTACCGATGACGATAAGATTTTTTCCACCTGCGAGGAACTGGGCGTTAAGGTAATAATGACCAGCGATTCGCATAGGACGGGCACCGACCGTATCGGTGAGGTAGCAAGAAAGATACCTGCCGACTTAATAGTTAATATTCAGGGGGACGAGCCGCTGCTCGAGCCTGCAACCATTAAGGCTGCTATCACACCGTTCTATACCAATCCCGATTTACTCATATCCAACCTTATGACCAAAATAAACGATCCTATTGAGGTTGTTAATTTTACCGTTCCTAAGGTAATTACCAATAAAGAAGGTATCGGTGTATATCTGACACGTGCCACTGCACCGTATCCAAAAGGCAGTCTTGATTACGCCTACTATAAGCAGGTATGCGTTTACGGATTTAAACCCGAAGCATTAGAGTTTTATTGCGATTACGGTATTAAGTACGGCAAGGCAAAGGTCGAGGCCGTTGAGGATATAGAGATTTTGCGCTTTATCGAGAACGGTTATAAGGTGCAGTATATTGAGGTCGATTCCGATACAGTAGCGGTTGATACGCCAAACGACCTTGAAAAGGTATGCGCTATCGTGCGTGATAAAATTGCAAAGGGCGAAATCAGCAACAAGTAGTAAACGGAGGTATTGCTTGTGGGGAATTATAAAATTCTGGACTGCACACTCAGAGACGGCGGATACTGTAATGAGTGGAAATTTGGCAAGCAAAATACAAAAAGAATAATTAGCGGCTTGGTAGATGCAGGTATTGATATCATCGAGTGCGGTTTTATAACAAATCGGGTTACATATAACGAGGATATTACAAAGTATACCAATTTTGCCGAGGTCTCTGCTATGCTGCCCGAAAAACGGGACGGCAAGCTTTTCGTGTGTATGATAAACTACGGTGAATACGATTTAGCCGATATACCCGAGTGTAGTGAGACCGGACTTGACGGACTCAGAATTGCCTTTCATAAGGATGATATGATACCCGCGCTCGAGTACTGCAGAGAGGTCCGAAAGAAGGGTTATAAGGTATTTATTCAGGCGATGGTATCGCTCAATTATTCCGACGAGGAGTTTCTGGATTTAATTCGCCGTGCAGGCGACGTACAGCCGTATGCTTTTTATATAGTTGATAGCTTCGGTGTAATGAAGCAAAAGGATTTGACGAGACTTTTTTACGTTGTTGAAAACAATCTCAAAAAGGGAGTTGCTATAGGTTTCCATTCTCATAATAATATGCAGCTGTCCTTCTCCAACGCTCAGTCCTTAACCGAGATAAGAACTGCGCGGGATATTATTATCGATTCGAGCATTTACGGTATGGGTAGGGGAGCAGGTAACCTTAACACCGAGCTTTTCGTTGAGCATTTAAACGATAATATCGGTACCGCCTATAATTTAAGACCGCTGCTCGCTCTCATAGACGAGATACTAAGACCGTTTTATCAGCAGAATTATTGGGGTTATTCCTTACCGAATTATCTTTCCGCAAAGCATAATTCCCACCCGAACTATGCTGGGTATCTTGATTCTAAGAAGACGCTGACTGTCGAGAATATGGATGAAATATTCTCTATGATGGATAACGCTAAAAAGGCTAACTACGATAAAGAATATATCGAAGAATTATACCTTAAATATATGGCTGCAGGGGATGCGAACGAGCAGCATTTATCCGAAATAAAAGAACGCATTTCGGGTAAGGATGTGTTGATTATCGCCCCGGGAAGCAGCTCAAACACCGAAAAGGAAAAAATATTAGCGCGAGCAGCGATAGACAACGTCATTACTATAAGCGTTAATTTCGATTATAGTCATTTTGACACAGATTTTATATTCGTAAGTAACCTTCGCCGTTTCAGGGAGCTTAGTAATGATAAGCACGAAAAATGTATTATTACTTCGAACATTTCATCGGTTGAC
Source organism: Acutalibacteraceae bacterium (assembly GCA_045603355.1). GTDB lineage: Bacteria > Bacillota > Clostridia > Oscillospirales > Acutalibacteraceae > SIG565. The sequence goes on along the minus strand of JAZULY010000095.1, from coordinate 1,683 downwards.
GTCTATTTGCAGACAAAGTATAAGGATTTACTGAACGATATAGAAGCCGTCAGAGATAACGCGGCACTGATGCTGATAAAATATTTGATAAGCCTTGGCGTGAAGAGGATATTTATCGCAGGTATGGACGGTTATTCTTCCGACCCCACGCAGAATTTTGCCGACGAAAAGATGAATTTCTTCACTAAAAAGGCTTCATTTCAGGCTATGAATGAGGGTATGAGCACTGTATTACGGGAATACAATGGGCAAATTGATATAGAATTTGTTACCACCTCAAAATACGTTAATATATAAAAGGAGTAAGGTATGGGTAGTTTTGCGGCAAAAAAGACCGACATTAAATTAAGAAATTCGAGCTTGGATATGTTAAAGGGCGTTGCAGCGATATTTGTCGTTTTTATTCACGCCCACTTTCCGGGCCTTGTTGGAGAATTGATAAGGGATATTGGTGCGTTTGCGGTGCAGGTGTTCTTTATGGTGTCAGGTTATTTTGCACTGAACTCCTCAAAAGAAAAGCTGAAGAAATCAATTATCCACATACTACAGCTAATAGGTATTGCTTACGCTTTGAATATTGTAAGAATTTTTATTGATAACGGGTTTTCCTTTGTTGAAACGTTAGGTTATTTTAAAGACGAGATATTTACGCTTAAGCACATAGCCATTTGGTTGGTATTTAATGCCACTTATGTTGCGGGTGTCGCGTGGTTTCTTTTTGCGCTGTTGTATTGCTATTTGTTTTGCTATGTATTCCATAAGTTTTATAATAGCAAATATGTATACGGCATAATCGCGCTTGGTTTTATCGGCGGTATTGCTTGTGAAATTTTACTGCCGAGCATCGGCATATCGGGCATCACCGCACGTAATTTCTGGTTCTGCGGAATTCCGTATTTTTTATGCGGTAAGCTTATCCACGATAAGGGAGAAAAGTTAATACAGAGAAAACACGACCTGTATATTATATCAGCGGCAATCATAGGTCTTACGCTGATTGTTGCCGGAAGTCTGTTTTACAGCGGTATAATATATGTGGGCAGCATACTGCTAAGTATAGCTCTGTTTGTTATTTGCGCACGGTATCCGAACTTTAAAAACAAACTTTTACAGAAAATCGGAAACGAATACGCCTTCTTTATTTACATAGGTCACCCGATAGTTATTCATATCTTTGATGGCGTGTTCGGTGAGGTTTGCGGAGTATTGGCTTGGCTGAGACCACTTATTATTCTCGTTGCAACAATTATTTTTGCCGCGGTATTTTACGCAATTAAAGGATGGCTAAAAAATGCAAAGTTTAGTAAAGCAAAACAGAATAGGCTGGATTGATACTGCTAAGGGTATCGGGCTTTTGCTCGTTATCCTTGGTCACACGCGCCTGCCCTATGTCTCGTCGCTCATATATACCTTTCATATACCCCTCTTTTTCTTTTTGTCGGGCGCAGTTTTTTCGGGCACTAAATACGGCTTCAAGGAATTTTTTGTTAAAAAATTCAAGAGCCTTGTTATCCCGTATTTTTGTCTCGGTGCGGTTATTTTTCTGTTTTTCAGTATAGTTTATGCGATAGAGGGGCAGCCACTCAGTGCCTATACCGATATGCTCTTTAATTTCCTCACACAAGAGCATTTCTGGACGATTTGGTTTTTAGCAGGACTCTTTGTTACAGAGATTATATATTA
>JAZULY010000094.1:0-7805 GCA_045603355.1 Acutalibacteraceae bacterium | reverse complement strand
CACCCTCGTTATTACCTGGGGTAATGATGTCGGGATAGTGCTTAAGGTCGTGTTTTGCAAGACGGAAAGCGGTAGACTCTGCAGGGGTAGCCTCAAGGTTATAAAGGTCGCCGTATTCAACCTGATAGTCAGAGAGTCTATCTCTCATATGGTTAAGAACGTCCTTGGTGAATTCTTGAGTTTCCTTATGTGTGAGGTCTTTCTTCAGCCATTTAGCATTAAGGCCAACCTCATTCATACCAACAAGTCCGATGGTAGAGAAATGGTTGTTAAATGTACCGAGATATCTCTTGGTGTAGGGATAAAGTCCTGCTTCAAGCAGTTTGGTAATAACGGTACGCTTTACCTTGAGTGAACGGGCCGAAATATCCATAAGGCGGTCAAGACGCTCATAGAAATCCTTTTCGTCCTTTGCTAAGTATGCGATTCTCGGCATATTAATTGTAACAACACCTACGGAACCTGTAGATTCGCCGCTTCCGAAGAAACCGCCCGACTTTTTACGAAGCTCGCGCAGGTCAAGGCGCAGACGGCAGCACATACTTCTTACATCACTCGGCTCCATATCGCTGTTGATGTAGTTAGAGAAGTAGGGAGTACCGTACTTAGAGGTCATTTCAAATAGCAGACGGTTGTTTTCGGTATCCGACCAGTCAAAGTTTCTGGTGATAGAGTAGGTGGGAATGGGATATTGGAAACCGCGTCCGTTAGCGTCGCCCTCTATCATTACTTCAATGAAGGCCTTGTTTACCATATCCATTTCTTTTTGACAGTCTTTATACTTAAAGTCCATCTCTTTGCCGCCGATAATACAGTTAAGCTCGGCGAGGTCGTTCGGAACTACCCAGTCAAGTGTAATGTTTGTAAAGGGGGATTGTGTGCCCCAACGGCTGGGAGTGTTTACACCGTAAATAAAGGATTCAATGCACTTTTTAACCTGATTATAGGAAAGGTTGTCCACCTTAACAAAAGGTGCTAAATATGTATCGAAAGAGGAGAATGCCTGTGCGCCTGCCCATTCGTTCTGCATAATACCGAGGAAGTTAACCATCTGGTTGCAGAGTGTGGCAAGATGGCGCGCGGGAGCAGATGTAATCTTACCCGAAACACCGCCGAGACCTTCTTGTATCAGCTGCTTTAAGGACCAACCAGCGCAGTAACCCGTAAGCATAGAAAGGTCGTGAATATGAATATCCGCGTTGCGGTGCGCGTTACCGATTTCATCGTCATAAATTTCCGATAACCAGTAGTTAGCAGTAACCGCGCCCGAGTTAGAAAGGATAAGACCGCCTACCGAATAGGTAACGGTGGAGTTTTCCTTAACGCGCCAGTCATTAATATTAAGATAGTTGTCGATAATGGCCTTGTAGTCAACCATTGTCGCATTGATGTTACGAATCTTTTCACGCTGACGGCGGAAGATGATGTATGCCTTGGAAACATCATCGTAGCCTGCCTTAATAAGTACAGACTCAACGCTGTCCTGAATATGCTCTACCGAGATTTTACCGTCCTCAATTTTCGGCTCGAAATCTGCGGTAACCTTAAGTGCGAGAAAATCAATGATATCCTGATTATACTGTTTTTGGCATGCGTCAAATGCCTGAGAAATTGCCGTGCTGATTTTGCTTATGTCGAAGGAAACTAACTTTCCATCGCGTTTTACGACATTATACATTTTCTTTCTCCTTTTTTATTATATACATTCATCCCGCGTCCCCAAACAGACGCGTCGTGGAATCATTATAGCGCACATATTGTAGAAAGTCAATGATAATTTCACAATATCTTGTGTTAAATTCCTCGAATTTCTGTATTGACCACAAAATCTTGCACAATTTGTTGCATATTATACAAATCATCGTGTGACACAGGGTTAAGGTTTTCTTCGATAAGATCGCCCGAATCCACAAAGTTTTGCAGGAAATATCTCGGCGCACCCTTTATCCATTCGCCGATAGCCTTTATATCGTCGGCAGTGTGAAACTCCTTAACAACCGTCGTTCGGAATTCAAAATCAATTTCGGAACCCAGCAAAAAATCCACGCTTTTTTCTATCGGCGTCAGGTCAAAATTTTCTATACCCACGGTTTCGGCATATCGCTCTTTAGAATTTTTAATATCCATCGCTACATAGTCAATTAGCCCCTCGTTTGCAAGGTGCGAGAGGCGTTCGGGGAAGCTTCCGTTTGTATCAAGCTTTACCGAGTAACCGAGAGCCTTGATTTTTGAAATGAAATCGGCTATATCGGGCTGAAGCAGCGGCTCACCGCCTGTAATACAAACTCCGTCTAAAAGGCCGCGGCGCCGAGTCAGATATTCCAAAACAACTTCTTCGCGATAGTTAATATCATTATTAATATGTGTTACGAGCGATGCGTTGTGACAAAACGGACAACGGAAATTGCAACCTGCAGTAAATAGGGTGCAGGCAACCTTTCCGGGATAATCCAAGAGTGTCATTTTCTGAAAACCGCATATTTTCATAATCGGTACCCTCCTAATAGTTCAAAATGTTTTTTATGGCTTTCTATTACCCCTTCGCGCCGCAGCTTGCTGATTTCCGCCGAGAGTCCGCTGCGCTCAACTTCGAGATAATCGGCAAGCTCCTGTCGGTCAAATGGGATATCAAAGCTATTGCTTCCCGCCCGTTTGGCATAAAACATAAGATATGCCATCAGCTTTTCTCTGGTAGAGCGTTTTGATGTTATTTCAATTTTTTGATGAAACATTATATTTTTTGTAGCCAATGATTTCATCAAGTTGTAAATTAATTTTTGGTGAAATCCGCAGTTACTGGTACAGGTATTCAAAATATGACCGCAGTCAATCAGCATTACCTCACTCGGCTCATTTGCTATTACGTCTACGGGCATCGAGGGCGTCTCGGCGCAGGCAAAGGCCTCGCCGAAAATTTCCGAGGGCACTATATTCGATACAATGCTTCGGTTGCCGAAATAGTCAATTTTAGTTATTTGTGCAGAACCTGACAGCACAATACCGATATGTTTTGCGGGTTTTCCTTCGGAGAGTATCGTGTATTTTTTATCGAAAAATTCCACCTTTGCGCCGAGACACACGAGTAGCGCCGTTAAGTTTTCATCTGTAATCCCGCTGAATAGGGAACATTTTCTTAAAATGTCAAAATATTTTTTCATATTTTTCTCCATTTGTTGAAATTTCAACATACTTATTGCTTTCATTATAATATAATAGGCTTAGAAAATCAAGGTGGATATAAAATGCTTAGAAAGATTATTAAAATAGACGAAGAAAAATGCAACGGCTGCGGAGCATGCGCCGCGGCTTGCCATGAGGGAGCTATCGAAATGATAAACGGTAAAGCCAGACTTACCCGCGAGGACTATTGTGACGGTCTCGGTGATTGTCTGCCCGCGTGCCCCGTGGACGCCATTACCTTTGAAGAGCGAGAAGCACCCGCCTACGATGAAGAAGCTGTAAAGGCGGCTAAAATGCAAAAGCAGGGTGCAAAATTGCCCTGCGGTTGCCCCGGAACACAGTCGAAATCGATTAAGCGCGAGGCGCCCGTAGCGAGCGTAAAAGCAGTTACAAGTCAGCTTCAGCAGTGGCCCTGCCAGATAAAACTCGTTCCCGTTAATGCTCCGTATTTTGAGGATGCAAATTTGCTTATTGCAGCCGATTGCACCGCCTATGCCTACGGTAACTTCCATAACGATTTTATCCGCAATCACATAACCCTTATAGGCTGCCCGAAGCTTGATGAGGGCGATTATGCCGAAAAGCTTACCGAGATTATTGCTAACAACAATATCAAAAGCGTCAAGGTAGTCCGCATGGAGGTGCCTTGCTGCGGCGGTATTGAGAATGCGGTAAAGCGCGCCTTAATGCAGAGCGGTAAATTTATTCCGTGGCAGGTATTAACTATATCTACCGATGGAAAAATTATTGAATAATTTCTCACGTTAGCTTATAATAAATATAAAAGGGAGTGAGCAAGATGTTTATAACAAATGATATCAAATATATAGGCGTTAATGACCACGGAATTGACCTGTTCGAGGGCCAGTATGACGTGCCTAACGGAATGGCATATAATTCCTATGCAATTATTGATGAAAAAATTGCGATAATGGATACCGTTGTCGCCGCGTTTACACACGAGTGGCTCGATAATATTCAGAATACTCTCGGCGGCAGAAAACCCGATTATCTTATAGTTCAGCATATGGAGCCGGGCCACTCGGCAAATATTATGAATTTTATAAAGGTTTATCCCGATGTAAAAATCGTAGCATCTGCCAAGGCTTTTGCTATGATGAAGAACTTTTTCGGTACCGATTTTAATGACAGGCAGATAGTGGTAGGGGAGGGTGATACCCTTACACTCGGCAGGCATATTCTTACATTTGTCACCGCGCCTATGGTGCATTGGCCCGAGGTAATTGTTACTTATGACAGCACCGATAAGGTCTTATTTTCTGCCGACGGATTCGGTAAATTCGGTGCATTGGATGTCGAGGAAGACTGGGCATGTGAAGCAAGGCGCTATTATATAGGTATCGTCGGCAAATACGGTGCGCAGGTACAAAGCCTGCTTAAAAAGGCTTCAGGACTCGATATTCAGACGATCTGCCCGCTGCACGGACCTGTACTCAGCGAAAACCTCGGATATTATATTGACCTTTATAATACCTGGTCGAGTTATCAGCCCGAAGAAGAGGGTATTGTAATTGCATATACCTCGGTTTATGGGAATACTAAAAAGGCGGTTATGTTGCTTGCCGAGAAACTCAAAGCAAACGGCTGCCCTAAAGTAGTAATCAACGATTTAGCGCGTTGCGATATGGCAGAGGCCGTTGAGGATGCCTTTAGATACAGTAAGTTAGTCCTCGCAACCACAACCTATAATGCAGAAATATTCCCATTTATGCGCGAGTTTATAACCCATTTGACCGAGCGTAATTTCAGTAACCGCACAGTGGCTCTTATCGAGAACGGAAGCTGGGCGCCGCTCGCCGCCAAGGTAATGAGGGGAATGTTTGAGAAGAGTAAAAACATTACCTTTACCGATACTACGGTAAAAATATTGTCGGCACTAAATGAAGAAAGCACCGCCGAACTCGATGCACTCGCAAATGAACTCTGCCGCGACTATTTAGCTCAGCAGGAGTCGACCGCCAATAAGAACGATTTAACTGCGCTTTTAAATATAGGCTACGGCTTATATGTGGTAACATCAAATGACGGTAAACGGGATAACGGATTAATCGTTAATACCGTAACACAGGTTACCAACACCCCTAACCGAATTGCCGTGACAATTAATAAAGAGAATTATTCGCACCACGTAATCAAGCAGACGGGTATTATGAATATCAACTGCCTGACAACCGATGCGCCCTTTACTGTGTTTGAGAAATTCGGTTTTGTCAGCGGCAGAAACGTTGATAAATTCGCCGACTGCGAGCCGCTGCGCTCAGATAACGGGCTGGTGTTCCTGCCCCGCTATATCAATTCTTTTATGTCGTTGAAGGTAGAACAGTATGTAGACCTCGATACCCACGGAATGTTTATCTGCTCGGTTACCGAGGCGCGTGTGCTGTCCGACCGCGAAACCATGACCTACACCTATTATCAGAACAATGTAAAACCCAAACCCGAGACCGACGGTAAAAAGGGTTACGTCTGCAAGGTTTGCGGTTATGTTTACGAAGGGGAGACCCTTCCCGAAGATTTCATTTGTCCCTTATGCAAACACGGCGCTGCCGATTTTGAGGAAATAAAATAATAATTTACGGAGGTAAAAGTTATGAAAAAGTATGTATGTGAAGTATGTGGTTGGGTCTACGACGAGGCAGTAGGCGACCCCGATAACGGTATCGCGGCGGGCACTGCCTTTGAGGAGCTTCCCGACGATTTCGTCTGCCCCTTGTGCGGCGTCGGCAAAGACAACTTCAGCGAGGAATAAAAAAAGAAAGCATCACCGACAGGTGATGCTTTTTTAATTAGATAATTCGTGTAAATTTCATGCAAGAAAAAGAAAAACCGCTTGAAATAGCGGCTTTTCTGTCTATTGGCGGAGACGGCGAGATTCGAACTCGCGGGGGATTGCTCCCTAACTGATTTCGAGTCAGCCCCGTTATGACCACTTCGATACGTCTCCATATTTTGTTGAGCATATAATTATATAAATAAAGTTAAGAATTGTCAAGATGTATTGTCAATTATTTTATTTTGTTGTATAATTGAAACATCAAGGAAAATTTTGGGGGATATTTATGTTTGCGAAGCTAAAAAGTTTGGGTCTTTTCGGTATGGATTCATACCTGATTGATGTTGAGGCTGATATTTCTACGGGCTTGCCCAGTTTTGATATCGTGGGTCTGCCCGATGCTGCAGTTAAAGAGTCGCGCGACCGCGTACGCGCGGCAATTAAAAACTGCGGATATAAATTCCCAGTAGGTCGCATTACGGTGAATCTCGCCCCCGCCGATGTTAAAAAGGAAGGCTCAATTTACGATTTACCAATAATGCTTGCTATACTGCTGGCATCCGAGCAATTAAAAGCGAATGTGCAAGACAGCGTATTTATTGGTGAAGTATCTCTTGACGGGCACCTGCGAAAGGTGAACGGTATCCTCGCTATGGCTATTAAAGCGCGCGAGGAGGGAATTCAGAACTTCTTTTTACCCGAGGAAAACGCGGCCGAGGGCGCATACGTTGATAGTATTAATATTTATGGCGTTAATAATATCAAACAGCTTTTCGCGCATCTGAACGAGGAGGAGCCCCTAATCCCCACAGTTAGAAAGGGATTTGCCAAGGATGAAACCTACAGTAATGTGGATTTTTCTGACGTTAAGGGTCAGTTGATAGCAAAGAAAGCGCTCGAGGTTGCCGCGGCGGGCGGTCATAACATTTTGCTTATTGGACCACCCGGCGCAGGTAAAAGTATGCTCGCAAAGCGTTTCCCGACTATACTGCCCGAGATGACCTTTGAAGAATCTATGGACACTACAAAAATTCATTCTATTGCGGGTGTTCTCGATAAGGATAACCCGATGATTACGAGCCGTCCTTTCCGTTCACCGCATCACACGATTTCTGCTGTTGGACTTACGGGCGGCGGTACAGTTCCGCGCCCCGGTGAAATTTCTTTAGCGCACAACGGCGTCTTATTTCTTGATGAGTTACCCGAATTCCACCGCGATGTTATGGAGGCGATGCGTCAGCCGCTCGAAGACGGAAAAATAACCATTTCCCGAGTCGCAGGCAGTCTTACATATCCCTGTTCAATTTCACTCGTAGCGGCTATGAATCCCTGTCCTTGCGGATTCTTCGGCCATCCTACACGCAGCTGCACATGTTCTCAAAAGCTCGTCAGTAAATACCTAAATAAGATATCGGGTCCCATGCTTGACCGACTTGATTTACATATTGAGGTGCCGCCCGTCGATTATGAGTCGCTTAATTCCTCGCGCAGGGAAGAAAGCTCTGCCGAAATCAGAAAACGCGTTAATAACGCCCGCCGCATTCAGAATGAACGATATAAGGGTACGGGCATTACCTGTAACGCGAGACTGACACCAGCGCTTCTTAAAAAATATTGTGTTATGACAGAGGATGCCTCACTGCTTTTAAAGGCATCATTTGATAATCTTGGTATGTCTGCCCGTGCGTATGACCGTCTCTTAAAGGTTGCCCGCACTATCGCAGACCTTGAAGAAAGCCAAAACATCGAAATGCACCACATCGCTCAGGCTATTCAGTTCAGAAGCCTTGATAGGAAGTATTGGGGAGAATAAAAAAGTAACCTCCGCATT
>JAZULY010000093.1:0-12424 GCA_045603355.1 Acutalibacteraceae bacterium | reverse complement strand
GAATTAAAAGGCGGTACCGATATCCGGGGTGTGGCAAGTGACAAGGGCGGCAAACCCGTTAATCTTACCGATGCCGCCGTTAAGGATATTACCGCCGCGTTTGTGCTGTGGTTATCAAAAAAAATCGGTAAAAAACCGAGTGAGCTGGGCATTGCTATCGGTCACGATTCCCGTATAACGGCTGACCGCATTAAAGCGGCTGCAGTGAGTGAACTCGTATGTGCCGGCGTACATATTTATGACTGCGCGCTCGCGTCAACCCCCGCTATGTTTATGACAACGATAGACCTTGACTGTGATGCTTCTATCCAGATAACCGCCAGCCATCATCCCTTTGACCGTAACGGCTTAAAGTTCTTTACTAAAGAGGGCGGTCTTGATTCCCCCGATTTAGCAGAAGTGGTAGAAATTGCAAATAACGGTGAGCGCGCCGAAATCGCCGACGGTATAATCGAAAAGGTCGATTATATGACCGAGTATGCTGCGAGACTTCGCAATATGATTTGCGAGGGACTCGGAAAAAAAGAGAGCGACCAGCCCCTTAAAGGCTACAAGATTATTGTTGACGCAGGCAACGGCGCAGGCGGATTTTATGCGAACAATGTATTGGCGCCGCTCGGTGCCGATACTACGGGCAGTCAGTTCTTAGAGCCTGACGGTATGTTCCCGAATCATATCCCGAATCCCGAAAACAAGCAGGCTATGGAGAGTATCTGCTCTGCCGTTGTAAATAATAAAGCAGACCTCGGTATTATCTTTGATACCGACGTTGACCGCGCAGGTTGTGTGGGTGCTGACGGCAAGGAAATCAACCGTAACCGTTTGGTTGCACTCGCATCTTACATCGCTGTTCAGTCGAATGAGGGCGCTACTATAGTGACCGACTCGGTAACCTCTGACGGACTCAAAACCTACATTGAAGATGACCTCGGCGGCAAGCATTACCGCTATAAGCGAGGCTACAAGAATGTTATTAATAAGGCGGTCGAGTTGTGTCGTCAGGGTATTAACTGTCCGTTAGCCATTGAAACGAGCGGCCACGCAGCGCTGAAAGAAAACTATTTCCTTGATGACGGCGCATACCTTGCCACCAAGATAGTAATAGAACTCGCAAAGGGTAAAAAGTTCGATGAAATTTTATCCACCCTTAAAATGCCTGCCGAAGAAAAGGAAATCCGCCTTAATATTATGGCTGACGATTTCCGCACCTACGGACAGACCGTTATAGCAGAGCTTGAAAAATTCGCGCAGGGCGACAGTAACTGTGTTATAGCCGACGATAACCGCGAGGGCATCCGAATTACAACACCCTACGGCTGGATACTGCTGAGGCTCAGTGTTCACGACCCCGTAATGCCGCTTAATATGGAAAGCGATGATATAGGCGGCACCGAGAAGAACGTAGAATACTTTAAAGATTTCTTCAGCCGCTTCGAGGGCCTCGATTTATCGACATACCATTAAACAAAAACACCCGTTGAGGCGCACTTCTAAGGAAAGTGCGCCTCAACTAAGTTTGCCCTTTCGGGCAAGTGAAGTTATTTTCAATAGTGAAGTTGTCTTTAGGACAGTGAAGTTTCGTCTGCGGCAAAGTTGGCAAACTTAACTTCACTCAGTCTGCAAGACCGTACTTCACTGTGAGTAAAAACGAGCAACTTCACTTTTGCATTAGCAAAAACTTCACTCTCAACAAGCCGACAACATTTTGTTGCTTTTGGCAAGTATATACCTTTTTTAAATAATATAACCTGCCATGACCTTTTCAAATCGAAAGTGTCATTTTTTGTATAAAAAACGGAGAAAACTTCTTTATGAAGTATCTCCGTTCAGGTTTTTTAATCATCTTTATTACAACCGCAGCCGATCGAGTTATCGCACTTCTCGTTGCTTCTTGGGAAGAAATCGTCTGTAGGGAATTTTATGCGGCGGAATACGTCGCACGGCTGGTCTGTTGTGTCATCGCACTGCTTTTCGGGTATGCAGAAATCATAAACGGGAATAAGCATCTGTACCTGACGGATAAGCTGAACTATCGTGAAGAGTCCGAGTGTTACATAAACAGTAGGTGTGCCGCAACTGGCCGACTCAGTGATACAGCCGCCCAGTATATCATTAACATAATGCGGTACCATACCAACACTTTCACAACAGTCTCTGACCTCTCCTATGCGGCAACTCAGCGGTATCGGGTCAACGCTTTGAACTACGCATTTCGGCATATTAGTGGTGCGCTTGCTCGTTTTAGTACAGCCGTCACCATCATTTGTGGTATTAGAGAATATTCTCACGTTACCGTCACTGCCGTACAGAATAACGCGTTTATTGTGTGTTGCGATACCCTTTACATGTGTCGGACAGCCGTGGGATGAGGTGTAAACATCAAAATCAATCAGGAATAAGAATGTAAGGTCGCAGGCGAAAAATCCGCGGTTAAAGTTGACTGGCTCTACGTTGATATGAACGTTAAGTACCTGAGCTGAGCGCATTTTAACGCTTACGGCTTTTTCTATGCATTTTTGTCCTTCTTCTGTAAAAAAACATCTTAAATCTTCAAGACAGTCACGGTCGCAGCAGGAGTCGAAAACTCTGCCGGCATCAATACAACAAGCTTCTTTGAAGTCGCAACCGTTGGTGCCTTCTCTGCTTAAATCTGCCATTAGTAAGCCTCCATACAAAATATTGAAGTTATACTTCTAATCCATAATATGTGGCTTTAATGGTTTCGTGAAATAAAAAAAGGAGTCAAAAGACTCCTTTTTGTGTTTTACCACTGCGGTAATTCGATTTTTAAGAGATTTAATATATCTTCTAAGAATATGAAGAAGAAAACGAGCAAGGCAATTTCCACCAAAACGAGTATACACAAATAAATAATATGTTTTTTTGAAAAGGTGTATTGCTTTGTTTCTTTAGCTACTATACCGAGTCTTTTTAGTGCAGGTATGCACGCGCCTATAATTATTGCGATAAGTATTGCCTCAAAGGGGAAAAGGACTATATTTTTAACTACGCGGCCGATGTTTGTAGCATAGGTGGTAATAGCGGCAACCGTAAGGCTGGCGCCGTAATAAATTGAGTTATACCATACGCTCGCAATACTGCTAAGCACTATATTACATATTAAATTAATGGTGAACTTTGCTGTGATAGCGCGACCAACAGTTACGTTACGTTTCCAGAAAAAGAGCGCAAATATAAACGAACTCGACATTTCAATTAACGTATAGGGGAAGAAATATGCATATCCGCCAGGGTCTAAAACATAGCCGAGGCTGTCACTCAGCAGTCCTACCACAAGGCTTACGAGCGGGCCGTATATCATCGAGCCGAGCGAGTTCACATAGCAGTCGAGCGAAAGATGCAGTCCCGGGAAAAACTGAATATCGAAAAATTTAACTGCAATTCTGAGCGCAATAAAGAGCGCCGCAATGGCTAAAATTTTGACATCGGTAAAGTTCTTCGCGGCGGCACGCCAATACTCGCCTGAAAAAATGGTCGGGGATGTGTTTGTTTGTAATTTTGACATAAAAATAACCCTCCTTGTACATTCGCTACAAGCAGGGTATAAAAATATTGCTTTACCTTGTTTGTAGCAGCGGGATGCGGAACCCGTACCGCAAGGTAACCCTTTCGTCCGTATGGCAACTCCCCGTCCATACAGCACTTAACGCACGGAATCCTACTCTGCTAAAACCTATTATATACTAAATGCAAAATTTGTCAATTATCAGTTTCAAAAAAATGAATTATCGCGTCTTCGTCAGCCGCTACACTGCCTTGTATCATAGCGGCGGTGCCGCCGCCCTTGCCTGACAATGCCTCATTCAGCTTTTTGCCAAATTCGCGCATATCGGTGTGTTTTGATGCGCAGACGTAACTAAAACCCTTGTCGGTGTGAGAGAATATACCTGCCACTCGGCAACGCTCTACCATTTTGTTTGCACAGTAGCGCATATCATCAGCCGTAATATCGCGGTCTATTATGCAGATGTTCCCGTCGCTGTCGGGAATACTCTCAAGTTTTAAATCAAGCCACATTCTTTTAAACCCGATAATTTCATATTTCAGCCGCTCATTTTCATTTTGCAGATTGCGAACAGCGTCGGCGGTCTCATCAGCCCTTGCGCAAAGTAATGCAGATATTTCCGCGTTGTTGCGGTATTTTACCTGATAGTCTTTTACTGCGCGCATACCGCATTTCATATAAATACGAACACCGTTTTTATGCTTTTCAATATTCATCAGCTTAATAATACCGATGTCCCCCGTGCTTTTCACGTGCGGCGCACAACAAGCGCATATATCATACCCGTCAATAACAACCAGCCGCACGTTATCTGTAAGCTCCAATTTACTGCGGTAGGGGATAGCGCTAAGCTCATCCTTGTCTGGATAATAAGCAGTAATGGGGGCGTTCTTATGTATAGCCTCATTTGCAAGAATTTCTATTTCGTCGAGGTCTCCTCGTGTGAGCGTGCCGTCGAAATCAAGGGTAACTTCATCGGCACTCAGGTGAAAACCAACATTATTGTAGCCGTATTTCTTATTTACTATGCCCGATACGATATGCTCGCCCGAATGGTTCTGCATTTTATCAAACCGTTCATCAAAATTAATGCTAGAAGTATATGTGTGACCTTCTTCGAGCGGCGAATTTGTGTAGTGGTAAATTTCACCGTTTTCTTCGAGAACATCAAGCACAGCGGCGTTACCAATAACGCCCGTATCAGCGGTTTGGCCGCCGCCCTGGGGGAAGAATACGGTTTTATCAAGAATTATTTTATATCCGCTTTCGCTTTTTACACATTCCAAAACAGTACATTCGGTGAAGCGGAGCATACTGTCGGTATCATATAGTTTTATAGTTTTCATAGTAACACCTTAAATAAACTGACAAAGTAGTATCGGCAAAAATATTGCAGGGGTGTAGTTCATAACACGGAGTTTTGTAATGCCGAGCATATTAAGCGCCAGACCGATTATCAGTAGTGAGCCGACACAGGACATCTGTGTGATGATATCGGTGCTAAGTATCGGCGCTATGTATACCGCGAGTACCGTAATACCGCCCTCGATTATAAGCACCGACAGGCAGGATAGCATTACACCGACACCGTAGGTAGATGCGAGAGCAATAGCGGCAACACAGTCTATAACCGATTTTGAATAGAGCGTCAGGTTATCCCCGCTGACGCCCGAGTCAATAGAGCCCACTATCGTCATAGCGCCCACGCAGAAAAGCAGCGTTGCGGCAACAAAGCCTTCGGCAATTTTTGCATTACCGCCCTTGCGGTTAAAATAATTCTCCGCTTTTTTGCCAACGCGGTTTACGAGCTTATCAAGGTCTATCCATTCACCGATAAGCGAGCCTATCGCCATAGAGATTATAATAACGAGTATTTTATTGCCCTCGTTTAGTATTCCGTCGATACCGATAAGCAGTACACAAAATGCCATACCGCTCATAACAGCGGTTTTAAATCGCTCGGGTATACCTTTTTTAAATATAAGACCTATAAGCGAGCCGAGTATAACCAAAATAAAATTAATGACGGCGCCGCTTGTAATTACTTTTAACATTTTTATCACCCGTATCAGGTTGCTGAAAATTTCATTAAAATATTGTGCGGAATAAGCTTACTAAGTACTCTGTAAAACTTAAAGAGAATATGGTTTGTATAAACCGCTCTGCCCTTCGCGGCGGCGATGAGCGACTTTTTAGCCACAACATCGGGTCGCAGGTGGGGAAGCATATCAAAGGTCTTGCTCGCTCCCGGTGCAATATCGGCAACCGATAAAAACTCTGTATCCATAGGACCGGGGCAAACGGCGTGCACGTTTATTTTTCTGCGTTTAAGCTCTTCTCTGAGCGACTTTGAAAAACTCAGAATATATGCCTTGGTAGAGCAGTAGACCGTCATACGCGGGTTAGGTACGAACGACGCGATAGAGCAAACATTTATTATAAAGCTGCCCGCCTTCATATTCGGCAGGGTAACCGAGGTAACCACCGTTACCGCCTCGCAGTTGAGGCGCACCATACCTGCATTTACGTCGGTATCAATTTCATCAAAGTAACCGAGTTTTCCGTAGCCCGCATTGTTAATAAGTATTCTGACGTCGGCGCCCGTTTCCGTTAGCAGATTTTTATACGCCTCGATATCGAGCGGGTCGGTAACGTCGCATTTTACTGCACGGCAGCGCACGGTGTCGATTTTAATTGCCAATAATTCGAGCCTTTCTATTCTGCGTGCGAGCAGCCAGATTTCGTCTAAAGATGGGTACAACTCGGCAATATGCTTTACGTATTCTTCGCCCAGTCCCGAGGAAGCACCCGTAACAACTGCAATATTCATATTAGTTCTCCTTAGTTCTCCTTTTATGCTTTTTTATTTCATTATAACGCAAATATTGATAAAATCAATATTGCAACCACAATAAATTGTATATTTATTGTATATTCACCTTGACATAGAGCCTCTATGGTGGTACAATAAAATGGATAAAATAGGTGTATTATTTTGAGCTTATTGGTTTGGCGACAGATGTTCAAATCTATACTTTTATCCGGGTAAATACGGTCCCGTCTTAAACCGTAATATTATATAAGGAGGTGCATTCTAATGCCCTATTTAATTGGTGGAATTATCGCCCTGGTTTTAGGCGTTGTTGGTTTTTTTGCAGGTTCTGCTTACAGACAGAAGGCTGACCGTACAGAACTCGGTACGGCTAAGGACGAGGCTCGCCGCATTTTAAGCGATGCCATTAAAAATGCCGAAACAAAGAAAAAGGAACTCTTAATCGAGGCTAAGGACGAGGTTTACCAGTTGCGTCAGGAGGCTGAAAAAGACCTTAAAGAGCGTCGCAGTGACGTTCAGCGCAGCGAGCACCGCTTGCAGCAAAAGGAAGAATCTCTTGAACGCAAGATTGAAAATGTTGAAGCAAAAGAAGAAAAATTAGCACTCCGTGCTAAGGAAATCGATGAAAAAATCGAGGAATGTGAAAGAATTAAGCGGAGCCAAATAGAAATGCTTGAAAAAATTTCAGGCTTTACTAAGGAAGAGGCGAAAGACTATCTTCTCAAGGCACTTGATGGTGAGCTTAATCACGAAAAGGCTGTTAAGATTTTAGAAATCGAAAAACAGACCAAGGAAGAATCCGACCGTATTGCCCGCGAAATCGTAGGTCACGCAATTCAGCGTTGCGCTGCCGACCATACTTCCGAAATCACCGTTTCGGTAGTTGCTCTGCCCAACGATGAAATGAAGGGTCGTATCATCGGCCGTGAGGGACGTAACATCCGCGCACTTGAAACTGCAACGGGTGCCGACCTTATTATCGATGACACTCCCGAGGCTATTACCGTATCCTGCTTTGATCCGGTAAGACGTGAAATCGCGCGACTCACTCTCGAAAAACTCATTCTTGACGGACGTATTCACCCCGCAAGAATTGAAGAGATGATCAATAAGGCAACCGCTGAGGTTGAGCATACCATCAAGCAGGAAGGCGAGCGCGTTATGCTGGAGGCAGGCATACATAACCTCCATCCCGAGCTTGTAAAACTGCTCGGTAAGCTTAAGTACCGTACAAGCTACGGTCAGAGCGTGCTTAACCACTCCTTGGAGGTTTGCCATTTATCAGGTCTTATTGCTGCCGAAATCGGTGCAAATGTAACGCTTGCTAAGCGTGCAGGTCTGCTTCACGATATCGGTAAGGCTCTCGACCACGAGCAGGAAGGCTCACACATTCAGCTCGGTGTTGAGGCTGCCAAGCGTTACAAGGAAAGCGAGGAAATTATCCACGCTATCCACGCTCACCACGGTGAGGTTGAGGCGAAAACGGTTGTTGCCTGCATTGTTCAGGCTGCCGATGCTATTTCTGCTGCCCGTCCCGGTGCTCGCAGAGAGAACATCGAAAACTACATTAAGCGTCTCGAAAAACTTGAGGAAATCGCCAATTCCTTTAACGGCGTTGAACGCTCTTATGCTATACAGGCAGGTCGCGAGGTTCGTATCATTGTTAAGCCCGAGGTTATTTCGGATGACCAGATGGTACTCATCGCACACGATATTGCACAGCGTATTGAGAACGAGCTCGAATATCCGGGTCAGATTAAGGTTAATCTTATCCGCGAAAACCGCGCTGTTGACTACGCAAAATAATTCAAAAACCGACATCAAACGATGTCGGTTTTTTCTTTACTTTTCATATGTTTTGTATTAAAATAGATTAAATAGGATTTGATAAGGCGGTGAGGGTATGAAGCAGGTGTTGGTTATCGGCGGCGGTGCAGCAGGCTTAATGGCTGCGATAACTGCGGCAGAAAAGGGTAACCGCGTCACCATTATCGAAAAGCGTGAGCGACCCGCTCGCAAGCTTATGATAACGGGCAAGGGCAGATGTAATGTTACTAATAACTGCGATAACGATACACTTATTGCCAATATCCCAAAAAACGGCAGATTTCTTTATTCCGCCTTTGCCGATTTCTCTGCAAAAGACACTATGAGTTTTTTTGAAAGCCACGGCGTTCCGCTTAAAACCGAGCGCGGCAACCGTGTTTTTCCCGTGTCGGACAAGGCGGTAGATATAGTCGACGCTTTAGTTCGCGCAGCAAAGAAAAATAATGTTAAGTTTGCATTTACCGCCGCAAAGGAAATACTCACGAGCGACGGCACAGTTACGGGTGTTTTGTGTGATAACGGCGAAACACTCTCAGCCGATGCCGTTATTCTCGCTACGGGCGGTAAATCCTACCCCAAAACGGGGTCGGACGGTGACGGTTATATAATGGCGCGCGCCCTGTCGCACACCGTTACCGATATAACCCCGTCACTCGTGCCTCTGAATATTCACGAGGGCTTTTGTGCGCGGCTTATGGGGCTTAGTCTTAAAAACGTAACCCTCTCGGTTTATGAGGAGGGAGCAAAGAAGCCTGTTTATAGCGAAATGGGGGAAATGCTCTTTACTCATTTCGGCATATCGGGACCAATAGTGCTGAGCGCCTCGGCGCATATGCGCAAAATGGGGCGGAGGCAGTATATTGCCAAAATCGATTTAAAGCCTGCGCTGAGCCTTGAACAACTCGATAAACGTCTGCAGCGCGATTTTTTAGATAACAGTAATAAAAATTTCGGCAACTCGCTCGATAAACTGTTGCCGCAAAAGCTAATACCCGTAGTGGTATCTTTAAGCGGTATCTCAGCTGACACTAAGGTTAATCAGATTACCAAGGCGCAGCGAACCGCTGTGTGTGAAGTTTTAAAGGGGCTCACCCTTCATATTACGGGATTTCGAGATATTGAGGAGGCCATAGTTACGAGCGGCGGTATATCGGTGAAGGAAATCAACCCCGCAACTATGGAATCGAAACTTATAAACAATCTGTATTTCGCAGGTGAAATAATAGATGTTGACGCCTATACGGGCGGCTTTAATTTACAAATTGCCTTTTCAACGGGGCATCTCGCAGGAGGTAGCATATGATAGCAATCGCAATTGACGGACCCGCAGGTGCAGGTAAAAGTACCATAGCCAAGGCACTCGCTAAAAAACTCGGCTTTATTTATGTTGATACGGGCGCACTTTACCGCGCAATCGGTCTTAAATTTTTACGCGCAGGGGAGAATACCGAGCTTAACTGTGATATAGAGCAGGTGCTGGAAAGCACTAAAATCGATATCAAATTCGTAAACGGTGAGCAGCGCGTAATGCTTGATAATGAGGATGTGTTTGACGAAATTCGCACACCCGATGCCTCTATGATGGCGTCGGCGGTTTCGGCAAAGCCTTCGGTGCGCGCATTTTTACTTGATATGCAGCGCAATATGGCAAAAGAGAATAACGTAATTATGGACGGCAGAGATATCGGTACGGTAGTGCTGCCTAATGCCGAAATTAAGATATTCCTTACCGCGTCAGCTGAAGTTCGAGCCGAGCGCCGTTACAAGGAGCTTATCGAAAAAGGTAAAGGGGTTACGTATGACGAGGTTCTTGAGGATATGAAGACGCGCGACTATAATGATTCGCACCGCGAAATCGCCCCCTTAAAGCCTGCGGAGGATTCTGTTATAGCCGATACATCGAGCCTTAATCTCGAAGAATCGGTAGAACTGCTTCATAATATCGTTAAGGAGAAATTAGGTTAATGACACCGTTTTATAGGTTTATACGCGCCTTTTTTACACCGTTTGTAAAACTAATACTGCGTCCGCGTGTTTCAGGTCTTGAAAAAAACAGGGGCGACGGCGGTTATATTCTTTGCTGTAATCATCAGTCAATGCTCGATATGTTTATACTCGTTATTACGTTCCCGACTCAGATATGCTTTATGGCAAAAAAAGAGCTTTTCAAAAACCCCATAGCGGCTTGGTTTTTCAGCAGTCTCGGCGCATTTCCCGTCGACCGCGGCAGTGGGGATACTTCGGCTATTAAAAATGCCCTTGCTGTGCTTGAGCAAAATAAGGTTTTAGGAATTTTCCCTGAAGGCACAAGAAATACGAATGGCAGACCCGGTAAAGCAAAGGCGGGTGCTGCTATGTTGGCGATGAACTCAGGCGCAGACGTGCTGCCCGTAGCCATTAACTATCACGGCAAGCCGAAAATGTCATCAAAAATTACGCTGAGCTTTGGCGATATTATTAAAAACGCAGACCTCGCAGGTGAGGATACAGGCAGAGCGGCACTCCGCACGGCATTAAATAAAATAATGTCTGAAATAACTAATTTATGGGAGACAGATAATTGAAAATAACATTAGCTAAAACCGCAGGCTTCTGCTTCGGCGTAAACCGCGCGGTAAATATGGTTTATGAATTAGTCGATAAAAACACAAAGGTCTGCACACTCGGACCCATCATCCATAATCCGCAGCTCGTTGACGAATTATCGGGCAGAGGTGTCAGAATAGTCGAGAGTGCGGGTGAAGTAAAGGCAGACGAAACCCTCGTTATCCGTTCTCACGGTGTGCCCGAAGCGGTCATTAAATCGGCTCGGGATATCGGCGTAAATTTTGCCGATGCAACCTGCCCGTTCGTATCGAAAATACATAAAATCGTAAAAACTGCGAGTGAGAAGGGCGATACGATTTTAATCGCAGGCGACGAAAATCATCAGGAGGTCAAGGGTATAATAGGCCACGCCTTCGGTGAGATTTATGTTTTTGCGGGCGAAGATGAGCTTCAGAAATTGCTCGAAAATCACCCAAAACTCAAAGAACAGAGCATTACAGTGGTTTCTCAGACCACTTTTAATCAAAAAATATTCGAAAAATGCTGTAAAATTTTAAAAAAAGTATGTACAAATGCTGAAGTTTTTGATACAATATGTAATGCTACTGCGATGCGGCAGCAAGAGGCAGATGACCTGTCGAAGGTTAATGATGTTATGATCGTTATCGGCGGCAGGCACAGTTCAAACACTGCAAAACTCTACAGTGTTTGTGCGGCTAATTGCGAAAAAACGTTTTTGATAGAAACCGCAGGGGAACTAAAAGCGGAGTTTTTCAAAAACGCAAAAAGCGTCGGAGTTGTGGCAGGCGCATCTACGCCTGCGGGTATAATAAAGGAGGCAATAAAAACAATGTCAGAAATTTTAAACGCGGTAGAAGATACCGAAATCGTTCAAAAGAGTTTTGACGAAATGACAGACGAGGAGGCTTTTGAAGCATCCCTCAGCAATTTAACAGGAGATCAAAAGGTAAGCGGCGTAGTTCTTGCCGTAACACCTTCAGAGATACAGGTAGATTTCGGCCGCGGTCTTACAGGCTATGTATCCGCTGACGAATATTCGTATGATTCAAATGTTAACCTTGTAGATGAAGTTAAGGTAGGCGATACACTCAACCTCATCATTATGCGCACAAACGATCAGGAAGGTACAGCAATGCTTTCCAAGCGTCGTTACGATGCGATAGCCGGCTGGGACAATATTGTTGCAGCTAAGGACTCTAAGGAGATTCTCACAGGCACCGTTCGCGATGTTATCAAGGGCGGCGTAGTAGTAGGTGTAAACGGCGTTCGCGTGTTTATCCCTGCTTCTCAGGCAACCCTCTCCCGCAACGAGTCTATTGACGAGTTAAAGGGCAAGGAGGTTTCCTTCCGCATTATCGAAATCGGTCGCGGTCGCAGAGCTATCGGCTCTATCAAGAGCGTGCTTATTGAAGAAAAGAAGGCAGCCGAAAGCAAAATTTGGGAGACTATTGCAGTAGGTGACAGATTTACAGGTACAGTTAAGTCCCTCACAAACTACGGCGCATTCGTTGATATCGGCGGCGTTGACGGTATGGTACATATTTCTGAGCTTTCTTGGCAGAGAATTAAGAATCCGTCCGAGGTTGTGCTCGTAGGCGACACAGTTGACGTTTACGTTAAGGATTTAGACGCAGAGAAGAAGAGAATTTCTCTCGGCTACAAAAAGGAAG
>JAZULY010000092.1:0-2055 GCA_045603355.1 Acutalibacteraceae bacterium | reverse complement strand
GGTTAGCAAAGGCTAACCGTATTTTAAAGCCTCGCGGTTAGCCGCTGCTAATCGCATATATTCTGTGACACGGGGTGATAGTATGATGCCACTTACCTTAGCCGGTATTGGCGAAGAAAATATAATAAAGCGTATCGGCGGAAATCCCGATATTAAAAAGCATTTAGAGGACCTCGGTTTTATTCCGGGCGGCAGTGTTACTGTTATTAATACCCTCGGCGGTAACCTTATTGTTAACGTTAAGGAATCCCGCGTGGCAGTAAGCAAAGAAATGGCACAGAAGATAATGATTTAGTTAATTTTTATGGCTATATAGTGAGGAGGTTTATTTAGTGAACACTTTAAAGCAGGCAAAAATCGGCGAGACTGTAAAGGTCGTAAAGCTGCACGGTGAAGGCGCTACCAAGCGCAGAATTATGGATATGGGCATTACAAAGGGTGTTGAGGTTACTATCCGTAAATTAGCACCTCTCGGCGACCCGATTGAGGTTACCGTACGCGGATATGAGTTATCTATCCGTAAAGCAGATGCCGAAAATATTGAGGTTGAATAAAAATATACGGGGTATTTCCCCTTTATTTTTCAATGACGAGTTAGCGCGTGCTAACCGAAAAGGAGAAAAGCTATGAGTATTAAAATTGCCCTTGCGGGTAACCCGAACAGCGGTAAGACAACCCTTTTTAACGCTCTTACCGGTTCTAACCAGTACGTTGGTAACTGGCCTGGTGTTACGGTTGAGAAAAAAGAAGGTAAATACAAGAAGGATAAAGACGTCATCATTACCGACCTTCCCGGTGTTTACTCTCTCTCCCCCTACACACTCGAAGAAGTAGTTGCCAGAAATTATCTTATCGGCGAGCGTCCCGATGCTATTCTTAACATCGTTGACGGTACGAATTTAGAGAGAAACCTTTATCTTTCGACACAGCTTATCGAACTCGGTATTCCCGTAGTTATTGCCATTAATATGATGGACGTTGTTCGCAAGAACGGCGACAAGATAAATACCGCTGAATTATCGCGTGAGCTCGGTATTCCTGTAGTAGAAATATCTGCGCTTAAGAACACAGGCATCGAGGAAGCCGCAGCAGCCGCCATTAAGGCTGCAAACGGCGGAAAGGCTGTACCGCAGCACAATTTCTCGGGTACAGTTGAGCACGCTTTGGCTCACATTGAGGAGGCTGCAGTTCACGATATGCCCGCAGAACAGCAGCGCTGGTATGCAATTAAGATTTTCGAGCGGGACGAAAAGGTAAAAGAGAGCCTTAATATTCCGAAAAGTGTTCTTTCTCACATTGAAGAGGATATCGCCGCAGTAGAAAAAGAGCTTGATGACGATGCCGAAAGCATCATCACAAACGAAAGATATGTTTACATAGGCTCGATTATGAAGGGCTGCTACAAGAAAAAGCAGGCAGGCAAACTCACCACCTCGGATAAAATCGACAAAATAGTTACCAACCGAATTTTGGCTCTGCCGATTTTCGTCATCATTATGTGGTTGGTTTACAAAATTTCTATTGGCACTATCGGTGACTGGACCGTAGGCTTTATGAACGACACCCTCTTTGGCGAGACCATCGTTCCTGCCGTAGCTTCGGCTCTTGAATCCTGGGGCTGTTGGGACTGGCTTGTAAGCCTCGTTGCTGACGGTATCGTCGGCGGTGTCGGCGCCGTTCTCGGCTTCGTTCCGCAGATGCTCATCCTCTTCCTCTTGCTCTCTCTGCTTGAAGACTGCGGTTATATGGCGCGTGTAGCCTTTATTATGGACCGTATTTTCCGCCGTTTCGGTCTTTCGGGTAAATCCTTCATCCCGATGCTCGTAGCTACGGGCTGCGGCGTTCCCGGTATTATGGCGTCGCGTACGATTGAAAACGAACGCGACCGCAGGATGGCTATCATGACGACGACTTTCATCCCCTGCGGCGCGAAGGTACCGTTTATCGCGATGATCGCCGGCGCGATCTTCGGCGGATCTGCATGGGTCGCTACCTCGGCATATTTCATTGGTATTGCGGCAATCGTTATTTCTGGTATTATGTTAAAAAAGACGA
>JAZULY010000091.1:0-10490 GCA_045603355.1 Acutalibacteraceae bacterium | reverse complement strand
GCGTGAACTACCGTAATATTGCCGTTTTCGTCGGTTTCGTGTGAGGCATATTTAATATAATAAGCACCCTTTAGACGTACCTCTTTAGCAGGGCACAGGCGGAAATATTTTCCGGGCGGATCGAGCATAAAGTCGTCCTGCTCGATATATATTTCGCGCGAGAAGGTAACCGTCTTTTTACCGAGTTCGGGTTTGTTGGGGTTAATATCAACGCTTATTTCATCGGTCTTGCCCTCGGGATAGTTATCAATTACCACCTTTAAGGGGCGCAGCACCGCCATAGTGCGGTCGGCGTTGGTGTTAAGATAATCACGAACGCAGGACTCAAGCAGGGCATAATCAATAACGCTGTATGCCTTTGAAACGCCTATTTTATTAACAAATTCTCTTATAGCCTCGGACGGGAAGCCTCTGCGGCGCATACCGCAAATTGTAGCCATTCTCGGGTCGTCCCAACCCGAAACGAGGTTATCATTTACAAGCTTTAAGCACTTGCGCTTGCTCGTAAGGGTATAGTTCACGTTCATTCGCGCAAACTCTATCTGGCGGGGCGGTGTCGGGATATCGAGCACCTTTAAAAACCAGTCATAAAGCGGACGGTGGTTTTCGAATTCGAGTGAGCAGAGTGAATGTGTTACGCCCTCTTTCGCGTCGGATAGGGGATGCGCGAAGTCATACATCGGGTAAACACACCACTTGTCGCCTGTGCGGTGGTGATGCGCCTTCATAATGCGGTAGATTATCGGGTCGCGCATATTTATATTTGAGGAAGCCATATCTATCTTTGCGCGAAGCACCATAGCGCCGTTTTCAAATTCGCCTGCGGTCATACGCGCGAATAGATCGCGGGTTTCCTCTATCGGTCTGTTACGGTAGGGGCTCTCTTTACCGGGTTCGGTGAGTGTTCCGCGGTATTCGCGAATTTCGTCTGCCGATAACTCGTCCACATACGCGAGACCTAAGTCAATAAGTTTTAAGGCGCAGTCATAGATAAAATCAAAATAGTCAGAGGCATAAAAAACGTTATCCCATTTAAAGCCTAACCATTCGATATCCTCTTTAATCGCGTCAACATATTCAACATCTTCCTTGGTGGGGTTGGTGTCGTCAAGTCGCAGATTACATTTACCGCCGTATTTCTGCGCGGTACCGAAATCTATGCAGATAGCCTTGGCGTGGCCGATATGCAGATATCCGTTCGGCTCGGGCGGAAAGCGTGTCTGAACATGAGAGTACACACCCTCAGCCAAATCCTCATCAATAAAATCGTGTATAAAGTTAGACGGGGCGGTATTTTCTTCAGCCGTCTTAATGATTTCTTCCATTGTGTTTACCCCTTTATATTTTTAATCATATCATTTATGCGGTTCAGAGCCTTATCGCGTCCGAGCACCTGCATAATGCTGCAAAGGTCGGGCGTGTTGCGGCGGCCTGTTATGGCAATTCTCAGCACGGTGCTCAGATCCCCCGCGTGACCCTTATAAGCCTCGGGTTCCGCCTTGTATTCCTTCGTTTCTGCCGCAAAGCCGAGTGTGGGTGCGAGTTTCTTAATACGAGAGAACCATTCCTGACGGTCATCGTCGGCAGAGTAAACGGCGGTGTATTTTTCCAAAAACTCGGCGGCGTCGGTTTTGTCTATATTCTCGGGCAGCTCATAGCACGGTGTGTAGAGCTGTTCGAAGAAATAAGCGTAGAATTCCTTTGCCTCGTTCCATTTCGCAAGGTCTTTACGCGGCTTTGCGCTGTCGTCGCGGTCGATAGCGAGTATGCTCTTTGTGTAGTCGCTGTCGGCAGTTAATATGTCGTAGAATTCGCCGTCGAATTCTTTTGCCCAGTCGGTGAGTTTTTCATAAACCTCGGCGGACTTCAGCCTTGCTATACGGTTTTTACTTACGTCAAGCAGTTTGTTTTCATCAAAAAGCGCACCCGAAACGCTCATCTTTTTAAGATTAAACTTAAAGGTCTTGTATGAAGCATCGGGGTTGGCTCTGCGCCAATCCTCGAAATCGGACGCGGCAATGGTCATAAGATATTCTATAACGTTTTCACTGTCATAACCCTGCTCTGCAAAGAAATGTACTGCAGCCTCGGGGTCCT
Organism: Acutalibacteraceae bacterium; assembly: GCA_045603355.1. Taxonomy (GTDB): domain Bacteria; phylum Bacillota; class Clostridia; order Oscillospirales; family Acutalibacteraceae; genus SIG565. The sequence continues at coordinate 8,393 of JAZULY010000091.1, read as the reverse complement.
TGCGCTTGGATATCTTGCGCTTAGCGCCGTTATCAAGCTTCATAATGGGTGCCACGTGGGCGTATTTCGGCGGCTTAAAGCCGAGCAGACGGAAAAGTTGAATGTGTTTCGGTACAGAGGATATCCATTCGTCACCGCGTATCACGTGTGTTGTATGCATTAAATGGTCGTCCACCGCGTGGGCAAAATGGTAGGTCGGTATACCGTCGGACTTCAGCAGTACAAAATCTTCATCATTCTCGGGCATCTCTATTTTACCCTTAATACCGTCCTCAAACGTAATGCGGTTTTCTTCACTACCGGGGGACTTAAGGCGCACTACATACGGCTTGCCCTCGTTTATCAAAGCGGCAGCCTCGTCCACCGTTATGTTGCGGTGACGGGCATATTCGCCGTGATAACCCGTGCGGATTTTATTCTTTTCCTGCTCGCTTCTGACTTGTTCGAGTTCTTCAGCAGTACAAAAGCAGGGGTAGGCAAGACCCCGACTTACAAGGTCCTTTACATAGGTTTGGTAAATTTCGGCTCTGCGGCTTTGCTGATAGGGGCCGTATTTGCCCGATTCCTCACTGCCGCTTACAAAACCTTCGTCAATAGTAATACCGAAACGGTTAAGTCCGTCAATAATATCTTCGATACCGCCCTCAATTTCACGTTTTTTATCGGTATCCTCAATACGTGTAAAGAAAATGCCGCCCGTACTCGTTGCGGTAATACGGTTAACAAGTGCCGCAAAAAGAGTTCCCAAATGCAGGTAACCCGTAGGGGACGGGGCAATACGTGTAACACGTGCGCCCTCGGCTAACTCGCGTGGCGGATACAGATTTTCATAATAATCAGGTGTCTTATCAATATCGGGGAGTAAAAGCTCCGCCATTCTTTCAAATTCTGTCAATTTATTTCACCTCAAAAGCATATATTACTTCAACTATATATTATGACAGATTTTAGCAATAATTACAAGTCTAAATGCACGAAAAAACGGCAGTTTTTCTAAAAAACTGCCGTTTTGAATACTATTTCTCGATAAGCTTATTAAGTTCTTCCATAAATGTGGTAATATCCTTAAACTGACGGTAAACCGACGCGAAACGCACATACGCTACCTCATCGATATTTTTCAGCTTATCCATAACCAGCTCGCCTATCTTGTCACTCGTAACCTCGCGGTCGAGCGAGTTCTGTATGGTGGTCTCGATTTCATCAATCATATTATCGAGCGTGTTGATGGAAATCGGACGCTTTTCACAAGCGCGCAAAATACCGTTTAGGAGCTTGTCGCGGTTGAAACTCTCGCGCGATTTATCCTTCTTAATAACGATAATCGGTAGGCTTTCAATTATTTCGTATGTAGTAAAACGCTTGCCGCAGTTTAAACACTCTCTGCGTCTGCGAATGCGCTCACCCTCGTCGGTCGGTCGAGAGTCAATTACCTTGCTTTCTTCATCACTGCAAAAAGGACATTTCATCTTTTTATCCCCCACTTGTTGTATATACATAAGTATTATAGCATAATATCTTGAATTTAACAAGGGGTAATTTTTAGGTTGCTAAAACGGGCAATAAAAGGTATAATGGTAAAGAAAAGGAGGCAAAAAAATGAGTATACAAACTAATTTACCGACAAGCGGTGACGTCATCGCAGTAATTCACACCAATATGGGGGACATTAAAATTAAGTTATTCCCCGCACACGCGCCCAAAACGGTTGAGAATTTCACCACCCACGCCAAAAACGGATATTATAACGGTATTATTTTCCACCGTGTTATTAATGACTTTATGATTCAGGGTGGCGACCCGACGGGAACAGGTATGGGCGGCGAGAGTATATGGGGAGACAGTTTCGAGGATGAGTTCAACCCCGTTCTTCACAACATTCGCGGCGCTTTATGTATGGCAAATGCAGGCCCCAATACCAATGGCAGTCAGTTCTTTATTGTTCAGGCAAGACAGTGCCCCGGCCAAATGTTAGAGCAGATGAAGGAAATCGGTGCCGAGGGCGGTTTTACCGACGAGGTTATTAATGAATATGAAACAATGGGCGGTACCCCTTGGCTTGATTACCGTCACAGCGTGTTCGGCTTTGTCTACGAGGGTATGGATACGGTAGATAATATTGCCGCCGTAAAGGTAGGCGCAAACGATAAACCGATGTATGACGTTGTTATCGAATCTATAGATATTATTACGGTAGAATAATGCTGAAAACAGAGGATATTAAGCATATCTATGAGCCGACACCACTTCAATGCGGTCAGGCAGTTCTTGCTATGGCAACAGGTACCGATGTCGGTGAAATAGTGAGGCTTTGCGGCACCGAGAATGAGACCGATTTAAAAACAATGAAGCGGGTTTTTTCGTATCTCGGCGTATCGGTTAATGACGAGCGCAGGGTGGTAACAGATAAAGAGGAGTTACCTCATGCTGCCATGCTCAGCCTTGAAACCCCTAAATGCTGGCACTGGTCACTGTATATAGGCGGTAAATTTTACGACCCCGAATACGGCATACTTGATGATTTTCCACCGTCAAACCGCCGATATTTCTGGGAGCTTAAATAATAAAATGCCCGTAAGGAAAAATCCTTACGGGCATTTGTCGTTTTTAATTAGAACTCTGCGTAACCTGTAGTTCTCGGGAAGGGAATAACGTCGCGGATATTCTGAATGCCGGTCATATACATAATGAGTCTCTCGAAGCCGAGACCAAAGCCTGCGTGCTTTGCACCGCCGAAACGGCGAAGGTCTACATACCAGTCATAATCCTTAATATCGGCACCGATTTCCTTAATGCGCTCTTCGAGCAGCTCTACACGCTCCTCACGCTGGCTGCCGCCGATTATCTCGCCGATACCGGGAACGAGCACGTCAACCGCAGCAACGGTCTTGCCGTCGTCATTCAGTCGCATATAGAATGCCTTTATCTCCTTCGGATAATCGGTTACAAATACCGGCTTTTTAAAGATTTCCTCGGTGAGGTATCTTTCGTGCTCGGTCTGTAAATCACAGCCCCAGCTTACAGGGTATTGGAATTCGTGGCCGCTGTCTTCTAACAGCTTAATAGCATCGGTATAGGTAACGGTAGCAAATTCGGCATTAATAACCGAGTTTAGCTTATCGCGGAGTCCCTTTTCAAAATGCTGCTCAAAGAAATCAAGCTCGGCAGGGCAGTTATCTACAACATATTTAAGAACGAACTTGAGCATATCGCCTGCAAGCTCCATATCGTCCTGCAAATCGGCAAACGCAATTTCGGGCTCTATCATCCAGAACTCTGCGGCGTGGCGAGCGGTATAGGATTTTTCTGCGCGGAAGGTAGGACCAAAGGTGTAAACCTTACCGAAAGCCAGAGCCATACACTCAGCCTCAAGCTGACCCGAAACGGTAAGCGAGGTAGCCTTGCCGAAGAAATCCTCCTTGTAATCGACCTCACCACTCTCAGTCATAGGCGGATCTACGGGCGGCAGGGTAGTAACGCGGAACATTTCGCCCGCACCCTCAGCGTCCGACGCGGTGATAAGAGGTGTATGTGCATAAACAAAGCCCCTCTGCTGGAAGAACATATGAATCGCATAGGCGGCTACGCTGCGAACCCTGAAGGCGGCAGAGAAGGTGTTGGTGCGGGGGCGCAAATGCTGAATTGTACGTAAAAATTCAAGCGAATGACGCTTCTTCTGAAGCGGATATTCGGGGCTCGATGCACCCTCAACCGTAATTTCTCTTGCCTGCAATTCACACGGCTGCTTCATCTCGGGTGTTGCAATAAGTAAACCCGTAACGCAAACTGCCGCGCCAACGTTCTGCGACACAATATCATCAAAGTTTGATAAATTCTCCTTATCAAGAATAACCTGCAGACCGCGGAAGGCGCTGCCGTCGTTAATCTCCATAAAGGCTATATTTTTCGACTGACGAATTGTACGCACCCAGCCGCATACGGTAACGGTGCTGTCTTTTAATTCGTCAAGACGAGCGAAAACGTTTACGATTTCTGTTCTTTTCATTCGAATCTCTCCTAATATCGCAATAATACAGAATATAGTATATCACAATTTTCAGGTAAGGTCAATTTAATCGTTGCTATATTATTAAAAATATTGTAAAATATTTATTAGATTGGAGTAGAAACAATGACACAGCAGGATAATATAACTTTAAGAAATAGAATTATAGAAAAAGACTTTTCACGTATGAACGATATGCAGCTGCGCGCTGTAACCGCCGTGGAGGGTCCTGTTTTGGTGCTCGCAGGCGCGGGCAGCGGTAAAACCACGGTGCTCGTAAACCGTATTGCCTGTATCGTTAAATACGGTGACGCGTATAATAGATCGCTTGACCTTACCGATGAAGAGTATAGGCAGGGAGAAGCATATCTCGCGGGGGACAGCGACTATCTGCCGCCCGTGTTTACAGCTTCAGCTGCGCGTCCGTGGCAGATTTTAGCCATAACCTTTACCAATAAGGCGGCGAATGAACTCAAAGAGCGTATTGCGCTAAAACTCGGGGAGGACGCGGCTGACATCTGGGCGGGTACCTTCCATTCGGTATGTGGCAAGATTTTGCGCCGATTTGCCGCCAAAATCGGCTATACCTCGCACTTTACAATTTATGATACCGACGACCAGAAAAAACTTATAAAAGAGATACTGAAAAGTGAAAATATCGACGAAAAGCTGCTGCCCGTAAAGGCGGTGCTTTCTGCTATTTCATCGGCAAAGGACAAACTGATTACACCTGAGGAATATATGAATAATGCCGCGGGTGACTTCCGTCAAAGCCAGATAGCCAAAATTTATAAGCAGTATACTGTCCGTCTTATAAATAACGACGCGATGGATTTTGACGATATGATAAACAATACCGTTAAGCTGTTTCGCGAAAATGAGGATGTGCTCGATTACTATCAGGAAAAATTCCGTTACATAATGGTTGACGAGTATCAGGATACAAACCACGCGCAATATGTATTGGTGAGTCTGCTCGCGGGCAAGTACCGTAATTTCTGTGTTGTGGGTGACGATGACCAGAGTATTTATCATTTCCGCGGTGCTACTATCGAAAACATTTTAAGCTTTGAAAAGCAGTACAGGGAAGCGCGTGTTATCCGCCTTGAGCAAAACTACCGCTCGACGGGTAATATACTCGATATCGCCAATGCCGTTATAAAGAATAATCAGGGCAGAAAGGGTAAAAACCTTTGGACCGAGAACGGCGAAGGCGAAAAGGTTACACTTTATACTGCCGAGGACGAAAGGGCAGAGGCACGCTATGTTGCCGACTGTATACTTGAAAATGTGCGCCGCGGCGGCAAGTTTTCCGACCACGCGGTGCTGTATAGAATGAACGCGCAGTCCAATGCCTTAGAAAATGTTTTTGCGCGTAGCGGCATTTCATACCGCGTTATCGGCGGTATGAAGTTCTTCGAGCGCAAGGAGATAAAGGATATTTTATCCTACTTAAATGTTATTAATAACCCGTATGATGACCTGCGGCTGAAACGAATTATAAACGAGCCGAAGCGCGGTATTGGGGAAACGACCGTTAAAAATGCTGCTCAGATTTCGGATAGCCTCGGTCTTTCCCTCTTTGAGGTATTCAAAACGGCGGCAGATTATCCCGTAATTGCGCGAAGCGCTGCAAAGCTCGGCGAGTTTTGTAATATGATAGACCATTTGCGCGCTGAGGCGGCAGTTCTGCCCATCCACGAGCTCTTAGAGCTTACAGTAAACCGTTCGGGTTATGTTGCGGCTCTGCAGGCGGCGGGTGAATCGGAAAAAGACAGAATAGACAATATCTACGAATTATCCTCGAGCGTGCTTCAGTACGAGCAGGAAAATGATGATGCTACACTTTCGGGTTTTCTTGAGGAAATCGCGCTTATCAGTGATATCGATTCATTAGAGGATGAAGATAAGGTAGTGCTTATGACCATTCATTCGGCAAAGGGACTTGAATTTAACAAGGTGTTCTTAGTCGGTATGGAGGAGGGCATTTTCCCCGGTTATCAGACTATATATGACGGCCCCGAGGCTATTGAGGAGGAACGCCGACTAGCCTACGTTGCCATTACAAGGGCGCGGCGCGAACTTACCATTACGAATACAGGTATGCGTATGCTCTTCGGCTCTACTACCCGTAATTTACCCTCCCGTTTCTTAAAAGAGGTGCCCGAGGAGTATTGCAATATTATTAAGCCTGACGTAAGTTCTTACGCTTATTCTACAGGTATCGATATTTCCCGTACGTCGGGCGGCTGGGGTAACAACCGATATGCCGCGGCAGCAGTTTCGAGACCCGCGCCGAAGCCACGGGATAATACCGTTTACAAAACGGGTATGAATGTATCGCACTCTGTTTTCGGTGAGGGAGTTATACTTTCAGTAGCCCAGATGGGGGACGACTCACTGCTTGAAATTAATTTTGCAGGGGTAGGCATTAAAAAACTTATGGCAAATTACGCAAAATTAAAAATTATTTAATGAAATTCTTTCATATTTATGGTAAAATAAAATCAAACCCTTTTAGGAGATGTAAAATTGTTTCCGAACAGTAAAATCGTTAAGAAAAATTCATTAGCGGCATTAAAGGGAAATTGGGCAGCAGCCGTAGCGGCAATAATGATACCCGTCTTTTTTACTCTGATAGTTTTTTATGCAGGTTATATGGTAAGTGAGTTGTTTCTCTCACGCGCCGTAAAGGTAATAATCGGTATTTTGCAGATTGCCGCCGTGTCTCTTATCGGCGCGCCGTTATTGCTCGGCACGCTCAGATTCTTTTGGCATCTGTCGGATAAGTGTGAAATCAATATAAACCACGTGTTCGTTTACTTTTCGAGTAAGAGAATGTACACAAGGGCATTCCACGTTACGTTGCTTTTAGCGGTGCGCATTTTCGTTATCGGCGCATTTATGTTTGTTCCCGCGTTTATCATCGATTTTGTATCGTCAGGCGGTCTTGATTCACTATTTACCACAACTCCGCTCTGGTTTACAAATTTATGGATATTTGCTGTCTTTCTACGTACACTCGGTCTTATAGTTACCGCGCTGCTCGTATTTAAGTATTATCTGACGCCCTTTATTTTCGTTATTAATGACGAGGTCGAGCCGCTCGGGGCTATGCATCTGTCCCGAAACGCGGCGCGCTTTAGTTCCTGGAATTATATCGGTCTTATCTGTACTATGCTCGGCTGGGCGCTGCTGACTGTTTTTGCTCTGCCCGCGTTTTTTACCCTGCCGTATATGATTATGACCTATGTTATACATTCTAATTTCGCGGTATACTATTATAATGAGCGTATCAAAGAGCCGATAGATTACGCCATCGATTATAATTATTAATTTTTGAGCAATAATAAAAATAAATATATGGAGGTATTTTAAAATGGATTTAAAAGGCACAAAAACCGAGGCAAATTTACGCGCGGCATTTTCGGGCGAATCGGAGGCAAGAAATAAGTACACCTATTTCGCTTCCAAGGCAAGAAAGGACGGTTATGTTCAGATTGCCCAGATTTTCGAGGAGACTGCTAATAACGAAAAGGAGCATGCAAAACTTTGGTATAAGTTACTAAACGGCGGTATCAGTGATACTGCTACAAACTTAAAGTCGGCAGCCGACGGGGAAAATTATGAATGGACTGATATGTATGCTACTTTTGCTAAAGAGGCAAGGGAAGAGGGATTCGACGAGATAGCAGCGCTCTTTGAGGGAGTAGCCGAAATCGAAAAGCAGCACGAAAAGCGTTATTTAAAGCTGCTTGAGAATGTTCAGGGCGGTCTCGTATTCTCTAAGGAGAATGATATTATCTGGCAGTGCGCTAACTGCGGCCATATCCATATCGGCAAGGCAGCCCCCGAGGTTTGCCCCGTATGCGCTCATCCGCAGGCATATTTCCACGAAAAAGCAAACAATTATTAATCTTTAAAACGAAAAAAGAACTCATCGTCAGATGAGTTCTTTTTTATCACTATTTCGATTTAATGTATTTATCTATCGCTGCTGCCGCGTTTTTACCAGCGCCCATCGCGAGTATTACGGTAGCCGCACCCGTTACCGCGTCACCGCCTGCAAAAACACCCTCGCGTGAGGTCTGTCCCGTGGCTTCATCGGCAATAATTCCGCCCCAGCTCTCGGTTTCGAGTCCTGCCGTGGTCGATTTAATAAGCGGGTTAGGGGAGGTGCCGAGTGCCATAATAACGCTGTTGCAGTCAATTATAAATTCGCTGTTCGGCTTTATTATAGGTCTGCGCCTACCCGAAGCGTCGGGCTCGCCAAGCTCCATTTCCACGCATTTCATACCCTTAACAAAACCGTTTCTCACGTCGCGCTTATCGTCACTTCGGTAGCACAGAATCTCGGTAGGATTAGTAAGGGTCTTAAAAATGATAC
>JAZULY010000090.1:0-4001 GCA_045603355.1 Acutalibacteraceae bacterium | reverse complement strand
AAAGAGTGAGCCGTATCTCATACCAACGATATCTGAAGAAACGATTTCATCTGTGTTGTAACCAAATGATTCGTTTGATGCAGCTTTCATAGCAGCGTTGATACCGTCTTTTGTAACGTCTTTGCCTTTAACAACAGCTGTAAGGATTGTTGTTGAACCTGTGGGAACAGGAACACGCTGAGCAGAACCGATAAGTTTACCGTTAAGTTCAGGGATAACAAGACCGATAGCCTTAGCAGCGCCTGTTGAGTTAGGAACGATGTTCTGAGCGCCTGCTCTTGCTCTTCTTAGGTCACCCTTTCTGTGTGGGCCATCAAGAATCATTTGGTCACCTGTGTAAGCGTGAACTGTTGTCATGATACCGCTCTGGATGGGAGCATAATCGTTGAGAGCCTTAGCCATGGGAGCGAGGCAGTTTGTTGTGCAGGAAGCAGCAGAGATGATCTGATCATCAGCTGTGAGTGTATCCTCGTTAACGCTGAATACAACAGTCTTCAGGTCGTTGCCTGCGGGAGCAGAGATAACAACCTTCTTAGCACCTGCATCGATGTGAGCCTGGCTCTTTTCCTTAGAGCAGTAGAAACCTGTGCACTCGAGAACAACGTCTACGCCGATTTCACCCCAAGGAAGATCCTTAGCGTCCTTCTCAGCATAGATTTTAAGGGTTTTACCGTCAACTGTGATAGTACCGGCTTCATCATCAGCAGAAACTGTGTGAAGATTTTCGCCGATTGTACCGCAGTAACCGCCCTGTGCTGTATCATACTTGAGAAGATTAGCGAGCATAGAGGGTTTTGTAAGGTCGTTGATAGCTACTACATCGTAACCCTCAGCGCCGAACATCTGACGAAATGCGAGACGACCGATACGGCCGAATCCGTTAATTGCAACTTTTACCATTGGAATAACCTCCTAAATAATATACTTGTATTATTCTACCCCAAAACTTGATATTTTGCAAGATGTTTTGTCATTATTTTAACAATTTTTTCTTTATTTTGGGTATTTGTATAAATTTGTGCCTGAATTCACCCTATATTTAGTTGATTTATCACTGCCTCGGCAACGCGCATACCGTCAACCGCTGCCGACATAATTCCGCCTGCATACCCTGCGCCCTCGCCTGCAGGATAAAGTCCCGAAAGACAGACGCTGGCATACGCTTCATTCCGCAAAATTCTTACAGGTGAAGAACTACGGGTTTCGGGAAAAGTAAGCAGTGCGTTAGCGTCCGAAAAGCCTTTAATTTTACCCTCGAAGAGCGGCAAGGCAGCCTTAATGGAATCCACTGCAAATTCGGGTAAAACCTTATAGATATCGCTTTCGGCAGTATCGGGCTTTACTGTAGGCTCTACCGTATCCCCGCAGATATCGGTTTTTATTAAATCACCCACTCGGCAACAAGGCACCCCGCCTTTCGCCGCCGTATATGCCTTTCGTTCAATTTCACGCTGAAATTCTACACCTGCCAATATATCGTCACCCGCAAGGTCTTCGGGTTTGACCTCAACGAGGAGTGCGCTGTTAGCATTATCGCCGTCACGAGACGAATAACTCATACCGTTAACGGCGGTCATTCCCTCTTCACTCGAAGCATTGACCACCACACCGCCGGGACACATACAAAATGTATAAACTCCCCTGCCGTCACCTAAATGCACCGCCATTTTATAGTCGGCGGCACCAAGGGCAGGATGATCGGCAAGGTCTCCGTACAGTGACCGATTTATATTCCTTTGCAGGTGCTCTATGCGCGCGCCGACCGAAAAGGGTTTGCGCTCCATAGTTATACCCTTATTTCTTAGCATTTCAAAGGTGTCTCGCGCCGAATGTCCCGTAGCTAAAACCACATAACGGGTATTGATAATTCTTTCCTTACCGTTTTCAGTTACCTTTATGCCGCTTATTTTACCGTTATCGCACAGTATTTCGTCCATACGGGTGCTAAAATACACCTCGCCGCCGTGCGCAATAATATCTTTTCGTATATTCTTAACAACATTCCTTAAAACATCGGTACCGATATGTGGCTTGGCTTCATATAAAATCTTTTTATCGGCGCCGTATTTATGGAACATTTTAAGCACCTCGCGGCAACGGTTATCCTTAATTCCTGTATTTAGTTTTCCGTCCGAAAAGGTGCCTGCGCCGCCCTCGCCGAACTGAACATTGGACTCAGTGTCGAGTTTCCCTCCTGCCCAAAAGTTTTCGATATCGGCAAGTCGGGTATCAACATCTCGTCCTCTCTCGATGATAATAGGCTTAAGCCCTGCGCGGGACAGCACTAACGCCGCAAACATACCCGCAGGACCGAAGCCGACAATTACGGGACGCTCGCGTGAACTACATTTCTTCCAAACATATGGGTTTTCATTGTATATTTCGGCATTTTTATTTTTCTTAATTACCGTGTTCTCAGAAATACCAAGCGTTACCAAAAACGAGCAGCAAAAAACTATATTATTTTTATGCCGCGCATCAACCGATTTGCGGTAAAGCTCTACTGTCTTTATATCCTTCGGGAATATTTTAAGCGCCTTTGCCGCTACGGCGAAAAGGTTATTAAAATCGGTATCCAGTGGGACATTTACGTTTTTGAGCAGAATCATTTAATAGCCCCCAAAGCATTTATCGCGCCGTCAGCCGCTGACATAGCGCTTGACCACGCCCACTGGAGATTAAATCCGCCGCAGTCGCCGTCAACATCAAGTAGTTCGCCCGCGATAAAAAAGCCGCCGATTTTATGGGACTGTAAATCACTGCCAAATTCGGTAGTAGACACACCGCCTGCAGTAACCTGAGAACTGCCAAAACCCGTAGTGCCCGTTACCCGAAATTCAAATTTTTTAAGCGCGGCGGCTATATTTTTAATGTCAGAGTCTCTGAGTGACGACACACTCTCACCGAGGTTTAAACCGCACTTTTTAATAATAACCTGACCAACACGTTTATTTAAAAATCCTGTAAGGAAATTTTCGTTTGTTCTCGCAGATAAATTATCTCTGCGCTGATAGAGAATGTCGCTAAGGTCTTTGAAATTATATTCGGGCAGTAAATCGAGCACGACCCTCATTTCACCCTTACTGCGCGGCACCTCACGGGAAAGCTGAAGTATCGGCGGACCAGACAGACCGTAATCGGTAAAGAGTACCTCGCCGAATTCCTGCCTTACGGTTTTACCGCCGATAACCAGCGCGGCATTAGCGTCGAGTTTGATTCCCTTTAACTGTTTTGTGATATCGGTCTCGGTTTTGATTTGGGTTATAGCGGGCGTTAAATTTACTGTCTTGAATCCCTTTTTCTTCAACAGTTCAAAAAAGCTTCCGTCACTGCCGACCTTTGCGCCGCCCGACAGTAATCCCGTTGCCGCAATAACGGTACGCGCAGTAATATCACCGTCAGAGGTATTTAAAAGGAAAAGGTCGTCTTTTTTGAAATCAAGCACCTTGCAGTTATTACGAATTTCAATATCATACTCCTCTGCGGCAAAACGCAGAGCGTCAACAACGCTTGACGCCTGATAAGACCTTGGATATGCTCGTCCGTCATCGTGAAAAACAATATGGATACCTATTTTCTGAAAAAATTCTACAGCATCGTCTACCGAGTACTTCTCACAAACATCGGAAATGAGAGAAATATCGTTGGAATGATAAGAGTCAATGCAGGCAAATCGGTTGGTAATATTGCACCTGCCGTTACCCGTGGTTATAAGCTTTTTGCCGACGCGGTCGCACATTTCACACACCACAATATTAAGTTTTTCATTCTTCATTTTGGCATGTACCGCAGCGCAAAGTCCCGCCGCGCCGCCACCTATTACGGCAATATCGTAGAGCATATAACACCTCGAAAAAATTTTATGTATATATTATACAGTTAAAATATTAAAAAGTCTATAGCAATAATTATTGCGGTAAATTTAATATTAGATAAAATTAATTGCAAATCAGATAACGAATGAAGATTGTATAAATATGTATATTATGGTAAAATAAAAA
>JAZULY010000089.1:0-3960 GCA_045603355.1 Acutalibacteraceae bacterium | reverse complement strand
TTCATCCTTGCCATCAACACCGATAGACTCAAGGTTGTGGTAAGCATTGTATGCAAGCACATACTTCATACCATCACCGCGAACGATTTCGGTCATATTATCGAAAGAATCGTAAGCATAAGAAACATTGGCAATTTCGCTACCGTCGGCATTAAGGCTGGTAACGCGGGTAGTTCTGCCTGCCTCGTCATACTCGTATGCCGTTTTATTGCCGCAACGGTCGGTTACCGTTTCGTTTCTTGAAGTTTCATCGTCGACGGTATACTCGGTTTTATTACCTCGGGCGTCGGTTTCGGTAATCATATTATTACCGTCCTCATCAAAGGCAAATGAACGGTAGATAGTACCAAACTCACCGTTTGTAAAGGTGGTTTCGGTAAGAGCATTACCGAAACTATCCATAATTTCGGTTAACTCCTCGGCTTCGGTGGTTTCCTCCTCCACCGTATCGTTATCTGCTGTAGAGGTGTCTGTATCGGCAGTATCAGATTCGGTGTCAAAATCCGAAGAGTTAAGGTCGGTTTCGATGATGTCTCTTACGAGCTGGATATTATCAAAATATACATTACCGTAGTTATAGTCATAATCGCAGTAAACGATCATTTTGCTTATCTCGCCGAACTTTTCCTTAGAGAACTGCACGGAGGCGAACTGCCATTCATTGGTATGGGGTGTAAATTCAGCGGTGAACTCATCGTCCTCTAAGTCATTATTATACTTTATTACCGCACGCAGTCGGAAATTTGCTTTATTGTTCTTACCGTCACCCGAATATGAAATACCGCTTCCCTTTGCCCAACCCGAAAGCGTAAAGGTCTCACGGGTAGAAGCAGCGGTTTTAACCCAAACGGTTTGTGAGGCACGGCAGCTTGAAGCCACATTGCCTGTAAGTTTAAGCGAGTGACTCATATTAAAGGATGTATCGGTAGAGGGACCACCGCCGTCAATTAAACTCCAATAAGAGTCGACTCTTTCAAGGTTACCGTTTTCCATCATATTATATGGGCCTGCATACGGATTGTCTTCAAGCTGTGCACCGTCAACATATACCGTGCCGCAACCGCTTATAAGGATATGCACATTTACACTCTGTGCCGATGAAAGCTCAAACGGAGCAGTAAGGCGTATATACTGATTTTCACGCTCGGTAATGCGTTCGCTCTCGGCTAAAATATTACCGTCGGTATCGGTTACGCGAATAAACGCGCCAGGATTTGCACCGCCATAAAAACGCGATGCTACATACATATATAGCGAGAAGGTATACTCGCCTGCAGGCAGGGTATTTGTAACCTGATACACACCGTTTTCTGCATTGTTGACGTCCTGCGAGCATAAGCGCAGGGCTCTTTTACCGAATTTTACGTATTCGGGATTTGAAGAAAAAACATCGACGCTCACATTTTCACAATCCGAATCCTCACACTGCCAGTAAGCATTGGTTTCAAAGTTGTGACTAACAAGCAGGTTATTGCTGTTGAATACAGCGGATGTATCGCCACCGATAGAAATAGGATTGATGCCGCTGCCGTTACCGTCTACCGCAACGCTGTCGGTATCCTCAGTATAGGCATACTCACTGATAACATCACCGTCATAATCGAAGGCATAAACCGTTTTGATAACGGTGTCCTCTGTTTCGTCGGTATCCTTGGGAATAGTAGTCTGTACCAGTGTTCGGCGCGCAGCGGCTGAATATGAATAGGTAGACCTATTACCGAGCACCAGCTCACCGTCCTCTGCGCCGTATTCGGTAACAGAGGTTATTTTGTCACCGTTAAAGGTGTAGTTAATGCGGTAAACACACACGCCGTTATTATCCAAGAAGGATACATATGACGGCTTATTCGAAACATAGCCGAGCTCTGCCTTTCTACCGTCGGGATAGATTACACAGCTTAAATTACCGCCCAAATACTGATACGACTTGCTTGTACCGTCGGGCGCGGTAATCGATGTAAGATAACCCGAGGAATCGTAAGCGAAATCAAAATCTCTGCCTGCACCGTCGGTTACAGATGTTATTCTGCCCGAGGTGTAGGTAATGTTCATCTGATTTACTGTGTACTGCTTATCTGAAACACGGATAAGCCTACCCGATTCATCGAAGAGATAAATCTCACTACCTGTATCAAGCTCACGTTTAACGGGATGGTATTTCATACCACTTTCATCATTTTTATAGTAGTGACAATAAGGGACGGTTTCGCCCGGGTCTTCTAACCATTCTCCCGTTACAAACTCACTCACTACACCGTTTTCATCGGTATAAATAAACTTATAATTATCAGAGTCATATACCATACTCTGCATGAGGTTGAGCTTCCAGCCGTTACCGAGTTTCATAGCCGAGAAATCTGTACACTTAAGACCGATAGACGAGTTTTTAGTATACTGATAATCCGACAAGGCACTGGTATACATATGCCTGATGGTTACCGGCATACGGTTCCCTGCCCAAGCAAAATCCTCATTATCAAACATTATATCACCTGCCTGCAGGTCGATATTTGCCGTTCCTAAGAAGCCAAGTTCATGAGAATGTGTTCTATAGGAAGAAGTAAATGTATTGTTTAAGTCATACTCTACATAAACTTGAGGTGCAAAACTGGAATGATTACTTCCCGCGAATGTTACGCAATTATCGATTGTAGATGTTTCATCGAAAGCCTTAAGGACAAACCCACAGCTTGTAGCTGTTGTTTCATATAACTCGTCCATTATCCTTGTGATATCGAATGTATAGGTATCTCCAATATTGCTTGTATTAATTATATTGTAATCAATAAGCTCTGATTTCTCGCTCGGAGCATCGCTGCCGACCGAAATGGGACCGTCCAACATATACAGACCGATTTTGGGATACTCTCTGTCAAGAATTGCTCTGCGTAACCTTAACTTAAGCTCTGCTTTTTTGATTCGTGCATTACAAGGAAGCTCAGGTTTATTCATAGTTAAATACATACGATGCGCATTGCAAGCTACTGTATCTGAGGTTGTACCGACAATATGTAAGTTTTCGTCGTAAATTTTACCTTCATTCCAGCTATAGGTTGTAAAGTTTTTTCTTCCCGACAGATTAATCTGCGGGTCAATAACGACGGGAAAAAATCTATTCTCGTCGTTGATCCAAGTGCTGTCGGCGGTTACGGTAAACTTAATATCACCGTTCGCCATAGGCTTTACCTCATAGAATACGCCGGTGGATGTATTGCCCACTGCGTCAGTCATAAAGGGTGCCGGAATATAGAATACCTCCTCGCCTGTCTCAAGGCTCTTGAACGAAACAGTTTTTAACTCTTCGTCAAACTCAGCGGACACGTTCTCACAATGCAGTATAAACGGATATCTGTATACCTGTCTTTTTTCCTTGACTACAATGTTTTCCTTTACACCGCCTGAGCTTAGCGAATATTGAAAATCCGTACCGTCATCGGTATTCTCAAATAAAAGGGTCTCTTTGCTTTCGGCAATACCCTTTCCGGGCTCGCAGAGTTTCGGCACAACACCGCCACCCTGCTGCTTTTTGGTCTTTTTGGCAGAAACCGTAATGCGATGCATACCCTTTTCTACCGAGAACAATTCATCGTTATTGTCCTCCTTGCTAAAGCGTGCAACAAATTTGTTTTTGCCACTTCTGTAATGTCTGCCGTCTTCCTCCTCGAAAAATGCGTTATCGATTTCTTCATAAGCATTTCCCTCCGAATTTAATAGATGTACAGGCTCGGTATAGAATACCGCATATGATGATCCGTCATCCTTTTTGAAAACCTTGCGGAATTCTCTACGAAGATCGATATCCTCGCCGATAATATTTTCTTTCAGGGATTTTTCTTCGGCAAGTGTGATATCTTCTTCGCTTTTGTTTTCAGCAGCGTCAGCTAAAACCTCGGCTGCCTCTTCTTTTTCTGATGCAAGAACTATCTCTTCTGCATCAATGATTTTTTTAGGCACTATTAG
>JAZULY010000088.1:0-16493 GCA_045603355.1 Acutalibacteraceae bacterium | reverse complement strand
TTGTAACAGGTGCAGGAAACGTGTTTGAGGGAGCTTATGTTCCCGCCGCTTTGCACGATTCTCATCTTCCGAACGGAGCCCACATTAAAAAGGGTAAGCTCCGCGGTGTTGAATCGCTCGGTATGCTCTGCTCGGGCGAAGAACTCTGCCTTACCGAGGCAGATTACCCAGGTGCTGAGGTTTACGGTATACTGATATTAAAGGACGACCTTACAGTCGGTACAGATATGCGCGAGGTTTTGGGACTTGATGACTACATCATCGATTTCAAGATTACCGCAAACCGCCCCGACTGCAACTGCTTCCTCGGTGTTGCTAAGGAAATAGGTGTTGTGCTCGGTACCGAGTTTAAAGCCCCCGTGCCGACATATAAGACGGTTGGCGAGGATATTAACGATTACATTAAGATAGATGTAATGAACTATGACCTCTGCCCGCGTTATATCGGCCGCGTTGTTAAAAATCTTCGCATAAAAGAGTCACCCGACTGGATGAAAAAGGCTATTACCGCTTCGGGTATGCGCCCTATCAACAATATCGTTGATATCACCAACTTTGTTATGCTCGAAACGGGTAACCCGATGCATGCCTTCAACTATAATCAGCTGCTCGGCAAGCACATTATCGTGCGCAACGCAAAGACGGGCGAGTCTATCACCACGCTTGACGGCAAGCAGTACGATTTAACCCCCGATATGCTGGTTATCGCAGACGGTGAAAACCCCTCCTGCCTTGCAGGTATTATGGGCGGCTTAGAGAGTGAAATCGAAGCCGACACAACCGACCTCTTCCTCGAATCGGCTAAGTTTAAGAGGGATAATATCCGCCATACAGGTCGCGCTCTCGGTATCCGTACAGAGGCGAGCGGCCGATTTGAGAAGGGTATCGATATTGTAAACACACATTACGCGATGGAACGCGCCCTGCAGCTTATTTACGAGCTTGACGCAGGCGATATAATCGAGGGCGAGATAGACCGTAACAACGGTCTGCCCGAGGACCGCGTTATCAACGTTACAACCGATAAGATTTTAGAGCTTATCGGTGTCGATGTTCCCGATGAAACTATTGTAGAAATATTAAACAGCCTGCAGTTGCCGACAACTATTGAGGGCAAGACCATTACCTGCCGCGTACCGTCAATTCGTGACGATATCGAGGGCAGAGCCGACCTTGCTGAAGAGGTTATGCGCATTTACGGCTACGACCATATAGTAGGCACACCTATGCGCGGCGCGGTTATCCGCGGTAGAAAACTGCCTGAGCGCATAAAGGCAGATGCACTCAAATCCCTCCTCTGCTCACTCGGCGGTAATGAAATTACCACCTATTCCTTTATTTCGGCTAAGGCTACCGATACGTTATTACTCGATAGTGACGACAGCCGCAGAAATGTTGTTTCTCTGCTTAACCCCTTAGGCGAAGAGTATTCCACAATGCGCAGTCAGTTGGTTACGAGTATGCTTTCTGTCGTATCTACCAACCTTAACCGCAAGATAACCGATGCAAGATTCTTTGAAATCAACAAGAGATTTGTGCCGAAGACCTTGCCCGTAACCGAGCAGCCGCTCGAATTACAAACCCTCTGCCTCGGCTTCTACGGCAAGGATGAGGATTTCTTCACCCTTAAAGGCACTATAGAGGAAATAATGAAGCTCTTCGGCGCGCATACCGAGTATGTAAGAAGTAATGAGCCCTATATGCACCCCGGCAGACAGGCGACCGTGCTTGCCAACAACAAGCCTATAGGCGTTCTCGGTGAGCTTCACCCTGAGGTTGCCGCCACATATGATATTTCCACCCGCGTATATGTAGCCGAAATAAAGCTTGACGAGCTTTTCGCTATCAATAAGCGGGCAACGGTTTACAAGCCGCTGCCAAAATACCCCGCAGTTGAGCGCGATTTCGCTTTCCTTTGCGACAGTGATATCGCTATCGGCACACTCGAGAAGGCTATTATTTCGGGCGGCTCAAGACTCTGTGAAAAGGTAGAACTCTTTGACGTTTACTCGGGTTCACAGATACCCGAAGGTAAAAAGAGCGTTGCCTTCAGCGTACAGCTTCGCAGTGCAGACCATACCCTGACCGACGAGGAAATCGAGGCGGTTACCGAGAGAATACTCAAAAAGTTAGAGGCGGCAGGTGCAGAACTCAGAAAATAACTCTTGTATTTTTCGCATCTGTGTTATACAATATAATAAAAGGTAATGTGAGGTGTTGATTATGATAGATAAGACTATGACCTTTTCTATAGGCAACGAGCAGGAGCAGGAGATTCGTAAAATTCTTCTGACGGTTTATGACGCGCTCAAAGAAAAGGGTTACAACCCCATTAATCAGATTGTTGGGTATATTCTTTCCGAAGACCCGACCTATATCACAACTCATAATAATGCCCGCAGTCTTATCCGCCGCGTTGACCGCGACACGCTGCTGCAGACACTTGTAAAATACTATCTTGCTGATTAATGTCTATCCCCGACCGAACGGTCGGGGATTTTCGTTTCCCTAACCCCTAAATCCTAAATCCTGAATCCTGAATTTCCTGTTGCACAGCAAAATAAAATATAGTATAATTATTTTGTATGAAACAAAAATATATTTAAGGGGTTTATTATGAACTTTACCGCTATTGATAACAGAGGCACCGTTGAGGGCTTCTGCTTTGTAAAAACGGTCGACCGCAAGGTATCTACCAAGGGCGACGCCTACCTCGATATGACCCTTGCCGATAAAAGCGGCGAGATAAATGCAAAGCTCTGGAGTTATTCAGAACAGTTGCACGGCGAGTATGAGGTTAATCAGATAGTAAAGATTCGCGGTACCGTTTCGGTTTATAACGGAAATGACCAGTTAAGAATTGAGCGCATCCGCCATATAACCGATGCCGACGGTGTTGACCCGAACGATTACGTAAAATCGGCTGAATATGACTCTGCCGCTATGTTTGATGAGCTGCACCGCTTAGCCGAGGGTTATCGCGATGCCGACCTGTCCCGTCTGGTGCTTCATCTGCTCGATAAAAACCGTGCGGCTCTGCTTTATTGGCCTGCCGCTTTCAGACTGCACCACGCCATTCGTGGCGGACTGCTTATGCACACGTTATCTATCGTGCGACTGTGTGAGCGTGTTTGCGAAATTTATCCATTCGTTGACCGCGACCTGTTGCTCGCAGGCGCTACGCTGCACGATATTGCCAAACTAACCGAATTCGAGGTTGCCGATACGGGCATCGCTTCGGGATACTCTGTAAAGGGTAACCTGATAGGTCATTTGGCTGAGGGTGCTATACAGGTGCGCAAAGCCGCAGAAGAAATCGGTGTTCCCGCCGAAAAATCAATGCTCGTAGAGCATATGATACTCTCCCACCACGGTGAACCCGAGTTCGGCGCCGCGGTAAGACCCGCCTTTATAGAGGCAGAACTGCTGAGCGAACTCGACTTAATGGACGCGCGTATTTACGAAATGCACGAGGCGGTGGAAGCGACCCCCGAGAATGACTTCTCAGCCAAACTCTGGGCGCTTGATAACCGCAAGCTATACAACCATTCACGGACCGACCTCGGCTCGGTACCGAAGTTATTTTAAAATAAAGGAGTTTCAAATTATGAAAATTACAAAAGATATGTGTATCGGTGACGTTCTCGATATGGATAACGGTTGCGCAAAATACTTTTTCGAGATAGGTATGCACTGCCTCGGCTGTCCGTCGGCAAGAGGCGAGAGCATTGAGCAGGCATGCGCTGTTCACGGTACCGACTGTGACGCGCTCGTAGAAAAGCTTAACGATTATTTCGGTTATTAATTTATGTATACCCTAAGTCCAAGACTTAAAACCATAGCCGGGTTGGTACCAAAGGGCGACCGTGTTGCCGATATAGGTACCGACCACGGCTATTTGCCCGTTTTTTTGATAAAAAATAATATTGCGTCGTATGTTTTTGCCTGCGATATAAACGAAAAGCCGCTACTCTCGGCTCGCCGTAATATCGAGGCGGCAGAGGTGTCACAGATAGAACTGCACCTTTGCGACGGACTCGCAGGACTACGGGAAGACGAAATTGATACCGTTATTATCGCGGGTATGGGTGGCGAGGTTATCGCAGGGATACTCAGTCGCTCTGATTGGATAAAAAACAGTCACTACCGCCTTTTACTGCAACCGATGACCTCGGCTGAGGAGTTGCGAAAGTTCCTATGCAGCGAGGGTTTCCGCATAAAAACCGAAACCGCTATAGAGGATGCGGGCAAAATATACACCGTAATTAGCGCTCAGTTTGACGGCAAAAAACGGCAATACCCCGACGCGTATATGTTTATAGGCGAACTCTCAAACACGCGGGACGCCGACATTAAATACATAAAAAAACAGCTTAAGAGAATAGAAAAATGCGCCGACGACCTTGTGAGTGTTCCTGCAAAGCAAGATGAATACCTTTACTACAAGCGTGTCGCCGACGATATAAGCGCATTTCTCGGAGGAAAATAAATGGCACTTGACGGCGGCTTTATTTATCGGCTGACTAAAGAACTAAACTGCGCCGAGGGCGCTCATATTGACAAGATATACCAGCCTTCTCGCGATGAGTTGGTATTTTTGTTGCGCGCGCAGGGGCTTAACAAACGGCTGTTTATCTCGGCACACCCGGGCAGTGCAAGGGTGCATTTTACAGAGCAAAGACCTGAAAATCCTCCCACGCCACCGATGTTTTGTATGCTTTTGCGAAAGCATTTAGGGGGTGCGCGTATTTCAGAGATTTGCGGCTCGGGACTTGAAAGAATCATAAAAATCAAGACCCGGGGCCTGAACGAAATGGGCGATATCATCCATCCTGAACTCATCATTGAGCTTATCAGCAGCAGTCCCAACATAATACTCGTGGGTACAGACGGCAGAATAATCGACGCGGTGCACCGCAGCAGTATAGAAGCAGGCGGCAGACTCATTCAGCCGGGTGCTATATACGAAGAACCTGTACCGCTTGGCAAAAAGAATATATTATCCGAGGATATCGACGCTCTCACTTCACAGATACTTAACTGTTCGGGCAGACTCGAGCGTGCTCTGCTCGCTACATTAGAGGGTTTCTCTCCCCTTATCTGCCGCGAGATAGCCTATGCGGTATCGGGCAATACCGATATAAACGTAGAGGTCCTTACAAAAACGGGTCGCGAGCATCTGAAAACCAAACTTTTATTTATGCGCCGTGAATTGACAGATGGCGGCAAACCCGTTATGCTGACCGATGAATCGGGCTCACCGACCGATTTTTCATACACCGAGATTTTCCAGTACGGTAAAGCCTATACCTGCCGCGAGGCAGAGAGCTTTAGCGAGCTGCTCGAAGCCTTCTATTCACGCCGCGCACAAAAAGAGCGTATAAAGCGCGAGTCGCAGGACCTGCTAAGGATGCTCGCGTCGCTTGATGCTCGCATATCAAAACGTATGGCACTTCGCGCCGCCGACCTTAAAAAATGCGAAAACCGAGAGCAGCTGCGTGTCTTCGGCGAGCTTTTAAAGGCAAATTTATACGCCGTAACGCCCGGTGCCACCTTTATAGAGGTGCAAAACTATTACGACGAAAATTTATCAACCGTGCGTATTCCGCTGAACCCTGCGCTGTCGCCTGCGAACAACGCGGCTAAGTTTTTCAAGGACTATAAAAAAACCTACACCGCCGAGCAGACGCTGACCGCGCTGATAGAAAAAGACAAAACCGAAAAAGAATATATAAACTCGGTGCTGGATAGCCTTTCCCGCGCCGAAACGCTCGCCGATATTGCCGAAATACGCGAGGAATTAGCCTTGTCGGGATATATAAGGAGAGCAAAAAAACCGCAAAAAAAAGCGGCGGATATGTCATTTAAAGAATTTGTGTCACCTTCGGGTTATCGGGTGCTGGTCGGCAAAAACAACCGCCAGAACGATACGCTGACGCTGAGCGTTGCCGCTAAGAATGACACCTGGTTTCACACCAAAAACATCCCAGGCAGCCACGTTATTTTGTTTAATTCGGGCGGGGATATCAGTGATGAAGATGTCATCTTCGCCGCAAGACTGGCGGCTGAAAATTCATCCGCTGCCGCGTCGGCAAATGTTCCCGTAGACTACACCGCCATAAAATTCGTAAAAAAGCCGTCGGGCGCGAAACCGGGGATGGTTATATACACGACCAATAAAACCGTTTTTGTAACACCGAGCAAGGGGTAAAACTCAATTTATACTTGATTATATTAATTTTTAGTTGTATAATATGTATGATTACACTTTAGCAAAAAAAGGGGAGTCTATAATTGAATAACATTACTATTGATTATTTGTTCCGACTTTTACTCAGAAAGTTGGTTATCATCCTGCTTACGGCAGCTCTTTGCGGCGCGTCTGCATTCTCATACTGCAACTGGTTCGCGCCCCGCACATATGCTGCTGAAGCGAGTATTCTTATCGGTAACGGCGCATTTAACTTCGGCGGTGATGACGAAACAGCCGAGGAAGAAACCGAGGAAGTTAACCCAACCGACGATATTGCTTCACTAAAAGGATACACCACAAGCCAGAACAAGATCAGCGGCGGTGATATTCAGTCGTCAATGTATCTCGCATCCACCTGTCTTGAGCTTTTACAAGCTCAGCCTATTTATCAGGATTTAGCCGAAGAAATGGGTTATGACCGCGAGGATTTTCAGTCATTTAAAAATGCCGTTACGGTAAGTCTGCGCAGTGATGATTCGATTTTCATCGTCATAAGAGTTCTCAGTTCTTCCCCCGATATGGCTATGAAAATAGCAAATACCTTCGCTCAGATTGCTCCCGAATATCTCAACGGATTTATCCCGCTTGCCGATGTCGGCGTAGCCGATGTTGCGCATACTGCCGTTTTAGTATCTCCGCAAACAATGCTTATGACGGCTATCTTCGCCGTTGGCGGCGCTGTTGTTTCCTACCTTTTAGCCCTTCTCTTAGATATGAACGATAAGACCATTAAGGGCGAGGATGATTTTACGAGCAATTACAGCATCCCGCTTTTAGGCTCTGTGCCTGATTTCGAAACCCACGCTTCAAAGACAGGAGGTTATTCTAATGCCGCTAAGCAATAAAACAACAACCGAAAACAAGCCTTCCCGCACCCCATTTGCCGTTGTAGAAGCTTATAACACCATCAGAACTAATCTCACCTTCCTTTTATCTCAGAATAACGGTAAAATAGTTACCATTTCGAGTTCAAACGAAGCAGAGGGTAAGTCTACTACCTCGGTAAATATCGCCATTTCCTTTTCGCAGCTCGGCAGCAGAACGTTGCTTATAGACGCCGATATGCGTAAACCTACCGTCCACAAAAAATTACACATCGCAAACACCAACGGCCTTTCTACCGTGCTTGTAGGTCTTTGCGAATTTGATGATGCCGTCAGTTCTATCAACGCTAACCTCGATGTTCTCACTGCCGGTCCTATTCCGCCGAACCCGTCGGAAATTCTGGCAAATCAAAACGTTGATTCTTTCTTTGAAATGCTCAGAGAAAAATATGATTACATCGTCATCGATACCCCGCCTATCAACATCGTAACCGATGCCTTGGTTGTAGCCCCCCGTACCGACGGTCTCGTACTCGTAGTTAAGGACTATTCAACCTATCACAAGAATTTCCAGGTAGCTCTTTCTGCCCTTGAGTTTGCTAACATCCGCCTTTTCGGTGTAGTTCTTAACGGACTTATCACCCAAGGTGCCGGAAGCAAATACAAGTACAGATATAAATATAACTACAAGTACCGCTACGGATATCGATATGGCTATAGATACGGCTATTCCCAGCACAACGACAAGTCGCGCAAATAAGATAAACGGAGTGTGCATATTTTATGTCGCTTAAAAACAGAATTAAATCGTTTTTGGATTTTAAAACGATTTCGCTGATAATTCTCGATGCGCTTGCCCTTTTCGTTGCATCGGTTTTTATCTATTTCTTCGCCACTGGATTTAGTTTAGACCTGCTGAATTTCCCATATCGCCATATCCCCTACTGCTTTATCTCTATTGTGGTATTCAGTATTGCAGGTATGATAGCAACAGGCTCTTACCGTTCGGTAGTTGTAATGGATCACATTTCCGACATAGCACGCCTTGTCATAGGTTATTTTTGCGGAAATGTCGCGCTCTTAGCCTTTACCTTTATAATCGGGCTCGGCCGCTCTATTCCCTTACTTGCGGCATCGATTATTTGCGGCGCATTCACTCTGCTTATTGAGCGTATGTTCTATTATATTTTTGCTACAAAACTGACAAAAATCATCAATTTTTCCTCAAGTCCCGCCGCGCTTATCATCGGTGCGGGTGAAGCGGGCAGAACGGTGCTTAGCGAGGTTTCGCGTTCTAAGGACCACAGTTATCGCATCATGGGCTTCGTTGATGATGATCCTAATAAGATATCGCGTTATGTCGATAATGTGTATGTCTACGGACCTACCGTTTTAATCCCCGAGCTTTGCTCTAAATATAATATCGATGTTATTATTTTCGCGATACCCACCTGCTCAGAGGAAAGAAAGCAACAGATACTCAACATCTGTTACTCGACAAACTGCGAAATCAAGATAATCCCGTCGCTCTTCGACCTTGACACGGGTGAAAAAATACTTCCGCAGGTGCAGTCAATAAATGTTGAAAATCTACTTGGTCGTGATGTTATCAATTTGGATAATCCCGAACTTGCAGATTTTATAAATAATAAGGTCATATTTGTTACGGGCGTTGGCTCTATCGGCAGCGAACTCTGCCGCCAGATGGTTAAATACGGTCCGAAGCGCCTTGTTATGATAGATATTTACGAAAACAATGCCTATGATATCCAGCAAGAACTCGTGCGCAACGGTTACGGAAATATCATCACCACCGAAATTGCCTCTGTGCGAGACAGTAAAAAAATGCGTGCGCTCTTTACTCAGTACAAGCCTCAGCTGGTTTTCCACGCTGCCGCTCACAAGCACGTGCCTCTTATGGAGGATAACCCCGAAGAAGCGGTTAAAAACAACGTTCTCGGTACATTTAAGGTTGCAAAGCTCTGCGACGAATTCTCTGTTCAGAAGATGATACTCATCTCGACCGACAAGGCGGTTAACCCGACAAATATTATGGGTGCCTCTAAGCGTTGCTGCGAAATGGTAATACAGTATATGGCGCAGACCTCACGCGATACCGATTTTGCCGCTGTTCGCTTCGGCAACGTGCTCGGCTCTAACGGCTCGGTAATTCCGCTTTTCTCCAAGCAGATTGAGGCGGGCGGTCCCGTTACGGTAACCCACCCCGATATCATCCGCTATTTTATGACTATACCCGAGGCGGTTTCCCTCGTGCTTGAAGCAGGTACAATGGCTAAGGGCGGCGAAATATTTGTCCTCGATATGGGCGAGCCTGTTAAAATTACCACCCTCGCCGAAAACCTTATCCGCCTTTACGGCTATCAGCCCTATACCGAAATGCCTATTAAATTCGTGGGACTCAGACCCGGTGAAAAGCTTTTCGAGGAGTTGCTTATGTCGGAAGAAGGGCTTGCCTCTACCGCTAACAAAAAAATCTTTATAGGACGGCAGATAGAAATAGATGCCGATACCTTTGAAGACAGAATCGAGGCGCTCGGCCGCGCCGCAACAAATAACAACAAGGAGACTGTGGTTAAGCTTCTGCACGATATGGTGCCGACCTTTAAAGAACCGCAGAAACAAGAGCTTAATGCTTAATAGTAATACACTCAAAGTGAACCGTAAAGGTTCACTTTGTTTTATAACGTTCCCAAAACTTGCAAAATTCGACAATATCCGTCACGGTTTTTCTACCCGTTTGGGCGGCGTTAGTGAAGGTTATTTTTCGGCTATGAATTTAAGCTTTACTACGGGAGATAACACAGATACCGTGCGCAAAAATTATGAGATTTTTTGTGACGGTATCGGCATAGACCCACGTCACACGGTGCTCAGCCGACAGACCCACACCGATAATATACTCGTAGTAACGAAAGCCGACTGCGGAAAAGGTGTATACAAGGATTTCGATTACAGCGATATTGATGCCCTCATAACCGCCGACACGGGCGTTGCCCTCGTAACCCACAGTGCCGACTGCTGTCTGCTCGTTTTCTACGACCCCGTAAAACGCGTAATTGCGGCGGCTCACGCGGGCTGGCGCGGTACGGTAAAAGAGATAGGTGCAAAAACAGTAAAGGCAATGCAGACGAAATTTGGGTGCAATACGGCAGAGATTATCGCAGGCATCGCGCCCTCTATCGGAAAATGCTGCTATGAGGTCGATGACCCTGTATATAATGAGTTCACGAAACTCGACTACCTCGATATGGATAAGGTCTTCTTTCCGAAGGGCAGTGGCAAATACCAGCTCGATTTATGGGAGGCAAACCGTCAGATACTCATAAATTCAGGCATTAAAGATAACAATATTGACATTACCGACCTTTGCACAAACTGCCACGCCGATGCTTTCCATTCCCACCGCGCAACGGCAGGAAAGCGCGGAGTAAATGGTCTTATTATCGAAATGATATAAAAAAACTCGGTAGCTTTCGCTACCGAGTTTTGCTTTGATTACTGTTTTTTAGAAAATATCTTGTTTGTTAAAAGGGTTGCTAAAATAATAACACCGATAACAACGAAGATAACCAGCATTCCTTTGCCCATATAGGAAAGGAACTCAATAAATCTCTCAGGTTTAAAGAAAATATCAATCATTACTGTCCCCTCCTATTAACTAAAGAAATTGAGTATGATACCACCGGCGATTACCGATGCTATCTGACCCGATACGTTTACACCTATAGAGTGCATAAGCAGGAAGTTCTGCGGGTCTTCTTTGAGGCCCATCTTGTGAACGATACGGCCCCACATGGGGAAAGCCGAGATACCTGCAGCACCAATCATCGGATTTATCTTCTGCTTTAAGAAGAGGTTTAATACCTTCGCGAATATTACGCCGCCGGCTGTATCAACAATAAACGCGATAAGGCCGAGACCGAGAATAAGCAAGGTATCCACGCGCAGGAAAGCCTCTGCGGTCATCTGGAAGGCAACCGAGATACCGAGGAATATTGTAACAAGGTTTGCAAGCACCTTCTGAGCTGTTTCGGACAGGGAATCGAGCACGCCGCACTCGCGGATAAGGTTACCGAACATAAGGAAACCGATGAGTGACGTCGCCTCAGGAACGATAGCCGATACAACAACCGTAATAATAATCGGGAAAAGAATCTTGGTTGTTTTAGAAACTGATTTCTGCTCGTAGGGCATACGAATCATACGCTCTTTTTTAGTTGTGAGCAACTTAATAACGGGCGGCTGAATAATGGGCACGAGCGCCATATAGGAATAAGCCGCAACCATTATTGCGCCTTTGTAGTTGGAATCAAGCGCATTTGCTACTGCGATAGAAGTAGGACCGTCGGCAGCACCGATAATAGCGATAGACGCGGCATCGTTATTGCCGAAGAACATCGAAGCCATTGAAAGGGTGAAGAAAATACCAAACTGTGCCGCGGCGCCGAAAAGCATTAACTTCGGGTTGGTAAGCAGCGGGCCGAAGTCGATCATAGCGCCGATACCGATAAAGAGTAAGAGCGGGAAAAGCTCGTTTGCGATACCTGCGTTATAAAGTGTGGTGATGGGACCGTGCTCTGTAATAGCAGCCGAAAGCGGAATGTTTGCAAGAATTGTACCGAAGCCCATCGGCAAAAGCAATGTCGGCTCCATTTCCTTTTTGATAGCAAGGAAAATAAGTAAAAATCCGATAAGAATCATTACGCCCTGCTGCCAGGTGAAGTTGAGTAGATTTTGATATAAAATCTCCATTTTTAACCTCCTAAAAATTAAAAGTATAGCGCGATTATTATGAGTCTCGCAATTTAAAACAAGCCAGCCGACTGTCGGCAGTGATGTTGACTTGCTACGCCTTCGCGCCTACTACTCCCTCATTAAAAACCATTTAAGATAATACCATTTTTTTGACCTTATGTCAAGTAATGCCTTGCGGTAAAACTACCGCAAGGCATTACTTTTTTACTTAGATTTCGGTTTTTTAATTTTGTTAAGCTTGGCGTTGATATCCAAGAGCTGCTCCTTAGTAAGATTAATGCCCATAGTGCCTATCATACCTGCAAGCCTTATCATAGTAAAGCTGCCCATCATCTGCATCATAGCATCATTCATCTCGAAGCCCATTACCTTGTCGCCCTTCTTCGGCATCATCTTAGCAAAGATTCCCGCGAAGAGCAGTTTGCCCTGCATAGTTGCCATAATATCACTTAACTTATCGTTAAGGGAGAGGTGACCCTCAACCTCGGTAATATCAAACCAGTTAAGGATAGCACTCTTCTCTCTGAGGCGGTAAGCCTCGTTGAATACCTCAACCTTGCGAATACAGCCGCTGTCCTTATACTCGCCTGCTACTGCTACGAGCTCGGTCTCGCCCACGTTCGGTACGTCGAAATAGAAGAAGTGATCCTCTGCCGTCTTCTTTCCGAGGCTTACGCCATTGGCAAAGAGTTCAACCTCAGGGAGATTCGAGTAAACGGTAACCTTGGTAACGTCCTCAACTCTGTCAACGTAACGCTTGCCGCACAGATGCACAAACGGGTCATCACTCAGCCACGCTTTATAAGCATAGAAGGCGTCCTTCTTATACTTACGGTCGATAGTTACAAGACCCTTGTGATTCTGACCGTTCTCGCCGCCCTCGCTTCTTGCATCGGCGCCGAAATCGAACATATTCCATACATGGGTTGCCCACATATATTTACGTGTAAAGAACTGTTTAATCAGTTCCTCGTGGTAGTATGCCTGATATTCCTCTGTATAGTCACCCTGCATCGGATTTGATGTATGCCAGTTGAGTGCCTCGCAACCGTACTCTGAGCAACCTATCGGGATATTGGGCCAACGCTTGTGGAAATTATCAAACCACGGGCCGTTCATAGATGTCTCGCCGCCGTACCAACCGAAATAGTGGTTATATGAAACGACATCGGGAATCTGAATATAGGGGCCCTCGATAGAAGCAGGAGATACCGCAGCGATGGTGGTAAGACGGGTCTTATCCATCTCGTGGCACAAATCATTCAGTATATTATGATTTTCGAGTAAATCGGGATCGTCCTCACCCTTCATTGTAATCTCGTTTGAGAGACCCCAAACAACGATAGACGGGTGGTTATAGTTCTGTGTGATGAGCTCCTTCATCTGGGAAATAGTATTCTCTCTTCCTCCCGGCATATGCTGAGAGATATAGGGAATCTCTGCCCAGATTACTAAACCGCGCTCGTCGCACAGGTCATAGAAATACTGATCGTGCTGATAGTGAGCAAGGCGAATGGTGGTAGCGCCCACCTCGCAGATAAGATCTATATCCTCTTTGTGATGCTCAGGCAGAAGTGCATTACCGATGCCCCATCTGTCCTGATGGCGGGCTACGCCGCGCAGCGGATATTCTTCACCGTTGAGGATGAAGCCGCGCTCGGGGTCGATTTCAAAGGTGCGGCAGCCGAAACGGGTCTCAACGCTGTCGATTACCTTGCCGTCCTCTACGAGTTCTGCCTTAGCAGTGTAAAGATACGGGTCGCGTTTGCCGTGCCAGAGGTGTACGTTCTCAATATCGAGCACTGCTACGCCCTCGTTGCTTTGTGCTGCCGCTACACAGTTACCCTCGGCATCGCAGATTACATAGTTTACAGACTGTGTATCTTTAGCGTTTGTTACCCAGACCTGAACCTCAACCTTAGCGTTTTTATCATTTATTTCGGGCGTTACCATTATACCCGTGCCGCCGTAATAATCAAGGTCAAAGTGCGAATTATTAACACAAATAATGTTTACATCACGGTAAAGTCCGCCGTAGAAGGTAAAGTCGGCTACCTGCGGATAAACGGTATCGCTCGGTGAGTTATCAACGGCGATAACAAAGAGGTTATCCATCTCCAGCGTATCGGTTATATCAACACGCCAGGTCGAATAACCGCCGTCGTGATGAGCAAGGTTTTTGCCGTTTAAGTATACGTCGGCAGAGGAGTTCGCGCCGCGAATTTCAAGATAATAACGGTCTGCCTCGGGCAGATCCATCTTATTAATAGTCTTGGCGTAATATCCCGTGCCACGGAAATAGTCGTTAGCGCCGTCCTGACCGTCAATAGCGTTCCAGGTGTGCGGCAGATTTACAAAATCCCAACGGGTGTCAATAGCGGTAGGGATTTCGGTCGCCTGCTTGGTGAATGCCCATTTGGCATTGAAATTGAAAACAGTTCTCATTGTTTTCCTCCTTGTTTTTTTGAAAAATTAAAATGCCCGGCAGAATATTATCCGCCGGGCACTGCTAATCAAAATTCAGCGACAGCGCGCTTTTTAAGCGTGCCGGCTTATGCTTCTACTGTTTCAGCCACTGCGCTGCCTTTTCTTGCAGCTAACTCTTCGTTCATCTGAGTGAGAGTCTTCTTATCGAGGTTGTAAATAAGTGCGATACCGATAAACTGTACAACGGCGGAGAAGAGATAAAGTCCTGCAACTAACCAGCACATATTATATGCCGTCTGAAGGGACTGACCCTCGGTGCCGAGCTTTTCAACGTAACCGAGCGAACCCATAATAAGAAGCACTACAGAGGGGCCTACGCCCTGAGCAAGCTTACGGAAGAAGGAGTGCAGAGAATAAACTGTGCCTTCCTCGCGCTTTCCTGTCTTCCATTCGTTATAATCGATAGCGTCGCCCATCATAGCCCAGGATACGCAGGTGTACACACCCATACCGAGACCAAATGCTACTAAACCGATCATATAAACGATAAGCGAAACATCCTTCGGAACTATCGGGAATACCATCATAATCAAGCCACCGATAATAGATGCAATAGTGCCCGCTACGCTGGCTTCCTTTTTGCCGTACTTATTAACGATCTTCTTAATAAACGGCATAAAGAGGAACATCGGCAAGAAGCCTATCAGCATAACAACGCCGGAAAGTTCGGCCTTGCCGAAATATGTAGCAAACATAATAGTATTCGCGGTTGTTGCCGACTGCATACCAAGGAACATACCCATAGCAGCTAAAGTAGCGCCTACGGCAGGGCGGGTCTTCATAAAGTTACCGAAAGCCTTTAAAACATTGAACTTTTCAACGGTCTCATTTGTTTTTACGGAATTTTCATCCACACGGATTGTGATATTTTTAATCATAAAGAGGAAGAAGATGAAGCCGAGAACACCCATAATAAGTGCCGCTATAAACACCCTCTCACCAAGTAAGGTTTGTACCTGAACGCCTGTTTCGGGGTTGATTACGGGATTGCCCTGTGCGTCAACCTCTTTGTGCCAGATAATAAACGGAAGAATAATGCCGGGCAGCAGGTTGCCGACCATAGAACCTACTGAACGCCAAGTAGATAACTGAGCGCGCTCGCCGGCGTCTGTGGTTACTAAAGACAGCATAGAACCGTAAGGCACGTTTGCAACGGTGTAGAACGCATCCCACAAAACATATCCTGCAATAAAGAGAACTGCCTTTACCCAAACATCAGCATTCGGGAAGGGAAGGAATACCGCAGCGCCGGCAACAAGAAGGCCGCATGCGCCTATTAATATGTATGTCTTGAATTTGCCCATCTTGTACTTTCTTCTGTCAGCATCGATCATGGAACCGATCATCGGGTCATTAATTGCGTCCCAGATTTGAACTAAAAGAAGGAGTGCTGAAAGGAGGCCTGTTTCCATGGTCATATAAACAAGCCAGAAGGTCTGAACTGTGCCTTTGAGACCAAAACTCATGTTGCAGCCCGCGTCGCCCGCCGCATAAGCAAGCTTATCGAGCATGCCGAATTTGCGATAGCCGTTGGCATCTAATTTTGGTTGCTTTTTCATATTTGTCCCCTTTTCTTTTATAAATTTGCTTCGCCTGAATCAGCCATACAAACAAAAAAGACGCTTTATCGCAAAGAGGAAAGCGCTTCTTTAGTTGTTAAATATGTACCTCACACAGTAAAGCTTTATTTT
This sequence comes from Acutalibacteraceae bacterium, assembly GCA_045603355.1. Taxonomy (GTDB): domain Bacteria; phylum Bacillota; class Clostridia; order Oscillospirales; family Acutalibacteraceae; genus SIG565. The sequence continues at coordinate 462 of JAZULY010000088.1, read as the reverse complement.
TGTTAATTATAGCATATTGAACTGCTTATTGTCAACATTTATTATGTAATTCTCACATAAATAGAAAATATTTACAGAAACTATAGCAAAATTATGCAAATATGAATTAAAAAAATACAAAAGCCAAAAAGGGAGGTTTTCTTGTTCTCCGCTTTTTGGCTTTTAAGGTTTATTTCGCTGATGCCGATATTCGTCGGACTCCCTTTTGACGCAGCACATCCGCTATTATAATGGTTATAGAAAGTCGAAACAGAGTAAATTCACTCTGTTTCGCCGCCAAATCTATGATTTGGTCACAAATTTTCTTAGAAAATTTGTCTATACCCATTGCAATGAATATAGGCAAAATTATATTTTTGGAAATTTAATTTTGGACAAGCCGATAAAATCGGCTTGTCGAAACACTTTTAAGCGTTTCGACATTGTATAATCATTATTATGCCGATAGACATCACCAACACG
>JAZULY010000087.1:0-2664 GCA_045603355.1 Acutalibacteraceae bacterium | reverse complement strand
AGGTTATTACCTGCCGTCCTGCCGACCTTATCGGACCGGAGCTCGAAAAATACCGCGAGGAAGCAGGGGAACTTGCCAAGAGTGATGAGGATGTACTCTCTTACGCACTCTTCCCGCAGGTTGCAGCCAAGTTCTTAGCTGACAGAAACGCTCCCAAAACACAAAACATCGATGATAACGGTGTTCGCACCCTCGTTGTTGAAGATTTATCTATGTAATGTTAAGACCCCGACAGATGTCGGGGTCTTCTTTATATTGAAAAACGAATAACCATATGATATTATTAATGTATCAAAACATAAGTGGGTAAAAACTATGATTTTAATTGTAGCTGTTGATGATAAAAACGGTATGACTTTTGGCGGCAGACGGCAGAGTATGGATAGGAAACTCCGCGAGAGGATAATAAAAACAGTAGGGGATAATAAGCTTTTAATGAACGCTTATTCTGCTAAGCAGTTTACCGAAAACGAGAAAATAACCGTAGATGAAGACTTTTTGGCAGCGGCAGGAAAAGGGGAGTATTGCTTTCTTGAGAACAGTGATATTACCCCATTTGCAGACAAGGTGGAACGCGTTATTCTTTATCGCTGGAATAGGGTGTATCCGTCAAGCGAAAAATTCCCCATACATCTTTTTGAAAATAGATGGAGGCTGACCGATACCACCGATTTTGTCGGTAACTCTCACGATAAAATTACCGAGGAGACATATGTGTTATGACCTTAAAAAAGTGTAGCGCTCTTATTAGTTTTCTATTAATAATCAGCCTTTTGTTTTCGGCGTGCGCGGGGGACAGTGGTAACGCTGGCGGCACAGAGTCGCACCCTGAGGGTTACATAGCATCGGTCGACGATGTACCCGAATTTACCGATCAGCCTTATGTTGTAATTAAAAATAATATCCCTGATTTTACCGATTCTGATTTAACGACAAAGGCGTATGAGGTTTATGCAGAACTCGATGAACTCGACCGCTGCGGTACCGCTATAGCGTCTATCGGCACAGAAATTATGCCAACCGAGGAGCGCGGCGCTATCGGTCAGGTAAAGCCGTCGGGCTGGAAAACTGTGAAATATGATATTGTGGACGGCAAGTATCTCTATAATCGCTGTCATCTTATCGGTTATCAGTTAACGGGTGAGAATGCGAATACCCAAAACTTGATTACAGGCACCCGCTATATGAATGTTGACGGTATGCTGCCGTTTGAAAATATGGTGGCTGACTATGTCAAGGAGACCGAAAACCACGTAATCTACCGCGTAACCCCGATTTTCGACGGAGATAACCTTGTGGCACGCGGCGTGCAAATAGAGGCAAAATCAGTCGAGGATAACGGCGAGGGAATTTGCTTCAATGTTTATGTCTATAATAACCAACCGGGCATTGTAATAAATTATGCCACGGGTGACAGCAAGCTTGATGACGGCAGCGGCTTTGAAATGACATCATCCGCCGCAACCGACAACGTAAAATATGTGCTTAATATAAATTCAATGAAATTCCATTCGACCGGTTGTAGCCAGGTAGACCGCATTAAAGCGGAAAACCGTCAGGATTATTCGGGTGCGCGCGAGGAACTGATTGATGACGGATATTCACCCTGTAAGTCCTGCAAACCATAATTATATCTGAAAATTACGGTTATTGCTTGAAGTTTTTATATTAATGTGATATACTCATAATATATATTCTATATTCATAAAAGACAGGAGCAACGAAATGAAATCATTGATGAAACATCTCCCTAAAAAGGTAATAGCAGTTCTTTTAACGCTAACCTTTATCCTTGGCGCACAGGGTGCCGTCATCGCTTCGGCAACCGATTATTCGGGCGGACTTAACCCCGACACCGAATGGGACGATAACTGGAGTGACCGTTTAGAGGGTGAAAGGACATTAGACCTTTCGGTTAACGGCGGGACTGCTTGCGCGGGCGAGACCGTTAGTGTTGCTATTGAAATACAGAATAACACTGGTTTTTCGTTATTAAATCTCAAACCCGTGTATAATACTTCTGTTTTTAGCCTTGTTTCGGTTGATTCGGTAGATGCACTTTCCTTTACGCAGGGCAGCAATTTCCTTTGGGATGCCACTACCGATTATAAATATACAGGCGAATTAGCCGTAATTACATTTAAAATAAGCGATACCGCAGCGGCAGGTAACTACACCGTGGATTTCAATGTGGTTGAGTGCTATGATTATTATGAGAGCGATGTCACCGCTACCGTGACTTCAGGTACCGTTATCGTTGAGGAACCCGAAGAGGTTGTCGTAATGACAGACATTGAGATTACCGCTACTCCTAAAACTGACTATTATGTAGGCGATGAGCTCGATGTAACAGGCGGTCAGATTACCGTAAGTTACAGCGATAACACAACAAAGGTAGTAGACATTACTGCAGAAATGGTAAGCGGCTACGATAAAGCGACTGTAGGCACTCAGACCTTAACAGTAACCTACGAAGGCTTCACCGCTACATATGATGTAACGGTAGTAGCCCCGCCAAGCCCTGACCTTCCGGAAGATAGTTTTGACGAAGTTGTAATGACAGGTATCGCAGTTACAACAGCTCCGAGTAAGACAGAATATGTTCAGAATTACGAGGATCTCGATGTAACAGGCGGTAAGATTACCGTATCCTACAGCGATGGC
>JAZULY010000086.1:0-34554 GCA_045603355.1 Acutalibacteraceae bacterium | reverse complement strand
ACTTCTCTCGGGAGCAACCTTTGACAGCTCGGAGTAATCCATAGTTGTCATATTACGGCGACCGGGAGTAGTCGGCTTATAATGCTTAATTGCCATTTATTTCACTCTCCTATTTTGGCTTAGCGAAGCCGCCTTGCGACTTCATACGTCACCTGAAATTAAATCGCTTTAATTTCCAACAGTTGACCTAAAGTATTACATCAGACCGTCGAAGAATTCGATCGGCTTAGAATCTGCTTTAAGTGTTACGATTGCTTTCTTCCAGGAAGAGGTATAACCGCTGTAACGGCCCATACGTCTTGCCTTACCTCTAACCGAGACGGTGTTTACCTTTGCAACCTTAACGCCCTTGAAGAGCTGCTCAACAGCGGCTGCGTTCTCGATCTTGTTAGCATCGGGTGCTACCTTAAAGGTGTATTTCTTATCAGCTATACCTGACATGCTCTTTTCGGTGATTACCGGAGCGATAATGATATCCTGTGCGGTTTTCATTATGCATACACCTCCTCTAACTTAGCAACAGCATCCTTAACGATTACCAATGTATCAGCATTGATGATATCGTAGGTGTTGATAGTATTGACCTGTGCGGCTTTAGCGCCTGCGATATTAGCGATAGACTTAACAGCGAAAGCGTTGTTGTCAGCTAATACGATAAGGGTCTTCTTCTGAGCACCGATAGCCTTTAAGCACTCGGCAACTGTCTTTGTTTTGTAGGAATCCAATGTCAACTCATTGAGAACGATGAGTGAATTGTTGATAACCTTGTCAGAAAGAGCGGACTTAAGAGCAAGTCTACGAACCTTCTTGTTGAGAGAGTAGGAATAATCTCTCGGCTTCGGTGCGTGAACGATACCGCCGTGTCTCCACTGGGGTGCTCTGGTAGAGCCCTGTCTTGCATGACCTGTACCCTTCTGTCTCCAAGGCTTCTTACCGCCACCGGAAACTTCTGTACGGGTTAAAGTGGACTGAGTGCCCTGACGCTGATTTGCAAGATAATTTACAACAGCCATATGCATTACTACTGCATTAGGTTCGATACCGAAAAGGGCATCGCTTAAAGTGATTTCGCCAACATTCTTGCCGGCCATATCAACTACTGCTATATTAGGCATTTAAAACACTCCTTCCCTTAGGCTTTAACGCTATCGAAAAGAACAACAATGCCGCCCTTAGGACCGGGTACTGCACCCTTAACTGCAATGATGTTGTTTTCAGCATCAACCTTAACTACACTGAGGTTCTGAACGGTTACGCGCTCATTACCTAAGTGACCTGCCATCTTCTTACCTTTAAATACTCTCGACGGACTCGAACAAGCACCGAGCGAACCGCCGTGACGGTGTACCGGACCTGTACCGTGAGATTCCTTAAGACGACCGAAATTCCAGCGCTTGATAGTGCCGGCGTAGCCTTTACCCTTAGATGTGCCGCGTACGTCTACTGCATCACCCTCGGCGAATATGTCAGCCTTAATAAGATCGCCGACATTCAAACCGCTGATATCTTCAAGACGGAATTCGCGAAGCACTTTCTTCGGTGCTACATCGCCTTTTGCAAAGTGACCCTTCATCGGGCCGTTTACCTTAGAAGCCTTCATTTCGCCGTAGCCGACCTGAACTGCTTCATAGCCGTCGTTTTCAACTGTCTTCTTCTGAGCAACCACACAGGGGCCTGCTTCGATTACAGTTACGGGAACAACGTTACCGTTCGCATCAAAAAGCTGAGTCATGCCAAGCTTTTTACCTACGATTGCCTTTTTCATAGTTTTATCCTCCTTAGGTTATTGGTTGGTTTGCACCAACATGACCACGCCAGTACACGAAATTAAAGCTTAATATCGATTTCTACACCGGCGAGAGGCTCAAGACCTGTCAGAGCCTCAACAGTTTTGATGGAAGGTCTGAAAATGTCGATAAGCCTTTTGTGAGTTCTTGTTTCGAACTGCTCACGGCTGTCCTTATACTTATGAACAGCGCGTAGGATGGTTACGATTTCTCTCTCGGTCGGGAGCGGAACGGGACCCGAAACGCGAGCGCCTGTACGTTTAGCGGTTTCCACAATCTTATCTGCGGACTGGTCTACAAGTGCGTGGTCGTAACCCTTGATTCTGATACGAATCTTTTCTTTTACTGCCATTGAGTGTCGCCTCCTTAAAATAGTTGGCGGGCAAAACTTACACCGTACCGCGTGTTTCTTTGCGGTACATTATAAAACCGGAGTTACTGGGGTCACAGCAAATTCCGGGTACGGCAGACAGGCTGCCGCTGCACTGCCACGGTTCGCAAGTACCGTGCCTGTGCGGTTCTAAGTTCTTTCGCCCGGTTTAAAATCGGACATACTCCGCGGAAATTCCCTGACTCGAAGGTCAGCCACCTCCCGCATCAACGCATATCAACGCTATTTTCATAGCGTACTTACGTATAATAACACAAAAACACCTGCAATGCAAGTGTTTTTTGTGATTTTTTTAAAATATTTTTTTGTGAATTTTTTACCCTGAAATACCGCCCACATCATCTTGTGTGACGGTAGGCAAATGTGAGATTTCAGCCACATTATCTCGTAATTAATACGCCTTACCCCAATAGAGCATCTTGTGGGCGGGTTTGCCGCAGCATACACATTTATCGGATAACTGCTCTTGTGTGAAAGGAATACAGCGGGAGGTAACGCCGACATTCTCTTTGAGGCTATCCTCACATTCCCTCTCTCCGCACCACATAGCGCGGATAAATCCGGGTTTATTATCGGCAATATCCTTCATCTCATCAAGATTTGTTGCATCGTAGGTCATCTCATTACGGCGGGCAAGTGCCTTTTCATAAAGTCCGTCGCGCACAGCCTGTAAAAGCTCGGGAATCTTTGTTTCGAGCTCATCGAGAGAAACAATAGTCTTCTCGCCATTGTCTCTGCGGCAGATAACACACTGGTTGTTTTCAATATCGCGCGGACCGAGTTCAAGACGAAGCGGAACACCCTTCATTTCATACTCTGCAAACTTCCAACCGGGTGACTGGTCGCCGAGGTCTATCTTAGCGCGGCAGATTTTATTTACCCTTGCATAAACCTCCTCAGCCTTTTCGGTAACACCGGGCTTGTGAGAGGCTATCGGGATAACTACGGTCTGAACAGGTGCTACCGCAGGCGGCAGAACCAAACCGTTATCGTCACCGTGGGTCATAATAACCGCACCGATCAAACGGGTGGTACAGCCCCAAGAGGTCTGGAACGGGTAGCTGAGTTTATTTTCTTTATCTGTATACTGAATACCGAAGGCTCTTGCAAAGCCGTCACCAAAGAAATGCGACGTACCGCTCTGAAGTGCCTTACCGTCGTGCATTAATGCCTCAATCGTATAGGTATCAACCGCGCCTGCAAAACGCTCCTTCTCGGTTTTGACACCCTTTACTACCGGCATAGCAAGGTATGTTTCGGCAAAGTCAGCATATACATTTAACATCTGTATAGTTTCTTTTTCAGCTTCCTCGCGGGTCGCGTGGATGGTATGACCCTCCTGCCACAGGAATTCACGTGAACGTAAGAACGGACGGGTGGTCTTCTCCCAGCGCACAACGCTGCACCACTGATTATAAAGCTTCGGCAGGTCGCGGTAGGACTGAATTATATTTTTATAATGGTCGCAGAAAAGAGTTTCGGAGGTCGGGCGAACACAGAGCTTTTCCTCTAACTTTTCGCTGCCGCCGTGTGTAACCCAAGCAACCTCGGGGGCGAAGCCCTCAACATGGTCCTTTTCTTTTTCAAGTAAAGACTCGGGAATGAACATAGGCATATAAACATTCTCGTGGCCTGTTTCCTTAAACATACCGTCGAGTATATTCTGAATGTTTTCCCAGATAGCATAGCCGTAGGGACGGATTATCATACAGCCCTTGACCGACGAGTAGTCCATAAGCTCTGCTTTGGATACAACATCGGTATACCATTTCGCGAAATCCTCATCCATTGAGGTTATTTCTTTAACTAATTTTTCTTTTGCCATTTTTATCACCATCGATTATTATAATTGAACTTCTCTGTTTTTGCAACACCTTTTATAAAGCGTTATCCTCTGCAAGCAGCATTGTAACGGCTACCGCCACCGCCGCCTCTACTGCGGGCAGTGCACGCGGAACAATACAGGGGTCGTGTCTGCCGTTTATTTTAAGCAGGGCATTCTCCCCCGTTTCGAGGTTAACGGTATTCTGCTCTTTAAAGATAGACGGTGTCGGCTTTAGTGCCGCCTTAATAATAAGTGGCATACCCGTAGTCATACCGCCTACGATACCGCCGCAGTTATTGGTTGCGGTTTTAACGGTGCCGTTATCGTAATAATACGGGTCGTTGGCTTCACTGCCGCGCAGATATGCGAAATCAAATCCCGCGCCGAAGGAAACACCCTTTACGGCAGGCACACCGTAAACTACGCTTGATATAATGTTCTCAACTCCGCCGAACATATGGTTACCGATACCCACAGGCATACCCGTAACCGCCACCTCAACGCAGCCGCCGATACTGTCGCCCTCTTTACCCGCGTCAAGTATATACGCGCGCATATCTTTTTCGGCATCCTCTGATACAGTAGCAAAATATTTGGCAGATAATTCCTTTAACTGTTCTTCGTTCACAGTAGCGGGGTCAAAGGCGATATCAAAGACTTGACCGATATTATACACGTGACCGCCGACCGTAATACCTCTGCGAGAGAGTATCTGACGGCATATGGCACCCGCCGCGGTTAAAGGGGCGGTAAGTCTGCCCGAGAAATGTCCGCTGCCGCGCATATCAGCCTGTCCATTATACTTTACGTGGGCAGGATAATCGGCGTGGTTAGGGCGCGGGGTGAACTTTAAATTATCGTAATCCGACGAATGGGTATTGGTATTATATATAATAATATGTATATCCTCACCCGTCGTCACACCGTCCTTGACACCCGAAGCAATTACGGGGGCGTCAGCCTCTTTACGTGGGGTTGAGGTATTATCGCGTCCGGGGGCGCGTCGAGCCATCTGAACGGCTATTTCCTGCTCGTCTATTTTTTCACCCGCAGGTATGCCTGACAACACCGCTTCGATGCTCTCACCGTGGCTGTAACCCGAAATTGAAATTTTCACTTTATTTCCGTAAGTAGAATTCAAATTCAATCACCTTTTTTCGCTAAAAAAATAAAACTATTGACAAAATTCGATTTTAAACATATTATTTTATTAAAGGATTTCGTTATCCTTGTATACCATTTTTTGAGGAAAACCTTTTCCCATAATATTTAGGAGGATTAATATGGTATTTGACAGAATTAAAGAAATACTTGCCGAACAGCTCGATGCAGAGGCAGACACTATGACTATGGAGTCTGATATTGCGGCAGACCTCGGCGCTGATAGCCTTGACGTTGTTGAACTTCTCATGTCTATTGAGGATGAGTTCGATGTTGAAATTCCCGATGAAGCTATTGAAAGCATTAAGACCATCGGTGACCTTGTTAAGTACATAGAGGCTCACAAGAACTAAATCTTATATTCTGTAACCGCCGGTTTTATCCGGCGGTTTATTTTTTTATTTTCTTTTGAGTATAATGCCTGTCGCGCTTACCAGTAATGATACGAGCAGCACCGCCAATGAAAGCAATACCGCAAACAGTACCGCGAGGAAACCTGCAGAATGGGTAAACGCGATATCCGAAATGCCCATACCTCCTATAAAGAGCGGATATATCAAGGCGCCTATACCGCCACCTATAATAACGCCTACGCCACTTATCACCGCCGTTTCGCGGAAGAGATACACAGCCGAGTGCAGTGCAGTATAGCCCATAGTGCGCAGTGTCTTGATTTCATTTTTACGTCTCGCTTTATCAAGGGAGGTAAGTCCATATACCGTCAAGAAAAGTAAGGACAACGATATACATAAAAGCAGGTTTCTTATACCGCCGAGTGACTCGGCTATCTCGTCGAATACAGCAGCCTCGCGGTCAAGGTAGGTCACACTGCTCACCGCACCCGTATTATAAAGCAGGGCATCAATTTTACCCGATGTTTTATAGGCAGGGTGTTTTATGAGTAGCGTATTTTCTGTAGCGTCGCCGCCGAATGCCGCTTTATAACCGTCCGCCGACATATACAGGTAGTCGCCCTTGTAGTTTTCGGCAATATCGGTAACGGTAAGCTCGGCTGTGCCGCCCGATAATGTATTAACGGTGATTTTATCACCCTTCGATATATTATTGTTTTCGGCAAAATTATCGGGGAGGACTACGCTCGATTTTGTAAGGGTAATATCCTTTTTTATCGACGGGGTGCGAAGGGACACGAACTCACCGAAATTCTCGTTATCGGTGGGAACCATCAGTGTCAGCGAAACATTAACGCCGTCGGTTTTAAGGCTTAACTGCTCTGAGTAAATCGGCAGAGCCTCATTTCCCGCCAAAGCCTCCTTCAACGCATCGTTATCCGAATAATCCGCGCCGTCTTTAAGGGTGATAAGCGCATCATATTTAATTATGTCGGTATATTGCTTCTCTGCCGCTTTGGAAACAGAGAAATTCAGTCCAAATGCGTGGGCAAGCATAGCCGCCGACAGCACCGTGCCTGCGAGCAGCAGTAAAATGCGGATTTTATTATTTAAAATATATCTTACCGAAGCGGTTATTTGCACACCGAAACGCTCAGAAACCTCGAGAAGCTTTTCTTCGATAAATCGGTTGCTTTTGCGGGGGTGACTGTTAAATTTATGTTTGCAGATATAATATGTCGGCACAGCACCTATAACCGCCGCTAAAACAATGCTGAATAAGATTATTAAAGGATAAAGGTGTATGGTTACCTCTGCGAAGTTATACAACACGCCGTATGCCCTATAGAGAATCTGAGGCAGTACAGCCGTACCTATTACTATACCGATAACACCGCCCGCTACGGCAGCCGCAGCAGAGAGTAGCGCAAAGCGCACCGTCATCTGTTTTTTGCTGTAGCCGAGATTTTCGTATGCAGTCAGCTCTGTCTTATCATCCATAAAGGACAGCGCAACACCGATACTGACTACAGCCGCCGCAAAGCAGCAAAGTATAGCAGACACAACCGTCAGTGCCGTGCCGCGGTTTATGTTTGACTTCAACATCGCAAAGCCGGCGTTGTTACCTCTTGTGTATACCATCCAACGCTGGGTATAGTTGGGGGTGTCGCCCTCCTGCCAGCTACCAAACTGCTGCTGGGCGTTTTGGAGTTCAAGTTCAAGCTGCTTCTCGTTATCAGCATAACGCTTTTTGGTGTCCTCATATACCGTTTTATTTGCCGTAACTGCGCGCTTAGCCGCCTCAAGGTCGATAAAATCGGACTGATATTTTTCCATATCCGCGTCGAATTTCTCTATCTGCGCCTTTTCTGACGGTGTAGCAGCCGCATCCTTAAATCGCAGGGCATCTATACGCGGGGAAAGCGCGTCAAGCCTTGCCTTTTCGGCGGCGAGTGCCTTCTCCTGCTCGGCATTTGCTTCTTCTGCCTTCTCTATATCTTTTTGAAGGGCGTCTAAGAAATCCTTTTGATTTTGTATCTGCTGAGCAGTCTCCTGTTGCAGATATTCATATTCCTTTTCTGCCTTTTCCTTCGCCGACTCATACTCGCCCGAAAGGTTTTCCTGACGGTCGGCCTCACGGTGATCTGCTAATTCCTCAATTTTTTCCTTTGCCGCAGATACCGCCTTTTCATATTCACCGCCAAAGGCATTTATATCCTTTGCCGTATTTAGTGTGACGAAAATGTCGGTATAAACATCGGGGCTCACATAAACGCTCTCCCAGACGTAGACAGACAGTCCTATCTCGCCAGCGTCACCTGTATTCTTATCCCCCGACACAAACTCGGGGCATTCGGCGAGGCCTGTTACGGTGTATGCGATTTCGCTGAATTTATCTCCGCCGCTGGTGAGGAAAACTCTGTCACCTATCTTAATATCCTCTGAAAAGCCCTCGCCCACTACGGCAATACAGCTTTTCTCGTTTATCGGATATGTTCCGTCTGTAAGCACAGGCGCAGAAATATATTTTGATTCATCGGCTGCGAGCGAATCGAAATCAACACCGTAAAGGCGCACTGCAGTTTCTTGTTTACCGTTCACGCTTGCTGTTAAATCGAATGAAACGGTACCCTGCGCATCAAGCACATATTCCTCTGCTTTAAGGGCGATGATATCATCGTCGGTAAAGCCCTGGGTAGATTTTATTCTGATATCCCAAAAGTTTTTAGCGTCATAATATTCGTCAGCCGTAGCGCGCATATCGGGTGAAAAGCTGAGTATACCCGCAAAGCAGCCGACAGCCACCATTACAGACAGCGCCAGTGCCGAAAATCGGCCGATATAACGCCGTATATCCTTCTTTAAAAATGTGATATAGTTCATTACCAGTCCATCCTTTCGACGGAAACAGGCTCTGGATTAACCGCAGTTTCAACAATAAAACCGTCACGAAGCCGCAGTGTGCGGTCGGCAACGCGTGTGATAGCGGAGTTGTGTGTTGCCATTATTATAGTTCTGCCGCTGTTTTTGCATATATCGAGCAGCAGTCCTATAAACGCCTTGCTGTCTTTATAGTCAAGCCTTGCCGTAGGCTCATCGCAGGGGATAAGCTTGGGATTTTTAACAAGTGCGCGCGCTAAAGCCGTGCGCTGAATATCGGCAAAGGATAATTCCTCAGGCAGCTTTTCAGCGTTGTCACTAAGCCCTGCCACCGACAGTACCGACTGTGTATCAAGCGGTGTTTTGCAAATTCTCGCCGCAAGCTGAACATTCTCACGAACGGTAAGATTGGGCATTAAATCCCCGTCGAGTGAGACTATGCCGACATCGTTACGGCGGTATTCAAGCAGTTCTTCTTCGGTATAATCGGTTATTTTCTTGCCGTCGATAACCATTTCGCCCTCATCGCACCGAGTAATGCCTGCAAGCAGATTTATAAAGGTACTCTTACCGCTGCCGTCATTACCCGTCAGGGCTACAAATTCGCCTTTTTGCACCGTAAAGGTATGATTATTGGCGGTGAGAACGGTGTGGTCCCCACATTTATATTCCTTTGTTACACCGTCGGTACTGATAAAGTCATCGGTTAAGGTGTAACTCTTTTCCATAGTACTGGGCTTAACACCCAGACTGCGGAAGACGCGCTTACCGTCCTCGGTCAGCTCGTTCCATTTTGTATTCTCTTCCCCGAAAATCAGTTTTACGGTAACCTCATTGTCGCCATCATAAAGCAGGTCGCTTACAACAAGCTCATATGGTGCGAAGCCGACTGTCCCCGCAGGGATTCCGTTTACCGAAATACTGCAAAGCTCGGCAGAAAACTCGCTGAAGGCAAACTTATAAACATTTCCGCTCTTTTTTTGAGCGTAAACGTGGGTGGTAAATTCCATATCACCGCTAAAATGCCAGAAGCCATTTTCGGTTATGCGGGATATGTCAATACTGTCGGGTATTTGTGTGATAGCAAATTCACCCTGCGGCACTAATTTACGGCCCGCAACATACTCATAGCCGTCCATAGGTATTACGGCAAATTTACCCTTAACAAGGATAGAATCTATTATTCCTGTATCGGTTAACTGTTCATGAGCGTTTTCAATAAGCACTCCGATGGTGTTTTCGCCAACCTTCAAATTGCCGCCGCGGTAAACGTGGCGGAGCTCCTGTGTGTCCTCGCCGTTGAGCGTTACCTTAGCCTGCAGTTTTTCGGGCAACACAATATCCACGCTTTTAGCGCGCGGTAGTTTTTCGATATTAAAGGTAAGTCGCAGTTCTACGCTTGCCTTTTTACCCGTAATTATCTGCTCGCATATTTCAGAAAGGCGGGTTTCATTATTCCACTTTCCGCGGCCTGTACGAAAAGAGGCAGTACCGATAGGCAGTGTATTATTATCGCACTTTTTAAGGGTGAAATCCTCGCTCGGCTCAATAAACTTATAACTGCTCATATCGTTTATGCCGCGACCCGTATCAGATACGCGAAGCAATACCGATTTAGTGCCCGCGCGGCTTAAATCAATATCCTTTTTGCGCATTATTCTGTTTATAAAGGTATTATCGACCGCGTACAGCTCGCTAATTGACAAAAGATTTAAGAAGGTAGCCGTACCCTTGGTATTAAATCTGATTTTTTGCACATCTGCGCTGCCGACAACATCGGCGGCAAACACAAGAATGCTACCGTCAGTAAGCCGACCGAAGCGCACCGAAATATCCTCTTTAAAACTGAAAAGGCTCGGCTTCTTTGTGTCGGTAACGGTCTTTATCCTTTCGGCGGTTTTTAAAGCCTTGGCTGCCTTTTCGGTCTTATCCCCGTCAATAAACTGCGGCTCATCGCCCAATATATAAGTCTTGCCGCCCTTAGATACAAATTCAGCCAGCTTATTAGCTGCAGTTGAAGAAATGAACCCGGCATCGGCTAAAAGAATTTCACTATACTTTGTGTTGCCGATAATTATATCGGTGTTTAGCAGTACCGCCGCGGTTTCCCATAAAATCTCATCACACAAGAGATAACCCATACCGTTTTTATCAAAACTCTTTACGAGTCTTTCAATATCAGCCGCCTTACCGCTTCTCGGATATGCTGCGGCATACAGTGTAGATGTAGGATAGAAAACGAGCATCTGGTCCACCTGTTTTGCCTCGCGCAAAGCGGCGGATAGCAAATTACAGTATTCGCGGAAATACTCGTACTTATGTTTGTAAAGAGGGTTATCCTTTACCTTTTGGCTGTCACTCACAATTATGCGGTTAATACCGCCCGAAAAGAGTCGGTCTGCCTTATTTTTGAGTTCGTTCAGATTCTCTTTCAAAAGGGTTTCAGCAGAAATGACAGCCGAGCTTGTGCGGCTGAGCATCTGCGCTAAGGTAGAATAACGCCTTAATGTAATGCGGTCGGGGTCAGAACATGATGTATCTACAACAATTCTGTTAAAGCAGCAATATCCCGAAAGGTTAAGGTTATCGGGCAGAACGGGGGCATAAACACCCTTTTTTCCGATCACCGTAGCGGTAATATGCGCGCTAGCAGCATCGGCTGCCGCCTTTACGGGTATTAAGAAGTTCTCGGCTGTGAGTTCACTGAGCAATTTATAGTATCTTACCCTGAAACGCTCGCCGCCTTCTACATCGAGGAAAAGCAAGGGAAGACTCTCTATAATATCTTCACCGTATCTGTCACCATAGGACTTCGCCACAGCGTCCGACCAGGCAATTTTTTCGGTGTAAATCTCGTCGCATAAAACAATAGTTTTGTTGTTTGAACGCTTTTTTATGAGCGCGCGCATATACTGAGCCGATAACGGATTAGTAAGGTCGAGCTTGCCCGCATCTGTTTTCTCACAAATAACATAGCAGCCCTTTACCACCTTATCAAGCACTACGAGTCTGCCGCCCTGTGTCATACAGCTTACAAGTATACCGTCGGGTATGCGAGTCATATCGGTAATATGGATAAGTTCGAGATATTTTCCCTGCAGAGCCGCTTCGGCGCCGATAACCTTTGCCGCAACAGAATTATCTATGCTCGTTATTCCGTCACCGCGCAGTTTCATAACAGAACAACCGACAGCATTACCGTCAGCCTTTTCTGCGTTCTCTACTGCAGCCTTAAAAAAATTATATCTTTCCATAATTACCTCCAAAAAAGCATTATAAGACATAATATATTATATTATATTATTTATAAAAACACAATAAAAATTTTACCCCCTGTATCACGACTCGATACAGGGGGGTGATTTTGTTTTATTATTCCGTTCTCAGTGCCACTACGGGGTCCTTTTTAGCTGCGCTGCGCGACGGGATAATACCCGAGAAGAGCGTCAGCATCACGCTGATGGCTACCAGTATAACGGCTGCCTCTATCGGCAGGAATGCTCTTAGGTTTTCGATATCGGTAAGAGCCTTTAATATCGTATTTATCGGGATGCAGAGAAGATACGTTACTACAACGCCGAGCAGACCCGACGCAAAGCCGACAATAATGGTTTCGGCATTAAACATACTCGATACATTCTTCTTCGAAGCACCGATAGCGCGCAGTATACCGATTTCCTTGGTGCGCTCTTGCACAGAGATGAGGGTAATAACGCCTATCATAATTGAGGAAACGACGAGAGAGATTGCAACGAAGGCAATAAGCACGTAGGTAATCGCATTAATAATGGTGGTAATAGAACTCATCATAATACCGATATAATCGGTGTACTTAATCTGCTTTACCTCGTCTACACCCTTGTTATAGTCGGCAATAGCATCGGTTATAATGTCCTTATTTTCAAAGGACGACGCGTAAATATTCATAGTCGCAGGGGTCTCAATATCGATATCCCCCATTTTCAGCAGATTATCTTCATAGGTCGACTCAGAGAAAACCATAATTTCATCGTGATAAACAGCGCACTGCTCGGTGGTATAGTCGGGCATAGCGGTATCAAGCGCGTAGACGAGCTGGTCGGGGGTCATCATAGCCATTTGAGAGGTAACCTGAGCAGCATACTGCATTTTAATCTGAGTTTCTGCCATTTCTGTGTAGAGTTCTTTTATCTCATCATCGTCCATCGACTTTATATAAGACTCGATTTCGTCTCTTGAAACCGACATCTGCTCGGTCATAGCCTGCAGTAGTGTAGCCTCCATATCCTCGCGGGTAAGACCCTTTAGCGCTGCCTCAACCTGAGTATCTAAAAATTCCTTAGACGGAATACAACTGATGCTGACGTATGCCGCCGCCTTCTCGGCATCGGTCATACCTGCGATGTACTCTCTGAACTCGGTTTCTTTTTCCTCGTCAGTCAGGTTACCCGTATTCGATTTAAAGGGCAGACCCGTTAAAATATCGGTTTTAGCGTCAGCCTTCTGGGCGGCAATAACGGTAGAATCCTGCGCCTTTTCGATAAGATACTCGGTAAGGCCGCTGGTATAGCAAATACTGCCCGTAAGCATTGTAGTATCACTATCATCATTCGGGCGGATAATACCCGTCACCTTAAGACTGAGCGCATTATCGTAAAGATAGCGCAGTCCCGCGTCGGTATCGCGAAGGTCGGTATAGTGTCCAAGCGCCTCGTCATAGGCATAGCAGTCGGCATTTAAAATGGTCTTATACTCACGCGCACAAACATCCTTATACGACCACTTCATTTCCTTGTTTTCGAGGGTCGTTTCACCGTCAGCCGCCGCGCTGACGAGGTTACCCATATCCTCCTCGGGCAGAAGACCGAGGGCATATAGTGTTACATCGTCAAGCTCGTTATTTTTATCAACTACGAGCACTATTTCGTTATAATCATTCGGCCAAGCGCCGTAAACCAAATCGTACTGGTCATAAAGCAGGTCATTTACGGGCGCGCCGTCGGTACCGGGTAACAACTCCTGCCAGAGTCCACTGCTCATACCCGACATCGAGCTCATAGGCGACATCATCATACCCGAGCCCATGCCCTCCATCGCCGACATATCTACGCCCATATACTCAGCCATAAGGTCTTGTAAGAGCTGCTCGGTATCCGAACGGATAATAGTTCCGTCAACATTCTTTGTGTATATAAGCATATCAAGGTCATACGAATACTGAATGCCGTTTACTGCGGTACTGAGCGGATTTTCGGTGTCGGCTACCTTGGTGGTGAAATATTCATTGAAGGATTTAAGGTCATTTTCGCGTTCTTCAAGGTTATTCATCGCGTTAACTATATCATAAAGTGCCGACTTTTTATAAACGGCATCCTTATCGTGCCCCGTCTCTTCAGACTGGATATTCATAAAGGTTTCCATAAGACTTGTCAGGTCGACCGTTGTTGATTCCAGCGTTAGCGGATAGGAAGAAAGAGTGCTTTCCTGCACGGCATCGATATACGCCGTAGTACCCTCGGATATCGCAATAATAAGCGCAATACCGATAATACCTATGCTGCCCGCAAAGGCGGTAAGGGTGGTACGTCCCTTTTTGGTGAAAAGGTTTTTAAGGGAGAGCATAAAAGAGGTAGCAAACGACATTGTCGGCTTTCTTTCCCTTTTTCTCTTTTTGCCCTTAGCTTCAGCCGCTTCGCGGTCATCTGCCGCGGCAGCCGCTATCTCCTCGTCACTCAGCGGCATGGTGTCATCGGTTATTCTGCCGTCGAGCATACGTATAATACGCGAAGAATACTGCTCGGCAAGCTCGGGGTTATGG
Organism: Acutalibacteraceae bacterium; assembly: GCA_045603355.1. Classification (GTDB taxonomy): domain Bacteria; phylum Bacillota; class Clostridia; order Oscillospirales; family Acutalibacteraceae; genus SIG565. The sequence goes on along the minus strand of JAZULY010000086.1, from coordinate 20,360 downwards.
GTAACCATAATTATAAGGCGGTCACGCGAAATCTTTTTGAGAATTTCCATAACCTGAACGCTCGTTTCGGTATCGAGCGCACCCGTAGGCTCGTCGGCTAAAATAATATCGGGGTTATTCACAAGCGCGCGGGCAATAGCAACACGCTGCATCTGACCGCCCGACATTTCATTAGGTCTTTTATTTAACTGGTCGCCGAGTCCTACCTCGTAAAGTGCCTGCTTTGCGCGGGCGCGTCTTTCCTTTTTGGATACACCCGAGAGTGTCAGCGCCAGTTCTACATTCTGCAACACCGTCTGGTGCGGGATAAGATTATAGCTTTGGAATACAAAACCGATGGAATGGTTACGGTAAGCATCCCAATCCCTGTCCTTATATTCCTTGGTTGACCTGCCGTTTATAATAAGGTCGCCCTCGGTATATTTATCGAGGCCGCCGATGATATTAAGCAGAGTCGTCTTGCCGCAGCCCGACTGACCGAGCACCGACACAAACTCACTTTTACGGAAATCGAGTGAAACGCCCTTAAGCGCGACTACCTTCGTGTTCCCCGCAGAGTATTCCTTTACGATATTTTTAAGACTTAACACTTTTAGTCTCCTCTCAGGATATTAATTCACTATCAGTATAACAACTATTTGTGAATAAAAAAAGAATATTTTGACAATTTTTCAAAAAAGTACATTTAATTATGTGTCTTATTATGGTATAATATGTGTAGGAGTGATTTTATGGATAAAATTTCACGCGTTAAGGAACTTACGGCATTTTTGAATAAATGCTGTGACGAATATTATAACAAGAACAATCCCTCTCTGTCCGACGCTGAGTATGACGCGCTTTTTGATGAGCTGACTATACTCGAACGGGAAACGGGTTTTCAGTTGCCCGACTCCCCTACCGTGCGCCCGGGTTACGAGGTGCTGAGTTCCCTTCAGAAGGTAGCCCACGATATACCGCTGCTGAGCCTTGCCAAGACCAAGAGTGCTGCTGACGTTTTTAATATGGCTCAGCTGTCAGACGGTTATTTAGCGCTTAAACTCGACGGTCTTACGGTTAAAATAACCTACGAAAACGGCGTTATTACCGAAGCCGCAACCCGCGGCGACGGGCAGGTTGGCGAGGATATAACCCACAATGCAAAGGTCTTTACCAATGTGCCGAAGAAAATTCCGTATGACGGCAGGCTGGTAGTCAGCGGTGAAGCGTTTATCGATATTCCCTCGTTTCATCAGATAAACGACCGAATTGAAAACGATGAGGATAAGTATTCCACGCCCCGTAATTTAGCCTCGGGTTCGGTAAGGCAGCTTGATTCTAAAATTTGCGCCGAGCGCCGTGTTTCCTTCCTGCCCTTTAACGTGCTTGAGGGACTTAAAAACACACGTAGCCGTATAGAGAAGTTGAAGGAAATCGAAAAATTCGGCTTCGGTCTTATCCCCCACGATATGCTAAGCCGTGACGACAGTGTGACCACAACCGAAGAAAAGATATTCGCTTTGAAAGACACCGCGAATAAACTCGGCTACCCGATAGACGGTATCGTTTTTTCCTTCGACGATGTTGATTTCGCCCGTTCTCAGGGCAAAACCTCGCACCATTTTAAAGACGGTATTGCCTATAAATTCGGTGACCCTCATTTCGATACTACTCTTAAAAACATAGTTTGGAACATCTCGCGAACAGGTCAGCTCACGCCTATTGCCGAGTTCGAAACGGTGGAAATTGATAACACGAATGTTGAGCGCGCGTCCCTTCATAACATCACATTTATTGAAAACCTAAAGCTCTTGATCGGGGACAAAATTTCGGTTTCAAAACGGAATATGATAATTCCGCATGTTGAGAAAAATATAACCGCCGAAACCGAAAACCGTGACAAATATCGTGTAGACACCCCCGCCGTCTGCCCCGTTTGCGGCGGTGCGACCGAAATTAAAACTACCCAAAACGGTGACAATGAGGTACGGGTCCTCTACTGCTCAAACAATAATTGCGGCGGCAGGCAGATAAAGAAATACACCCATTTCGTAAGCAAGGCTGCTATGAATATTGAGGGACTAAGCGAGCAGACCCTTATTAAATTTATAAGCCTCGGCTGGATAAATAGACTCCGAGATATCTTCGATTTAAAGGACCATAAGGCAGAAATCGTTAATATGGAAGGCTTCGGTGAAAAGTCGTATCAGAATTTATGCGACTCTATCGAAAATGCTAAAAACACATACCTTTCCAATCTGCTCGTAGCCGTAAATATTCCGCTGCTCGGCAAAAATGCCGCTAAAACTATTGAGGATATTTTCTGGGGCAATAAGGATAAGTTTTTAGATGCCATCGGCAGCCGCTATGACTTTACCGAAATTGACGGCTTTGGTGAGAGCATAAACGATGAAATTTACCGCTGGTTTGATAACAGCGATAACCGCACCGAATTCCTCGAACTGCTGAACATCGTATCATTAAAAGAAATCGAAAAAGCGGATATCGATGCATCAAATCCGTTCTTCGGCAAAACGGTGGTTATAACGGGTAAATTCACGAATAAATCCCGTGATGAGCTGACCGCCGTAATGCAGAACCTCGGTGCTAAAGTTACGGGCAGCGTATCGGGCAAAACCGATTTTCTCCTCTGCGGTGAGGATGCGGGCAGTAAGCTCAGTAAAGCGCAAAAACTCGGCGTTAAGGTAATAACCGAAGAAGAATTAAATAGTATGCTGTAACAAAAAAGACTTGAGTTTTCACTCAAGTCTTTTATCTTTACAGTTTCAGTTCCACCGTATTTTTGGTCTGTTCATACTGGCGGTATGTAACGCGTGCGACGTCAAACATCTTTTTAGAAGCCTTTACCGAGTCTGTATCGGCATACTTATCGCACATATAAATAATTTCCTTAATGCCTGCCTGAATAATTGCCTTAGCACATTCGTTGCAGGGGAAAAGCGTTGTGTACACCTTGCAGTTTTTAAGCGAGCCGCCGCTGTAATTGAGAATTGCGTTAAGCTCGGCATGGCATACGTAAACATATTTAGTATCAAGCGCGGCGCCGACGTTATCCCACGGGAATTCATCGTCACTGCAGAATCTCGGCATACCGTTGTAGCCGACCGACATTATCTTGTTTTCATCATTTACGATGCAGGCACCTACCTGCGTTGACGGGTCCTTACTGCGCTGAGAAGATAAAAGCGCGATACCCATAAAATATTCGTCCCAATTAAGATATGTTTCTCTTTTCAAGCAGATCACCTCTTAAAACTGATTTATTTTATATTAATACATTTGTAAAATTTTTGCAACTATATTTTTTCTATGAGATCGAGCAACTCTGACGGCTTTTCGATTATGTAACTCGCACCGCCACTCATTAGTTCGTCGCGCGCTCTGAATCCCCACAGTACACCTACGGGCACTGCGCCAGCATTTACACCCGTCTCGCAGTCCGACCCCGAATCCCCCACGAAAAGACATTCGTGTATATCTGCGCCTATCTGTTCAGCCGCGAAAAGCGCCATAGCAGGATGGGGTTTAACGGGCATATCGGGGGTCTGCCCTACCACCGCGTCGAAAAGTCCTTCCCCGTAGAGTTTATTTACGACGTTTTCAGCGGGTGCCTGTGCTTTATTGGTAACTACGGCAATTTTTATACCGCGGTTTTTAAGTTCCTTTAGCAACTCATCAATGCCGTCATACGACGCGGTATTATCGGCATAGTGAGCCGTGTAATATTCTAAAAAGCGGGACAGCACCTCTGCCTCGATTTCGGTATTGCGGCGGTCCTCAGGCAGAACCGATTTTATAAGATTCGGCATTCCCCTGCCAACGAAATAACGGTATTTTTCGGTTTCGTGGGTTGGAAAACCGAAAAGCCCCAGTGCATAATTCGCGGCTTCGGCTAAATCCTGCAGGGTGTTGCAGAGCGTACCGTCTAAATCAAAAAGAACAGCTTTTATCATCAAAACATCTCCAATACGGGTAAATTATAGCAATAAAATCACATTTTTTCAATATTTTTCGGTTATATGTCGGAAATTTTAAAAAAATACTTGCATTCTCGATTAGTTTCTGTTATTATAGTTGTTGCTAATGTGACTAAAAGGAGGTGCAGACTCATGGCAAAATGTGATATCTGCAATAAGCAAATTGCGTTCGGAATTAAAGTTTCTCACTCACACAGACGTTCTAACAGAACCTGGCAGCCTAACGTTAAGAGAGTTAAGGCTATTATCAACGGTACACCGTGTCGTATAAATGCCTGCACCCGTTGTTTGCGTTCAGGAAAGGTTACCAGAGCTATCTAAATCTTCGGGTGGCAGAAAATTTAATTAAAAAGTACAGACGGTGTATTCAGCATGAATGCACCGTTTTCTGTTGTTAAAAGGAGAATTTCTATGAAATACGATATCGCCATTATCGGCGGCGGCATAGGCGGCCTTATGGCGGCTTACGAGGCAAAGAAAAATGACGCGAATGCGAAGGTTATAATAATCGAAAAGGGCTTTACGCTTGACCGTCGTCACTGCCCTGCGGGACACAATAAGAAGTGTACCCACTGCAAAATCTGCAGTATTACAAGCGGATATGCAGGCGCTGGCGCGTTTTCTGACGGTAAATTCAACCTCGGCACCGCCTACGGCGGCACTATGGGGGATGAGCTTGGCGAATACACCGCAATGCAGTACATCGATTTAGTCGACGATATTCTGCGCAATTTCTCGGACGACTACCCCGAGCTTTATAAATCCAATGAAGAATTAAAACTCAAGTGTCTGCAGAACAATCTGCGACTGCTCGATATGAACGTCCGTCACCTCGGCACCGATAAGAATTTCAGCACAATGATGAAGCTTATCGAGTGGCTTCGCGATAACGGGGTCACACTCACCGACCTTACCGACTGCACAGATATTGATAAAACTGATGGCGGCTACACGCTTCATATAAACAAGGGCGGTGCCGACAGCACAGTAGAGGCAGAAAAAATAATTATTGCTACGGGTCGCGGCGGCGCAGAGTTTGTTACTAATTTCTGCCATAAGTTCGGCATACAGATAGGCGCAAACTCGGTTGATATCGGTGTGAGGGTTGAGATGAAGGACTCTATTTGGCGCGAATTTTCAAGCAAGATTTACGAGCCGAAGATACTCTACCGCACTAAGACGTTTGAGGACAGAACCCGTATGTTCTGCTTTAATCAGGGCGGTCTTGTGTCGGCTGAAAATAATCAGGGAGTTATTACCGCCAACGGTCACTCCTTTGCCGAGGCTGATAAAAAGACCGATAACTGCAACTTTGCAATTCTTTCATCCATTCATTTTGCTGGCGACTTTACCAAGCCTACCGAATATGCCATAAACATCGCAAGGAATATGAACTTTGCGGGCGAGGGTAATATTATAGTTCAGCGTTTCGGTGACCTGATACGCGGCCGCCGTACGAACGACCACCGACTCTCTGCCAACAGCGTTATACCGACCCTCAAGGCCTTTGCAGGTGACCTTTCCATCGTTATGCCCTATCGCGCGCTGACCAATATAATCGAGACCATTTACGCCCTCGATAAGGTAGCACCCGGTTGCGCTAATGATGATACGCTGCTTTACGGCTGCGAGAATAAATATTATTCCATCAAGCCCGTGCATAACGGTCATTTTGAGATTATGAACGGAGTTTATCTTATCGGTGATGGCAGCGGCATTACCCGTGGTCTGTCACAAAGCGGTGCTATGGGACTTTATGTTGCCGACCATATCTACGGAAAAATCGAAAACTAAAATATGCTTATAAACATTAAAAAGGTCGTATGCTTTTGCATGCGACCTTTTTCTTTATCTTTCCTGAGTTTTGGGGCGGTTCATTAACTCCTTTACCGTATCGGCAGGATCTTTTCCGCCGTACAGCACCGCACAACACTGCTCGATTATCGGCAGCTCTACACCGTATTTTTTGGCTAAGTTATATGCAATCTCGGCGGCATAGTAGCCCTCTACCGTTCCGACACGCTCGAGCGCCTCGGTAACGGGTACACCCGCACCCACCAAATTACCAAAGCGGTTATTTCGGCTATGCTCTGACATACAGGTAACTACAAGGTCACCGAGTCCCGTGAGTCCCGAAAATGTGTATTCATCGGCACCCATTTTAACACCCAGCCTTATCATCTCAGCAAGGCCGCGGGTCATAAGGGCAGCTTTGGTATTGTCACCGAGTCCGAGTCCCTTACAAAAACCTACGCAAACCGCGATAACATTTTTAAGCGCGCCGCCTACCTCGGCGCCGATAACGTCACTTCCCGTATAGACACGAAGGCTGTCGCTCGTAAATGCCGATTGTACACACTCTGCCGCAGATAAATTTTTCGACACTGCTACTAAGGAGGTAGGAATGTCCTTAGCAACCTCCTCTGCATGAGAGGGACCCGTCAATACGACGATATTCTTCTTTGGCAGTTCTTCACCTATTACAACCGATAAACGCTTCATTGTATCCTTTTCAAAACCCTTGGCAACATTTACAATGATGCCGGGATTTTTTACAGTAGTCAGCCGCGCCGCTACCTCCCGCACCGCACTCGACGGCACTGCGATAACGGTCATATCCGAGCCCTCGCAAATGCCGATATCGTCGGTCAGATATATATCTTCGGGCAGATATATGCCCGGCAGCAGCCTCTCGTTGCAACGGTTATTTTTAAGTTCTTCAAGTCCTAAATGCGCGGGGGACCAAATAGATACTGCGTTATTATTTTTGTGTGCTGCAAGGGATAGCGCAATACCCCATCCGCCCGCACCTAAAACGGTTACTTTAGCCATAATTATTTATCCTTTTTTACGGTAAGTTTCTTTTCTTCGCCGCGAATAAGTCTGCCTATATTCTCACTGTGCTTTAAAAATACTATCGCACCCATAGTAAATACAGCGGCTATCTGTAAAATAAGGGACGCGTCATCACTTTTGAAAATAATACTGAGCGTCACCACCACTACGGTTGCTATCAATGAGCTGATGGAAATAATGCGGCTGAGCAGCAGCACGATAACGAATGTGGCAAGACCCGAAATAATAGCTATGGGACAGCAAACCGCGAATATACCAACGCTGACGGCTACTCCTTTACCACCCTTAAAGCCGTAAAATATCGGGAAGATGTGACCGAGCATACAAGCGACACCGCATATAAATGCGCCGTTCAGTGGTGCGAAAATATCGTTTCCCGTAGTGCTTAATAAATAATCAAACACCGTTTTGCCTATCATACAGGCGGCAAAACCCTTGAGCGCATCACAAACAAAGGTAAGGATGCCCGCGGTTTTTCCGACAACACGCAAAACATTGGTCATACCCGCGTTACCGCTGCCGTAATCTCTTACATCGCGCTTTGCGAATGCCTTGCTGAAAACAACGGCAAAACTGACGCTGCCGATGAGGTACGCCGCGACGGCTGTCAAAAATGCCCAGAAATATTGCATAGTTACTTGTCTCCTCTTTCGCGAATAACGAATCTTACAGGTGTACCTTCAAGACCGAAGGTAGAACGAATTTGGTTTTCAAGATATCTCTGATACGAGAAGTGGAAAAGCTCTGCGCGGTTGCAGAAGCAAACGAAGGTCGGCGGTTTGGTTGACGCCTGAGTCATATAGTAAATTTTCAGCCTCTTACCCTTATCGCTCGGCGGTTGCACACGCGCGGTGGCATCGGCTAAGATATCGTTGAGCATACCCGTAGAAATACGCATTGTATTTTGAGTATGGACATATTTTATAAGCTCAAACAGTCGGTCGGTTCTCTGCCCCGTTTTTGCCGAAATAAAGATTATCGGCGCATAGGACATAAAGGAAAAATCATTCATCAGTTTTTTACGGTATGCGTCCATGGTCTTACCGTCCTTATCGACGATATCCCATTTATTTACCGCAATAATGCAGGCTTTACCCTGCTCAAGCGCGAGTCCTGCAACCTTTGAGTCCTGCTCGGTAAAGCCGTCAACGCCGTCCATCATAATAACACAGACATCACTGCGCTCAATAGCCATTTTAGCACGCAGAACGCTGTATTTTTCGATGTCGTCCTCAACCTTACTCTTGCGGCGGAGCCCTGCGGTATCAATGAAATTAAATCGGCCGTAGCTGTTCTCGACCAATGTATCGATAGCATCTCTCGTAGTGCCCGCAATATTGGATACGATAGAGCGTTCCTCACCTGAGAGATAGTTAATGAGTGACGATTTACCCGCGTTCGGCTTGCCTATAACGGCAACGTTTACGGTTTCCTCGTCCTCATCGTCATTATCGTATTCGGGAATATGCTCGAATACTGCATCAAGCAGGTCGCCTGTGCCGTGACCGTGCACAGAGGACACACCTATCGGGTCGCCAAGACCTAAATTGTAAAATTCGTAAATTTCGAGCGGTGGCTCGCCTATCTTATCGCATTTATTTACACAAAGCACTATCGGTTTACCGCTTTTTTGCAGCATCGACGCAACCTCAGCATCCGACGCGGTCACACCGCTGCGAAGATCTGTAACAAAGATGATAACATTCGCCATATCCATAGCAAGCTCTGCCTGAGCGCGCATACTTTTAAGTATGATATCATCGGTTTTCGGCTCAATACCGCCGGTATCTATAAGCATAAATTTGCGGCCCGCCCACTCGGCTTCACCGTAAATTCTGTCCCTCGTAACACCTGGGGTGTCATCAACGATGGAAAGCCGCTGACCTATGAGTTTGTTAAAAAGCGTGGATTTACCTACATTCGGTCTGCCCACAATAGCAACTACGGGTTTTGCCATATTTATACACCCTCCTTTTATCGTCCCAGCAGGGCGTCAACAAAGCCCTGACCGTTATTTTCTACTACTACTAATTCTATGTTTAATTTTTCTGCTAATTCCTGCACTGTAACATCATCTAAAAATTTATCATTTTCGTATCTCAGCATACTATCAGGAATAAGCAGCTGTGTACCGAGGTCTTTGTCTCCGAGCTGTTTTATAATATCCGTGCCTGTGATAAGACCCGATACATTTATTTCGCCGCCGAAAAATTCATTTTTAATCGCGAAAACCTGCGCGGTTATATTCGGCCATTTTTCGGTAACGTTTGATACGAGTGAGCATATCAGCGGATATGCCGCCTCACCCGTTGCAAGACTGATTTTGCGCGGCTTTGGTGTGCACTCGGTCTCCTCTATCGCACAGAGCACCTCACTTTTTAAGAGTGCTGAAAGTCCCACACCGTTTTCAAGCTGTAAAAAGTCCTCATAAAAATCGGCCTCGGGCATCTCGCGACCCGCTATGAGATAAAATTCATCGGCTGCGAAAACCCTGCGCTCGCCGTATTTTTCTAAGCATTCCTGCCCGAATTTATCGATTAAATCAATAGTGTCCCCCGCCGTTTCTTTACAAAACGGGGTTAACTTTTCGAGTCCCTCGCGGTGACCCGTAATGCCTACGGGAACTGCGGCAATACACTTGATATTTTCTTTACTTGTCAGATCATCCAGGCTGCGGCGCAGTTCTTCCCCGTCATTAAAACCGGGGCATACGACTATCTGGCAATTCATCGCAATTCCCGCATCATTAAAGCGGTCGATGATGGAGAGCACCTTGCCCGCATTCTTATTCTTCATCATACGGACGCGAAGCTCGGGGTTAGTTGTATGCACCGAAATATTAACGGGAGAAATGTGCATTTTTATAATGCGGTCAATTTCGTGCTCGGTAAGATTTGTAAGGGTAACGTAGTTACCGAAAAGGAAGGAAAGACGCGAGTCATCATCCTTAAAATAAAGGCTTTCTCGCATACCGCGGGGCAGCTGGTCGATAAAGCAAAATACACACTTGTTTCGGCAGGAACGCTGCTTATCCATAAGATAGGTATCAAACTGGAGCCCGAGTTCTTCCGCTTCTGCCTTGCGGACGGTCTTTTTCTTTAATTTTCCCTTCGCGTTTATGAAGGTCAGTATAAGTTTTTTATCATTCTGGTAAAAGCGGTAATCGAGAACGTCCATTATATCGTTACCGTTTATTGATACTAATGTATCGCCGTCCTTGATTCCCGCGCGCGCGGCAGCTGAGCGACTCTGAACGCTCTTTACTATAACGGACATACCCTTTCCCCCATTTCAAAAAAAATAGAGAAGGATTCCTCCTCCTCTACCCTAAAAATTGTTTAAAATTAGTCCTCGATAGCTACTACCTGACGGTCGCCGTAATAACCGCAAGCGGAGCAGAGTCTGTGAGGTCTCTTGTATTCGCCGCAGCGCGGGCACTTAACGAGTGTCGGAGCGGAGATTTTCCATACGTTATTTCTTCTCTTGTCACGTCTTGCTTTCGAGGTTTTTCTCTTCGGTACTGCCATTTCAGTCGGCCTCCTTATAAATAGTAATACTTTTAATCTAATAAATCTGCCAATGCCTGAAGCCGTGGGTCGATTTCCTTCTTCTCACAGCCACACTCGCCCTCATTAAGGTTTTTTCCGCATCCGACGCAAATTCCTTTGCAATCCTCTCGGCATAAATGCTTCATCGGGATATGAAGCAATACATCATTTCGGCAGAGCTCGTCCAAGTCGAGCTCCATGTCAGGCACGAGAACGATATCGTCATTATCCTCATTTTCAATTTTGGTAGCAAGGATATGGGTGATATCAACCCCGAAACTGTTTCGGCTTTCCACACCGCAACGGTCACAAGGCGCCTCGTAACACACGGAATAATGTATACTTAAAGTGACTACACCGGCGTTGTTGGCTATCTCACCGTTTACCGATATGGGGGTACGAAGCGGTTTCACACCCGCATAATCAACATCGCTGAGATCCAACTTATACTCAACCGGGGCACTGTAGCCATTGGTTATAAAAGCTTTTCTTAAATCCAAAATCACAGTATCACCCCAATTGTCACAAACTATATTATATATGTGCTGTTATTTTTTGTCAAGGGATTTTTTTAATTCAAAAAAATAAAACGGCGGGAAATTTCCCGCCGTTTAAAAATATTTAGTTAAGCCTTTTCGGCAATCTCCCAGATGTGTGCGGGAAGTTCAGCCTCGTCACAGGAAATTGTGAAGGTAAAGTTTACGTGGCTGTCTTCAGCAAGAGCCGAAACTCTGTCAAGGAAGTCTGCGAGTTCGTTATAATCTCTTGTGCCGATTCTGAGTGTTGCATCACCAAAGATATCGGTTACATCGTGGTTGCCTGCGTTGATGCCGGAGAGCATACCGTAGTATTCGCCATAACCGCTTACGCCATAAGCTTCGATATCAATAAGTCGAGCCTTATGACTGATGCTGAATGTTAAGGTGTCACCCTTTTCGATGCAAACTACGTTACCTTTACTGGTGCGAGCTGCATCGTTTACGAGGTCGATAAGCTTCTTAGTTTTGCCGGAACCTCTTTTGCCTACGATAAGTTTAATCATACTTGCCATCTCCTTTTATTTACACCGCCGTCGGCGGTAATTTTATTATCTGCCGAGTCTTGCTTCAAGCTCAGCCTTTTGTGCTTCATAACCGGGTTTGCCGAGTAAAGCGAACATATTCTTTTTATAGCTTTCAACACCGGGCTGGTCGAACGGATTTACACCGAGCATATAGCCTGACACTGCACAAGCCTTTTCGAAGAAGTAGATAAGACGGCCGAGGTTTTCCTCATCTGCCTTATCGATTTCGATTACAAAATTCGGAACGCCGCCGTCGGTATGAGCGAGAACGGTACCCTCGAATGCCTTTGAGTTAACAAAGGACATCGGCTTACCTGCTAAGAAATTAAGTCCGTCACCGTCGTTATCCTCTTTTTCTATGGTAACGTCACTGCCGCAGTCGCCGAGCGTCACAACCGTTTCGAAAAGAATACGGCTGCCGTCCTGAATGTACTGACCCATTGAGTGAAGGTCGGTAGAGAAGGTTACCGATGCGGGGAACAGACCCTTATTATCCTTGCCTTCGCTCTCTCCATAAAGCTGCTTCCACCACTCTGCCATCATAGTAAAGCGGGGTTCGTAGCTTACGAGCAGCTCTATTGCCTTGCCGCGGCGATACATAGCGTTTCTCAGCGCTGCGTATTTGTAGCAGTCGTTAACCTCAATATCGGGGTTGGAATAATCCTTAGCCGCTGCTGCTGCGCCTGCCATAATAGCATCAATATCGGCGCCTGCTGCCGCTATCGGTAAAAGACCTACCGCCGTGAGCACCGAGAAACGGCCGCCTACATCATCGGGAACTACAAAGCACTCATATCCCTTAGAGTCGGCTAACTGCTTTAATGTGCCGCGAGCCTTATCGGTGGTGCAGTAAATACGTTTTGCCGCCTCTTCTTCACCGTAGCGCTCTTCAAGTAACTTTCTGAATACACGGAAAGCAATAGCAGGCTCGGTGGTTGTACCTGATTTTGAAATAATATTTACCGAGACGCGCTTGTTTTCGCAGATTTTAAGTAAATCGGACAGAGCCGAACCGCTGATGCTGTTACCCGCAAAGTAAATATCGGGTGTGCCTTCATTCAGGTCGTTATAGTAATGACCCTTTAAGAACTCTATCGCGGCGCGGGCACCGAGATAAGAGCCGCCGATGCCGATTACAACTAAAACATCGGTATCACTCTTGATTTTTTCGGCCGCCTTTTTAATGCGGGCAAACTCTTCCTTGTCATAATCGGTGGGCAGTGTTACCCAACCGAGGAAATCGTTGCCGAGGCCATTTTTGCTCTCAACCAAATCGTTTGCGAGCTTTACCTGACCGGCCAGGCCGATAATATCGTTTTCACGCAAAAAGTCTTTTGCATAGTTTGCGTTAAATTTTAATGCCACTTTACATTCCTCCATTTAGTTTATCTTTATTTTACTACAAATTGCCCTAACTTGCAATAGTATTTACACCTTTTTTATTACAAATTTGTTAAATTTTACAAAGAAAAGAGTGCCTTTATCAGCCAAAGCAGCGTATGGGTTATATTAAGGCGGTCGACATCCTCTTTCGCCACAATATCCACCACGCCTAAGGTTTCATCCCCACTCGTAAAGGTTACCGTTCCTACCTTATCCCCTTTTTTAACGGGTGCATCGATACTATCGGGCAGCGTTATAGTTTCGGTTATCTCACCTTTGGCGGTTTTCTGCAGCAGCAGTTTCAGTTTTTCTGTAGTTTGCAGTGCGACACTATCCACCACACCCTTATTAACCTTTATGGTTGATTTCTCACCTAAATCTGCCGATATCTCGGAGAAAGAGAAGTTCGCATAGCCGTAATTAAGCAGTTTTTTCGCGCCCTCAAAGCGGTCAGAACTCGTTTCCCCGTTCATAACTACCGCGACGAGTTCCATACCGTCACGCTCGGCGGTTGCCGACAGGCAGTATCCCGCAGTAGAGGTAGTGCCCGTTTTAAGGCCTGTGCAACCCTCATAAAATCTTACGAGCTTATTTGTGTTTGCAAGCTCACTTTCTCCCCCGCGCAGGCTATCCATCCAAACGGTCGAATACTGCTTTATAAGGTCGTGCTTTATAAGTTCACGGGACATTATCGCAACGTCGTGTGCGGTGGTTAGGTGCCCCTCGGCGTCGAGTCCCGTACAGTTTATAAAGTTTGTATTGTTCATACCGAGCTCTTTAGCGCGCTCGTTCATAAGCGCAACAAAGCCTTCCTCACTGCCTGCAAGCTGTTCGCCGAGTGCGACGGTAGCATCATTAGCCGAGGCTATAACGGCGGCTCTGAGCAACTCGTCAACCGTCATCTGCTCGCCAGGCTCTAACCATATCTGTGAGCCGCCCATACTGCAGGCGTGTTCACTCGCGGCGATAACGGTATCAAGCGTCAGACTTCCATCAGCAAGCGCCTCCATAACGAGCAGCAACGACATAATTTTGGTAATTGACGCGGGAGCTAACTGCTCATCCGAATTGTTTTCCCATAAAATCTGCCCCGTTTGTACCTCCATTAATATTGCCGCCTGCGCCTTAACCTCGGGCGCACCGACGGCGGCAGACGTCTGCACGCTGTCTTTTTCAAGCGGGGTATCAAGGTCGGTGGCATTATACTCCATACTCACCGTCGCCGACACAGGCACTGCCATAATAGTAATACATATAATAAATGCTATTAACCGTTTCATATAAAAACACCTCACATAATTAATATGTGAGGTGATATTTATTAATAACCAAGATTTTCGCCGACTATTATAACCTTTATGCGGTTTTTTACCCTCTGTTGACCAAACACCGCATATGTAGCGCAGATTCTGTCACTACTATTACAGCCATCGGCAATACCGCCGTCAAGCGCTATACATCTGCCCGTTTCGGCGCAGGGAGTTTTGCAGTAAAGCCGCTTTGCATTCAGGGGCGCGGCTATCTCTTTAATGCGCCTGAATCCCGCGGGAATATCGGCAACGATTTTATTGATACCCACAATACATATAACCGAATCGGGACCGTAGGTAATAGCCGCAACGCGGTTTGCCCTGCCGTCAACGTTAATAAGCTCGCCGTTTTCGGTCAGCGCGTTTGCCGAGCAAAAATAAGCATCGGCAGAAAAGGTACCACGGTAAATTTCGGTGATTTGGTCGGGCGTCAACCCAGGCACAGAACGGTCCAAGAAATTATAGTCGCCGCTTGAGAGAAGCTTATCAATACCCGTCTCATTTAAAGTCATAGAACCTCCGCAGGAAACGGTGTCACCCTTTTTTATAAAGGTTTTTGCAAGAGCGAGTGCCTCTTCTCTGTTTTCTACATAATATGCGTCCATATTATTTCTTTTCAAATTTTCGATTATCTTATCAATATTCATACTATTCGCCTTTCACAATAATTCCGCCGCCGAGTACGGTGTCCCCGTCATAAAAAACTGCCGACTGTCCAGGGGAGGGTGCGCGTTGCGGTGCGGTAAATTCTATAACTGCCTGATTGTCCCCCGTCGGTGTGACGGCACACTCCGATGCCGCCGCCGAATAACGCAGTTTTGCGGTGCAGTTTATCGGTTTTTGAAGGTCTGGGAGCGCCATCAGGTTTACATCTTTTATATAAACCCTCGTTTTAAAAAGGTGTTCTTCGTCCGACAATACCACCCTGTTAGTAATCGCATCCTTACTTATAACAAACTGAGGACGGCCGAGCGCAATACCGAGTCCCTTTCGCTGACCGACGGTATACCGCTGATGACCGCCGTGGTAGCCGAGCACATTACCGTAAATATCAACATATTCGCCCCTCTCGAACGGCTTGCCGTTATATCCTTCGAGAAAGGCTGCATAGTCGCCATCGGGCACAAAGCAGATGTCCTGACTATCTCTCGCGTGTGCCGAAACAAAGCCGTATTTTTCGGCTATCTGTCTCACCGTATCCTTAGTGTAACCGCCGAGCGGCATCAGCATATGGGATAATTGGTGTTGACTGAGTTGCCAGAGCACATAGGTCTGGTCTTTTTTTCTGTCCTCGGGACGGATAACCGCATACCTGCCGTCCTGTTTTTTAATTTTAGAATAATGCCCCGTGGCTATATAGTCACAACCCATCTCTATAGCTTTATCGAGCAGTGCACCGAATTTAAGGTTCTTGTTACACTCTATGCAGGGGTTGGGTGTAAAACCGTTATCGTAAGACTCGGCAAAATGCTTTATTACCTTCCTATCAAAAAGTTCCCGCATATCAAAGACGAAATGCTCTATTCCGAGACTTTCGCATACGCTCCGAGCTTTCATAACCTCGGGGGATATTCCGTCCTTTTCAAAGAGTCTCAGCGTACCGCCGCAAACGGTATAGCCCTGCTCACACAGTAGTGCCGCCGCAAACGAGCTGTCCACTCCGCCGCTCATCGCGACCATAACCTTTGGCATAATTCCACCACCTTTAATAACAGTATACTATTTTTCACAGAAAATCACAAGTTGATTTTGCGGCATACAATATATATAATAGTATAAAAAGGCATTAAAGGATGTTTTAAATGTATAATAATATTCTTTTTGATTTAGACGGCACGCTGACCGACCCCGGTGTCGGCATTACAAACTCGGTAATGTATGCGCTCGGCAAGTTCGGTATAGAAGTGAGGGAGAGAGCCGAGCTTT
Organism: Acutalibacteraceae bacterium; assembly: GCA_045603355.1. GTDB lineage: Bacteria > Bacillota > Clostridia > Oscillospirales > Acutalibacteraceae > SIG565. The sequence goes on along the minus strand of JAZULY010000086.1, from coordinate 4,297 downwards.
ATAAATTCATAGGTCCGCCGCTTAAAGACAGTTTTATGGAATACTACGGTTTTAGTGAAGAAAAAGCACTGATGGCGGTAGACTACTACCGCGAATATTTTCGCGATATCGGTATTTTCGAAAACCGCGTGTACGAGGGTGTAGAAACTCTGTTATCGACTATAAAATCGGATGGCAAAAAAATAATCCTTGCGACTTCAAAGCCCGAAGAGTTCGCAGTTCGCATACTGAAGCATTTCGGTCTGTATGAATATTTCCACCTCGTCTGTGGCGCAACCTTTGACGGTAGCCGCGGCGAAAAGGCAGACGTTATCGGCTATGCCCTTGACACTGCGGGTATTACCGATATGAGTGACACTGTAATGATAGGCGACCGCGAATACGATATTCTCGGTGCTAAGACTTTCGGTATGGACTCAGTAGGTGTTACTTATGGCTACGGCAGCCGAAAAGAACTCCAGAGCGCAGGTGCTACCTATATCGCTGATAATACTTCTGACATTTTAAAATATCTATAAAGCAAAAAACTCGGACTTATCGTCCGAGTTTTTTATGTTTTTAATTATTCTTCGGTTTCTTCCTTTTTGCCGGAAAGAACAATGTTAACTATAATGCCGAGAATAAGTGCGCAGGCGATAGAAGTAATTGTAACCTTGCCGATAGCCATAGCCATACCGCCGACACCTGCAATCAGGATTACCGATGCGGTAAAGAGATTTGCATTTTTCTCAAGGTCAACCTTCTGAAGCATTTTAAGACCCGAAACCGCTATAAAGCCGTAGAGCGTAATGCAAACACCGCCCATTACACAGCCCGGAATAGAATCAAGGAATGCCACAAAGGGTGAAACGAAGGATACCACTACCGCAAGTATAGCGGTTGTAGTAATTGTAATTACCGATGCGTTTCTTGTGATAGCAACGCAACCAACCGATTCGCCGTAGGTGGTGTTCGGGCAACCGCCGAAAATAGCGCCTACAATAGAGCCTATACCGTCGCCGAGTAATGTTCTGTGCAGACCGGGTTTTTCAAGAAGGTCGGACTCGATAATGCTGGAAAGATTCTTATGGTCGGCAATATGCTCGGCAAATACAACGAATGCTACCGGAACGAAAGCTACTGCAATAGTAGCGGCATAAGACCAGGTGAATTCGCCTGTACCCTTTAATGCGGTTAAGAATGTAAATTCGGGAACGGCAATAAATGTTGAGAGATTTACACCGTCAGCAACGAGCGCCTTGAAGGGAGCAAAATCGATAACAACGAGGTTAGCATTATTAGTTGCAATACCGATAACAGTGAAAATCAAAGCAACTGCATAGCCCGAAAGAATACCTACAATAAACGGGAAAAGCTTAAATGCTTTTTTACCGTAGGTTGAAGAAATAACAACAACCAAAAGGGTAACTATTGCGCAGATGAAGGAAACCCAGATGTTAGTTGTCATTATGAAGGAACCGTTACCGTCCTGCGGGCCGTATGAAAATACGTCCTTAATAGCGGCGCCTGCAAGGGATAAACCGATAATAGCAACTGTCGGTCCGATAACAACGGCGGGCATAAGCTTGTTTATCCAGGCTACACCTACAAGCTTAACAACAATAGCGATAACAACGTAAACTAAACCTGCGAAGACAGCGCCCAAAATTAAACCGAGGAAGCCTAACTGCATTGATACGCCGCCTGCAAAAGCTGCAAGCATAGAGCCGATAAATGCGAATGAAGAACCAAGGAATACGGGGCTTTTAAATTTTGTGAAGAGCTGATAAATAATCGTACCGACACCTGCTCCGAAAAGTGCCGCAGAAGCGGTCATACCGTTTCCTACGATTGCGGGAACTGCTATTGTAGCCGCCATAATGGCGAGCAACTGCTGAATCGCAAACACGATCAGCTGACCGAACTTCGGTCGGTCTTTGACATTGTAAATGAGTTTCATTTTTACATCCCCTTAGAAATTTTTTTATAATCTCGCCCGCGAGGGCGCCAATTACCTGTCACACAAGCTTACCGAAAGCTCCTCATCAAACGGAGGCAACTTTACGGAAATATATTCACTTTTCGCCGTAGGCACATTCTTGCCTACATAGTCCCCCCTTATGGGCAGCTCCCTATGACCGCGGTCAATAAGCACTGCGAGCTGTACAGACCGAGGTCTGCCGACCTTTATGAGCGCCTCCATAGCCGCGCGCACCGTTCTGCCCGTAAACAAAACGTCGTCTACCAGTATTACGTTCTTACCCGTAATATCAAAATCAATCTCCGAGGCGGTAACAACCGCCTCGTTTGCAATCTCGGTAAGGTCATCGCGATAAAGTGTGATATCAACACTGCCTACAGGCACGCGCACCTTTTCTATATTATATATGTTATCCGCAATTATTCGGCTGAGCGGCACACCTCGGCGCTTAACCCCGATTATACATATATCATCACTGCCGCCGTTACGCTCGAGTATCTCGTGGGAAATACGCCTGAGCGCACGACCGACCGCCTGCTCGTCCAGGAGTAATGCTTTAAAGGATTTCATAGACTCTCCTACATATTATATATAATAAATAATCCGTCGGGCAGACCGACGGAATTTTTACATGGAAACAACATATATTATATATGTACCCTGTATAAATTCTTGTCGGCATCGCTGTACCCTATTAAAGATATTTACTGCTTTTGATTATACCATATATAGTATCCTTTGTAAATAATTTTTTCGAAAAAGGACAAAATATTGCAAAAAACCGCAGTAAATAAGGTCGAATTTTCTGTAGTTCTCCAACGCGGGGTGGTCAAATTCGGCTATTTTTGCAAAAGAAATTACATTTATTTCCATTTTTTCCGTAATTTGTATGGTTACAAAGTTGTAACTATTACTAATTTCAGTAATCATTTGTGCAATTTACACAAAACTACACTTTTTATTTCGGTTGACATTTGGATATTTAGTGTTTATAATTGCCTTTGTCCTGAAGATAACTGGCTTTTGGCAAATATTCATATGCCACCGAGCTACTAAAATAAAGGAGTTTTTATGATTAACAACTTAAAGTCCATCTGGACCAACATTGTTACTTCACGTAAAATATGTGTATCTATAATGGCTGTACTTGCAGCCGCCGCAGTTACACTTGTTTCTTTATCGATGAACACCGTAACTATTACTGACGGCAGCTCTTCACAGACACTTTACACATTAAAAAGCGAGCCGGCTGATGTATTAGCCCTCGCAACACTAAACAGTGAAAACTATAACATTAAGGATGTAAAACGCGGCAACCGCAGTATCAGTATTGCGCTTGACTACACCGTTCCCGTTCATATTACTATGGGTGACAAAACGGTTACGCTTTTCGTACCTCGGGGTGAGACCGTACAGTCGGCAATCCGCCTTGCAGGAATTACAATCGACGAGCACGACAGTGTTAACATTCCGCTGCTGAACACCATCAATGACACAGAGTATATCAACATTATTGATATCGAATATGTGACCGAAACGCTTGATGAGAGTATTCCATATACCACAAAAACGGTATATTCAAACAAAAGCAACAAAACCGTTACAACAACCGCAGGACAAAACGGCACCAAAAGAGTTACCTATCTTAAAAAGATTGTAAACGGTGTTGCAAGCGGCAGCGAGCTCGTGTCTGAAGAGATTATCACTAATCCCGTAACACAGGTAGTTACGGTTGGTACTAAGGTCACTACAACATCGGCAGATGTTGATTGTATCTCTACCCTTACCCCCTCTTCCCCTATTGAGCTTGATGAAAACGGAAATCCCGTTAACTACAAAAAGAAGGTTACCGTTCAGGCTACCGCCTACACCTACACAGGCAATAACTGCGCTTCGGGTGTAGCACCGCAGCCGGGTTATGTTGCAGTTAATACCAACATTTTCCCCTTCGGCACCAAGTTCTACATCAAGTCATCCGACGGCAGGTATATCTACGGTTATGCCGTTGCTGCCGATACCGGTGGATTTTTAGAGACAAGACCGACAAACTTTGACCTTTTCTTTGAGACCGAGGCACAGTGCAAAGCCTTCGGCCGCAGAAATATCGAGGTTTATGTTCTTAACTAACATATTATAACAATCATAAAAGCTCTCGTCTTTTACAGACGAGAGCTTTTGTTTACCAAAAGATAGGATTTAGGGGCAGGATTTAGGGATTAGAAAGGCTTCCCCTTGAGGGGAAGCTGTCGAGCGTAGCGAGACTGATGAGGTGTAATTGTTAATGTAGCCTTCTTTTAAGAACACCTCATCCGTCAACCTTTGGTTGCCACCTTCCCC
>JAZULY010000085.1:0-2677 GCA_045603355.1 Acutalibacteraceae bacterium | reverse complement strand
CGATAGCGCATACCTCAAAAATATTACTATGTTTGCAAAGCTCATCAGCGGCAAATATAAGAAAATTACCATTTTCAACCCTATGCACGAAACGGGCTTTACTGCTAAAGCGGTACAGAAAGCCGAGGGCGAACTCGCCTTTGAGTTTTTGGCTCATTACGCGCATACCGACCTCGACGGCACCTTGTGGAAAGTGGAGGAAATCGCCCAGGCACCCGCGCAGGCAGCGGCAGCCGCAGCCGCAGCGGTAAATACGGAGGGTGAACAGCCCGCCGCAGACGGTGGCACCGACGACGGTACCGACACCGAGGAATAATACCAGGATTTAAGGAGGAGCCAAAATATGCTCACTATTAAGACTATGCCTATGTTGCTTAAAATCGTAGGCAAGCTCGATATTAAGCCCGCTGTAGAAATGCTCAAAGGGCTTGACATTTTCGAGGACGCAAAGGACGCAAAGGACGCTATGAAACAGCTTTCCCGCGAAAAGGTAGGTATTTTAGCCTGCGAAATCTTATGCGAACTCACCCCGCAGCTCGGCAAGATTGCCGACGACCTCCCGCCCCTCGTGGCGGCTTACTACGATATTTCCCTCGAGGAGGCGTACAAGAAAGACGCAGCCGAGGTAATTAACGACCTTATCAACGACGAGGGTATCGTAAGTTTTTTCAAGCGTGCTCTACGAAAGAAAGTAGAGCAAGGAGCTTAACGCTACTGCATAAATACTACGATTGGCAGCTTATCGAGAGTCTACCTTTAACGGCTCTCGGTGAGCTGCTTTCTTTCGCCCGCAAAGAGGAGGAACGCCTGCAAAAAGCAGAACTCGAAAAGCGGCTTTTTCCTTTGTGGCTCGTAAACTATGCAGCAGCAAAAATAAAACCAGGGCTCGAGGTTATGGACTATCCCGAATTTTTAGCGAGTGTGCTATCGGACGAGCCCGCCCCGCAGCCTAAAGCAAAGCAGAAAAGAACAGCCGAGGACATTATGGCGGACTTTGCGCCGATTGTTGAGGCTGATAAACGGAAAGGAGGCTAACCTATGGCAAGTATTTTTTCGCTTTTCGGTACTATCTTTATTGACAATGCCGAGGCTGATAAAAGTATCGACACGACAACCGAAAAGGCAGAAAAGAGCGGCTCAAAGGTAGGCTCCGCTTTCTCCTCTATCGCAAAGGGTGCCGCCGCAATGGGTACCGCTGTTGTGGCGGGTGCCGCTGCTATCGGTACCGCTGCTTATAAAATGGCAAGCGATACCGCAGCAGCCGCCGACAATGTAGACAAAATGAGCCAAAAAATAGGTATTTCCCGAGAGTCCTACCAGGAATGGGACTACATAATGAGTCAATGCGGAATGGATGTTGACAAATTACAAACGGGCGTAAAAACCTTAACGGCTAAAATGTCGGACGCAGCAGAGGGAAATAAAACCGCTGCCGCCGCCTTTGATAAATTAGGCATATCCGTTACAAATACGGACGGCTCGTTAAAATCTCAAGAGCAGATGTTTAACGAAACTATAGCGGCTTTGCAGGGAATGGAAAACGAAACCGAGCGAGCAGCTCTTGCTACGGAGCTTTTCGGCAAAGCGGGCGTAGAAATGGCACCGCTATTAAACAGCGGCGCGGAAAGTATCGAGGAGCTACGGCAGAAAGCCCACGACCTCGGTATGGTTATGTCGGACGAAACAATAGACGCGGGCGTAGTGTTTACGGACTCTATAGACACCATTAAACGCTCGCTCAAGGGACTTATGAATAATTTAGGCGGAGCGGTTATGCCTATCGTGCAAAGTGTGCTCGACTTGATTATAAATAACCTCCCGTTAATTCAAGGCTTATTCTCGAGGCTCTCTCCCATTCTACAAGAGGTTTTCGAGAATATTTTACCGCCGCTTTTCGACCTGGTGGAAACCTTGCTACCGATATTGTTAAACCTCATAGAAACGCTATTGCCGCCTATTGAGTCGATTATAACGGCAATTTTGCCCGTTATAGTTAGCCTAATTCAGCAGCTATTACCGTTTGTTATTCAAATCGTGGAGCAAGTGCTGCCTATCCTGGTTAATTTGATTAACGGCATTATGCCGCTTGTATTGCAGATTATAGACACGGTTTTACCTATCTTAATTCAGCTCATACAAGCAATTTTGCCTCCGATTATCCAAATTATCGAGGCTATTTTACCCGTGGTAATTCAGCTCTTGCAGCTCTTATTACCGCCTATTTTGCAAATCGTAAATACCATATTGCCCGTAATTATAAACCTCATTAACTTAATTATGCCGCTTGTGGTACAGATTATCGAGGCTATTTTGCCCGTGATTATTCAGTTAATCGAAATGCTCTTGCCTCCGATTTTGCAAATTATAGACCAGGTTTTACCTATCCTCTTACAGCTAATCGAAACGCTCGTACCTATCGCGGTGCAGATTATCGAGGCTATCTTACCCGTAGTTATATCGCTGCTTGACGCGCTCTTGCCCGTTATTCAGCCGATACTCGATATTTTAATGATACTGTTAGAGCCTCTCCTGGACTTGCTCAACCTCATTTTACCGCCGTTGTGCGACTTTATTAAAATGCTGTTTGACAAGCTCTTACCGCCCCTGCAAAAGGCTTTCTCGGGCGTAGCGGATATTGTCGGCGGCGGTATCAAAAACGCCTTAGGGGGCATTAAAA
>JAZULY010000084.1:0-4805 GCA_045603355.1 Acutalibacteraceae bacterium | reverse complement strand
GATCATTTGGTTTGTCTTCCTAAGACCGCTTGCCTCCGACTTGAAACGGAATTCCTCTTCTATCTTCTCGTCAAGCTCATAGCCGTATGCGGCACACGCCTGCCTTACCATTCTCATACCGCCAAAGGGGTTAACACCGCGCTTTAAGGGAGCGTCGGTCTGCAGGCCGACGATAATTTCTTTTTCTTTATCGAGATAACCGGGCTCGTAGCTTGTAAGCGAAGAAACGGTAGCGGTATCGATATCGAGTACGCCGCCGCGCTTGCGCTCGAGCGCGAATAGTTCCTGCAGCTTATCCATCAGTTCCTTGGTGCGGGGTGTAGCGCCTGCAAGGAAGCTGTCGTCACCCGTATATTCGGTGTAGTTCAACTGAATAAAATTGCGAACGTCTATATCCTTTTGCCAATTACCTTTTTTAAATCCGTGCCAATTTTTATGTTCCATCATATTTCCTCCATATCGGTTGAGTTTCCAACAAAAAAGGACAATTCAACCTAAAATTGAATTGCCCAGACGGTCGGCATACTGTATATATTTACACTTCCTTGCGGTGATCCGCAAAATCCGTCAGTCATGTAAATCTCTACATGTATTATATAACAATATATCTTATTTGTCAATTTAATTGATATCCTAAAAAGCTAAAAAATTATTCCGTTTTTTGTTAAATTTGGCAATAAGAAAAGGCACCGTTCACCGATGCCTTTTCAGAAAAACTATTTTTTAGCGTGGCGCTGTTTCCATTTAACCCACAGTGGGCCCGATACAAAGAGGGATGAAACGCAACCCGAAACGATACCGAATACCATAGGAATAGCGAAGCTGCGGAGTGTCGATAAGCCGTAAACTTCAGATACTACGATAATGGTGATTACCGCGAGGGCGGTCGTAAGGGTAGTAACGATGTTGCGGGTCTTAACCGAGTCAATACTCTCATCAACGAGTACATCTATAGTTTTATTGGGATAAAGCTTTCTGTTCTCTCTTACTCGGTCATAGTTGACGATGGTATCGTTAAGCGAATCACCGAGGAGGGTGAGGATAACCGCGATAATGTTGGAATCTATCGGCAGACCAAATGCGGCGCAGGCAAGGAAAGCCACCACACAGTCGAGAATTAGCGCCACGAATGCCATAATAGCGGCAGATACACCGCCGATATTGCGGAAACGCAAGCCTACATAAACCACAACTATTACACCCGCTATAAGAACGGCGACGAGGCTCTTTGCAAAGAACGAGCCTGCGATGGTCGGGTTTACAGAGTTTGCGTTGTAAAGATTAATGTCAGCGTCCTCATATTCGGTTTGTAAAGCCGTCGTCAGCTTATCCTGCGAGGCAGAAGCGAGCGAATCATTACCCGTCATAGTAATAACTATTTGCTTTGAAGAGTCGCTGATACCCGAGCTAAAGGATACATTCGCGTCGGTATTCAGGGTATCCTTCACGAGTTCCTTAACGGCATTTTCCTCAAGCTCGCCGTCATACGAGTAGGATATCATAGCGCCGCCCTTGAAGTTGATGTCAAGGTTAAGGCCTAATATGCTTGTAAGCACTATACCTACTATAATCACTACCGCATATACCACCATAACAGGCTTAAATATACGGTTTGCGCTGATAGTGAGCTTGTTTTTGCCCGCATCACTCTTAGGTGCGCCGTAGAGCCACGGGTTACGGAAAACCTTCAGCCGCGATACACTCTTCATCATAAGCTTAGAAGCCAAAATACCCATAATAAGGTTGAATACAACGCCTATAAGCAGTGTATAACCGAAGGAGTAGATAGAGCCTGTAATTGCCGAGCCGAATATCCAGGTCAGCGGGATAAAGAGCTTAGAAAGCAGACCCTCGGGTGAGCCGAAAGCGCCCATAAGAACTACCGCTACGATAACGATGGTAACATTACCGTCGATAACCGCGCTTAAACTGTTTTTATAACCCGCTTCAATAGCGCCGTCTATGGTCTTACCGCCGCGGAATTCCTCGCGGATACGCTCAAAGGAAATAACATTCGCGTCAACGCCTACACCGATAGAAAGTATAATACCCGCGATACCGGGGATGGTGAGGGTGAAACTGTCGACACCGGGGAAGAAGCCCGAAATGCAGGCAACCATACCCGCTAACTGTCCGAGCAGCGCTATCGACGCGATAACACCCGGCAGTCGGTAGCGGATTATCATAAGCAGGCATACAACACCGAAGGCAATAGCGCCTGCAATAAGCATAACATTGAGCGCATCAGCACCGAGTGTCGGGGAAATAACCTGTAATTTACTGTCATCAACCGTCAGCGCAAAGGGGAGTGAGCCTGCATTTATCTTGTTTGCAAGCTCGGTAGCACTCTCTGCGGTAAAGGGGTCGGCTTCGCTGCCGCTGATGTATGCGCCGTTCTGCGTAACACCATTGCTTGCAAGGTCTGCGCTTATACTCGGAGCAGACAGCATAGTGTCATCCATCCAGATGGATACGGTTGAGTAAACCTTAGCGGCGGCGTTAAATTTTGCTGCACCCGTATCTGTAAATGAAAGGCTTACCACGTGCTGGGTCTTGCCGTTATCTTCCTGAATATAATCAGCCTTAGCCGACGCAATATCGGCAGAGCCGCTCAGTAGTATATTCTCAGGGTCGGTGTCCCCGCAGAATTTAAGCAGAGCCGTCTCACCAAGGTCGTTTACCGCATCTAAAGCGTCAAAATCACTCTCGTCTGCCGCCCACGGGAAACGAACGATAATCTGATGCTGGTCGTTATCGGCATAAACCTCATAGTCGGTTATGTTTTTGTTTACAAGTCGGGTTTCGATTATGGCTTTTGCCGAAGCCATATCCTCGTCTGTTATATCGACATCGGCTTTATCGGGCGAGAAAACAGCCTCAACACCGCCGCTGATATCGATACCCCAACGGATATCATCAGCACCCTTTATATAAACCCTACGGGTGTCCCCATAATAGTTATCAATACCGAAAAATGATGTAAGGGTAAGGGCTACAATAACCGCCAATACGAGGAAAAAGGTAATTTTACTTGTTTTTCTGGATTTCATTGTTATTCTCCTACTTCAGCAGGTCTTCAAGTGCCGCATAGCGTACTGCGCAGCAGAGTATTACCGATGCCTTCTCTACCTCCTCTACCGACGGGTAGGAGGGGGCTATACGGATATTACTGTTATCGGGGTCCTTGCCGTAGGGGAAGGTAGCACCGACACTGGTTAATTTAAGTCCTGCGTCTGCACAAAGCTGCTCAACACGCTTAGCGCAGCCGCGTCGTACGTTAAGGCTTACGAAGTAGCCTCCGCGCGGCGTGGTCCACTCGGCAATTTCTAAACCGCCGAGCTGTTTATTAAGCTCTTTAAGCACCGCCTCGAATTTCGGTCTTAAAATATTAGCGTGCTTTTTCATATGTTTTATGAGCACTTCATAATTCGGGAACATACGCGCGTGGCGCAGTTGATTTAATTTATCGGGGCCGATGGTCTGGAAGGACATACGCTTCTTTAAGAGCGATACGTTGTACGGACTTGCCGCCTCTGCCGCAACACCCGCACCGGGGAAGGTGATTTTCGAGGTCGAGGTAAACATAATAATGTTATCCTCGGTTCCGTTTTTAACACACTCGTCGTAGATGTTGAGCAGCTCGTCACCCGTATCGTAAAGACCGTGTATAGCATACGCGTTATCCCACATAATGCGGAAATCGCGGGCGGGAGGCTTCATAGCGGCAAGACGGCGTACGGTATCATCGGAATAGGTGATACCCTCGGGATTAGAGTATTTCGGTACACACCACATACCCTTGATCTTCTCGTCTTTTATGAGTTCTTCGATAGCATCCATATCGGGGCCGTCTTTTGTAGTCTTAACGGGAATCATCTCAATGCCGAAATGCTCGCAGATTGAAAAATGACGGTCATAACCGGGACTCGGGCATAAGAACTTAATACCCTTTTGCAGCATCCAGGGCTCACCGCCGAAGCCGTGTGTCATAGCCTGCGCGATGGTATCAAACATCATATTAAGCGACGAGTTACCGCCGACGATTATCTGGTCGTGCTTAACGCCTAAAATATGCGAGAAGAGATATTTCAGTTCAATAAGACCGTCAAGTCCGCCGTAGTTGCGGCAGTCGGTACCCTCGCAGTTGGTAAAGCCTGTGCCGTTACCTACGAGGTCGAATATTTCGTTGCACTCGTCCATCTGGTCGAAACCGGGCTTGCCGCGCGTCATATCAAGCGCAGTGCCGAGACTCTTAAGTCTCTTGTATTCCTTTTCTACAGCCGCAAGCTCTGCTTGCAGTTCTGCTTTATTCATCTTAATATAGCTTGCCATAAAAATCCTCCTAAATAATAACAATATATAATATAATACAAATTAACCCGTTTTTCAAGTACATTTGCGTTTTTAAAATATTTCTCTTGACAAATTGTTTTCTCGGTGTTAGAATGGTAAAGCCGCATATTGTGGGCTTGTTAAGTTATGCCTATTGGCATACGCCTACTGTAGCGAGACTAATATTAAGGCAGGTGTACAAGGATGTACGCAATTATTGAGACAGGCGGAAAGCAGTACCGCGTTGAGCAGGGTAGTGTAATTTACGTTGAAAAGCTCGATGTAGAAGCTAATGAGGAAGTAATCTTCGATAAGGTTGTTGCTGTAAAGAAGACAACCCTTAAGGTTGGTAAGCCCTACGTAAAGGACGCTGTTGTAAAGGGTACCGTTGTTAAGAACGGCAAGGGTAAGAAAATCACCGTATTCACCTACAAGCCCAAGAAGAGCAGTTCTCGTAAGATGGGTCACAGACA
>JAZULY010000083.1:0-3288 GCA_045603355.1 Acutalibacteraceae bacterium | reverse complement strand
CGAGCGTAGCGAGACTGATGAGGTGTAATTGTTAATGTAGCCTTCTTTTAAGAACACCTCATCCGTCAACCTTTGGTTGCCACCTTCCCCTCAAGGGGAAGGCTATAGGTCTGTTTTTATACAATTATTAATTCCTTCGGGCTATGGGTGATATCGGTATTACCACCGTCTTCGATTACTATCATATCCTCGATTCGCACACCGAATTTATTTTCCAAATAAATTCCCGGCTCTACGGTTATTACCATACCCGTCTGAAGCACCGTATCATCGCGTGTGTTAAAGGACGGGTTTTCGTGGATATCTAACCCTACACTGTGTCCGAGACCGTGACCGAAGCAGCCTTCATAGCCCGCGCTGTAAATAATATCGCGTGCCACGTGGTCGATATCTCGGCAGATTGCGCCTGCCTGTGCTGTGCGGATAGCTGCATCCTGAGCCGATAAAACGGTATTATAAACCGCCGACTGTTCTTCACTCACGTATCCTACGGCAACCGTTCTTGTCATATCACTGCGGTAGCCGTTTATTACGGCGCCGAAATCCATTGTAACAAAGTCACCCTTCTCGATTTTCTTATCACTCGGCACACCGTGCGGAAGGGATGAATTTTTACCCGATACCACGATAAAATCGAAGGATACGCCCTCGCTGCCGCTTTTTCGCATAAAAAACTCCATTTCGAGGGCAATTTCTTTTTCGGTTCTGCCTACCGCTATTCTCGGCAGGATGTAAGAAAAGGTTTCATCGGTCAATTTTTGGGCTTTTTTGATGTTTTCTATCTCTTTTTCGCTTTTTATGCTTCGTAAAAGACCTAACAGACGGCTGAGTTTATCGTCATTACTCACCGTCACGCCGAGCCGCTCTGAGAGCAGCCGAGTATCTTTAAGGCTCATAAAATCGGTCTCAACATATATTTTTTCAATACCGTCTATCAGCGTCTTCATCTGCTCGAAGGTGTTTTCCGCTAATACCGCCTCGCAGGAATCTACTACCTGCTTTGCCTTTTCATAGTAACGGAAATCGATTAAAAAGACCGCACGACTCGGTGTTATAACAATATAACCCGCACTCGAATTAAAACCCGTCAAATAAAAGCGGTTTGAGGGCGAGCAAATAACGGCGGCGGTGCCGCGCTCTAACATATTTTGAATTTTTAAAATTCTCTGACGCATCTCTAAAAGCCTTTCTTTTGCATACTATAATACGGGGGTATAGTATGCGATTTTTCGATTTACACTGTGATACGTTGTCTCTGTTTCGGGACAACAAGAAATATTCGTTATATGAAAATAACGGGCATATCGATTTAAAGCGAATGTGCGAGGGAAGGGTCTCGGCGCAGTGCTTTGCAATTTTTCTGCCGCAGAGCGATAATATTACCGATACCTCATCTTATAACTTCAAGCTGCTTAAAAGGTTATATAAAAATTTTATTTGCTGTATGAAGCAATATCCGGGGCTGATAAGTCAAGCAGTTAATGCCGACGATATTAGAGAGAATATTAAGGACAATAAAATCTCCGCCATACTGACTGTAGAAAACGGAGATTTTGTGGGTAATGACCTTAACCGCCTTAACGTCTGTAAAAGTATGGGGGTCAGGATAATGTCGCTTACCTGGAACTACGAAAACTCGCTCGGCTACCCCTCGGCTGCGGGCGTCCGCCACGCAGAGCCGCTTAAAGCTAAGGGACTACTGGCCGTCGAAATGCTTAACAACCTTGATATTATTATCGATGTTTCGCACCTGAGCGAGGGAGGATTCTGGGATGTTGCGAGAAAGAGCCGAAAACCCTTTATTGCTACACACTCGTGCTGCAGCGCAGTACTTCCCCACCCGAGAAACTTAAATGATGAGCAGCTGCGCGCTATAGGAGAGAGCGGCGGCGTGGTAGGAATTAATTTTCATACACCCTTTTTAAAGGCAGAGCCGTCGGCAACCTTTATATCGGATATCGTGTATCAAGCGCGGCATATTAAGAACACCGCAGGCATTGACGCCGTAGCGCTCGGCTCGGATTTTGACGGTATGAATTCTCTGCTTGAGTTTCGCGACTGTGCGGGGTTACCGCTGATAGCCGAAGGCTTAAATCGCGAGTTCACCGCCGACGAAACCGATAAAATTTGCTTTTCTAATGCTATGCGAGTACTTGAAAATTAATCTTCAAGTCCCTTATATTCTATATATTCTTCGAGGCACATACCTAATTCGTGCATTTCTGTTGCGACATCGCGACCGACAAAGCGGAAATGCCACGGCTCGTAGATAATTCCCGTTATATCCTCCTTATCCTCGGGATAACGGAGTATAAAACCGAAACGGTAGCAGTTTTCTGCCAGCCACTTTGCCTCAGGCTTTTGTGCAAAATACTGTTCTGCCGACGGGATATTGTGCATATCGCAGCACAGTCCCGACTGATGCTCGCTCGTACCCGGTTTGGTAGAATAGGTCAGCACGTTTGCTTCACATTCCTCTTTTGTAGCGAATTTACCCGTTGCCCAGTCGCGGTCAAAATAGGTATTAAACAAATAATTCTGATAATCATACGAGCGGTATGCACTCGTAACCGTAACGTCGTTTACACCGTTTAATGCACCCTCGGCTAAAAATGCCTGCAGGGATTTTGCGGCGGCAAGGCGCATTTTCTGCACCGCTCTGCCGTCCTGACGGGTATGACCGCAGTCGGTCAGGTCCTCGGGCACATAATCCGACGCGAGGGTATGGGTCGGGTTTACGAGAAAGACGTATTCGTACTTATCTTCGGGCTCGATATACTCTAAATATTCGCTGATATCTATTTCGTAGTCCTTGCCTACGCGCTCTTCGTAAGAGACAGGCTTCGGCTCGGGCGTCACTGTTCCACTACTGCTGCTACTACTCGGCGCAGAGGAACTGCCGCCGTCCCCCTCAGGTTCATCGGCACACTTAACCACCGTTACAATGAGTGCGGTTATAAGCGCTAAAAAAAGTAAAATACGTGAAATAAACTTAGGCCAATTAATTTTGACCTTTTTCTTTTTATATGTATGCTTGCTCATTTTAATCACCTATATTCATTATATCTTTTTTATATTAAAAATCAATCAAAACTGTACTTTTGTGAAAATTTATGGCATAATTATATTAGTTCGTTAAAAGGAGTTTTTTATGGATTACGCAAAGGTTTTAGCCGAACAATTTGGGGCAAAAGAAATTTACGTTAAAAATATAATCGAACTGCTCGACGAGGGCAACACCATCCCCTTTATTGCGCGTTACCGAAAGGAAATGCACGGTACGATGGA
>JAZULY010000082.1:0-4652 GCA_045603355.1 Acutalibacteraceae bacterium | reverse complement strand
GGGAAAAAAAAAAAATCTCCCCCCCTCTTTATATAGAAGGTTATGGTTTTATCATCTGTATTTTTCAGCCTGCAAGGTAAACATTTCAGCGTATTTGCCGCCCTGATTTAATAATGCATCGTGGCTGCCTTGTTCAATTATTCTGCCGCTTTCAAGCATATATATTTTATCAACGAATCTTGTGGTAGATAAACGGTGGGATATAATGATAACCGTTTTATCGTGAGCAAGTTCTGTGACCGTTTTATTAAGCTCATATTCGGCGATAGGGTCGAGTGCACTCGAAGGCTCGTCAAGGATGATGAAATCACTGTCGGCATACAAAACCCGTGCGAGGGCAAGCTTTTGCGCTTCGCCGCCCGAGAGGCTGACGCCGCTGTCATCAAATTCTTTAGTCAGCTGCGTATTATAGCCGTTCGGCAGACGGGATAGTTTATCCATAAACGCCGCCTTTGTAACCGCAATATCGGCGCGTTCTTTATCGAATTCATTTTCATCCATTGTGATATTAGTTGCAATATCGCTTGCGAATATCTCGAAATCCTGAAACAGTGTACCAAACTGTTTCCGATAATCGGCTAACGGGTAGTCACGTATATCTTTGCCGTTATAGTTTATATAGCCCTCATTTGGGTCATAAAGTCGTAACAACAGTTTAATGAGGGTAGATTTACCCGCACCGTTAAAACCAACCAGAGCAATTTTTTCACCCTTCGTGATGTTCATTGAGATATCTCTGAGGGTGGGTTCTGAGTTGCCTTTATAGGTAAAGGTGAGGTTATTAATAGAAATATTACCGCCGCGGCGAAGCAGTTCTTTGCCGTTATCGAGCATTTCATTTTCTGTCTCTAAAAAGGTTCGCAGTTTTTCAATATACAGGCTGTGCTCTTGGAATTTAGGCACAAGGTTAATAATTGTATTAATACTGTTTTTAAGTCGGTTAGCCGAATTGTAAAGAGCAAGCAGTGTTCCCATACCGTAGGTCTTTTTAACAAGTGCTTTATAGAACAGATAACTCAAATAACCTCCGTCGTAAAGCAGATCCTGCACTAACGGATAACCCGAACTCAGAAATATGAGCGGCAGCGCGTGCTTCAAATTTACCTTCTTAATCTCTTCGGTCGAGTCATAAAAATCTTTCTGGAGTTTACCCGCCATGTTGCTCATTTTCAGGTCCTTAACAAAATCAATAAGGTAGAAAACACGATTTGTATAATCCCGTTTACGGGTGTGGGGAAGTGCCTCCTCCTCGCGGCGAATAACGCGTTTATTTCGGAGTGTCTGTGTGATAAGAATCAGCACCAGCATTACGGCAACTACCCAGACAGCCACTAAATCTGTTGCGATTACAAATGCGCCTGCGAGAATAACGGCGGTGATATTACTGATTAGCGAGAAAAAGCTGTAGCTTGCCTTGAAAATATGATCGGGTGCTTTTTGCATTGCCCACACAAAGTCATTGTAAAACTCTGAATCATCATAACGCGAGATTTCCATCGATACCGCTTTCCCACACAGCTTCATATTTACCTCTTGCTTAACGTCCTCAACTACGCGCGGTGTGATATAGTAATCAACCAAATGTGTAATTATCAGCTTTAATGCGAGTATAATTACCAACGGAATGAGATAGGTGAGTACGTCACTAAAGGACCGCTTGTTTTCTATGCAGTCGATTATATATGCTAATAAAAAAGTGTGCTCGAAGAGATGAATGGCTTGGTTGAAGATGGTTTCAATGGTTTTGTATATAAAGTATCCGGGGGCAACCTTAAAATACCAGCGCAGTGCAAAATAATTGTTGCTAAGCACGCTGTGTTTAGTTCTTTGCTTACGCATCTACGCCACCCCCTGTCTGTACGAGGTAGTTTTCAGCCTGTTTTTTGAACATTTCGGCATATTTGCCGCCCTGTTCTAAGAGAACGCTGTGTGAGCCTTGCTCGATAATGCTGCCGTTTTCAAACATAAATATCTTATCGCTCGTAGCGGCGGTCGAGAGTCGGTGAGATACGATAATAGAGAGCTTGTCTTCACCCTTGCACAAATGATTGATTGTTTCGAACATCTGGTATTCTGCTATCGGGTCAAGCGCGCTTGACGGCTCATCAAGTATAACGACGGGGCTGTTTTTAGCAAAGGCGCGCGCTATTGCTATCTTCTGCCTTTCACCGCCCGAAAGCTCAATGCCGTTATCGTCGAATTCGCGTGTCAGTATCGAGTTAATGCCGTTTTCCAGCGTTTCTATTTTATCATATACGCCGCTGTCTTTAAGCGCGGCAACGGCTCGTGCGGTATCATCATCGTCTGCCGATTCTCGCAGTAATACATTCTCGGTAACGGTTGAAGAGAACATAGCGAAATCCTGAAAAGCGACCCCGATGAGTTCGCGGTATTTTTTGACATCAAGCGTTTTTATATCGGTGCCGTTTAAAAGTATAGTGCCCGCCTCGGGGTCATAAAAACGAAGAATTAATTTGAGCAGGGTAGACTTGCCGCTGCCGTTTATACCTACAAGCGCGTGTCTGACACCGCGGTTAAAGGTGAGATTAACATTTTCAAGCGCGGGTTTTTCTTGTCCCGGATATGTAAAGGTAACGTTTCTGAATTCAATGGTTTGTACGTTACTCTCGGGGGTTAGCCCACCGGCATCTTCGTCGATTTTAGGTGTGTAATTTAAAAACGTCTTAAGGTTTTCGATAAAGAGTGAGTTTGTAAACGATTCTGTAATGGATTGTGTCAGGTCATTAGACATCCAGGTAAGGCTGACTATCGCGCTTGACAGCACAATAAATCCGCCGAGGTCAATGTCGCCCCTCAGAGCTAAAAAAGCACCAACCGCCCACATTCCCTGAAATGAGAGGCAGAACAGCAGTATTCCTTTTATGATGTTGTAAAATGATTTTTTAGGCGCATGCTTTCTTGCTATATCTACAATATTTTGAGCGGCATCACGGTAGGTACTTTTAAGCGCCTTAAAAATAGAGGTAAGACGAAGCTCTCCCGCGTATTTTCTGAAATATACAACTCGGTTTACATAATCCTTGCGTCTGTCAAACGGTACGTTATCGGTTTCAAGCTGAAACTGTACCTTACTGAATTTTCTGCCGAAATATAGGTTGCCGATAAGAGGAAGAACAACGAAGACCAGTGACCATAAGGTAACACTGCACATTGTATAAACTACATAAGCTACGGATAATGCCGCCGATACTATAACCGCCATAGTTTGAAGAACTATCATCGAACGGTTAGAGGCTTCGGTGGCGGCTTTGGTATATGAATTGTAGAATTCAGGTGTCTCATAGCAGGAAAGGTCCATAGCCTGAGACTTTTTAAAGAGCATAGAATTAAGTTCGCGGTGGATATCAGCACTGGCTACAGGCATATATTTGTAATTAAACCAAGAAACATACAGGTTAAATAAAATATCAATTATTACTGCCGCCCAGATAAATATCAAGACCTCGGTAAAGGTGCGGTCTACTCCGCCGAATAAATACTGCATAAAGGTAATAGAGTAAAACGCCCATAATCCGAAACCGATTACTTGGCTGACAAAAGTGTGTATAACAGCACCCGGAGCAATTTTCCATATAAGCCTTAAGAAAAACAGATTATTACTAATATTTGATTTGCTTTTTGATTCTTTTTTCTTCATTGTTTCCTCCGATATCTTCTTCATCTAATATCTTCCATCCGTTTTTTAACCGCAGCTTTGCGGAACTCGGCAGGAGTTACCCCTGTAATATCTTTAAAAATTCGATTAAAATGCTGTACGGTTTTAAATCCTACCATATCTGAAATACCCTTAATGGGTACGTCTGTAAAAGCAAGTTGCTTTTTGGAAACGGTTATGCGGTAATTCATCAAATACACTATCGCGGTACAATCGAGTTCCTGTTTCATAAGAGCAGTTAGCGTAGTGTGGTTTATACCTACATTCGCCGATATATCCGAAAGGGTTATATTTTCTGCATAATGTCCCTCTATGTAAAGAACGGCATCACGCAGTTTTGGATTGCTAATGATTGGGGTGTTATCAGACTTTTGATGTGTTAATCCGTAACCGATTAGACCGTACATACGCTCTAAAGCAATGATAATTTCCATAAAGTAAGAACGTCCACGGCAAGACCAATACCAATCCCGCTGTTCCTCTAATTCGTACATCATATAATCAGCAGAACGTTCTATTTTCTCAACCTGCGTCTCGGCAATAGGAATCACATATGCCTTATCAATAAACGGTTTTAACATAAACATATCGTGGGTAGTAGCGATATCATCGTATTTCTTTGAACGCAGAAGTTCAAAGGTCATATTGATATTAAGAAACTTAGGATGGAAATACACACAGGTGTATTGTGCCTTTGAATTAGAAATAAGCACGGGGTTTTCTGACTCATCAAAGCATATAAAAGAGGGTGCGGTAGCGCAAATTTTCTTATCCCCAACCTTGAACTCTAATTTCCCTTTAGTGAGTGTAATCAACAAAAAACACCTGTCTTTAATACTGATATTATCAAGTGAGCTGTCTTTTACGCATTCTACAAAAGCAACTTTACCTTCATTATATTTACTGCCAACAGTAATATGTTCCATTTTTGCACCACCCTAAACTATTTTTATTTTACCATAATATACATATTTAT